>DASYNU010000310.1:0-15760 GCA_036008345.1 Bryobacteraceae bacterium
CCGCTTCTCCTAAGCGCCGCAGCTCTCGGAGCCGTCTGGTTCCCCGCCCTCCGCGCCGCCGCAACCGACCCCGCCGAAGCCCTCCGTCAAAACTGAACCGCGACCATAAGGGAGTCGGTGCCTTTCGCCGTACCGAACCGCGACCGTAAGGAAGTCGGTGCCTTTTCGCCGTACCGGACCGCGACCGGTAAGGAAGTCGGTGCCTTTCGCCGTACCGAACCGCGACCGTGAGGGAGTCGGTGCCTTTCGCCGTACCGGACCGCGACCGGTAAGGGAGTCGGTACCTTTCGCCGTACCGAACCGCGACCGTAAGGGAGTCGGTGCCTTTCGCCGTACCGAACCGCGACCGTAAGGGAGTCGGTGCCTTTTTAAAACTGAAAATAAATAAACGGATTCCCGCCGGTTGCTCCAAACAGCAGCATTACCAGCAGCCAACACATCCCGAGAAATACGCCGGCGAAACCAGGTAGCGGCAATAATACATAATTACCAGTGATCCGATGAGAACAAATCCGCCGCGCAGCCATTACTCCGATAGCATGTCCGCCAATCACCAGCGGCAGAACCATCACCAGTGGCGAATAGAACCACGCAATCCCACCTGGAGCCAGGCCAGACATCTTGCGAAGCACTATGCCGGCTACCGCAAAACTTTGCGCACGGAACAAAACCCATGTAACGCAAATGAAAATATATGTCGCCACCCAGCAGCTCGTGCGAATCCACAGACGTTGGTCCGTCGCGCGCCCGCGCCGCGCGATCCACAAATGATTCGCCGCAATCCCCAAGCCGTGTACTGCGCCCCAACACACGAACGTCCAGCTTGCACCATGCCACAAGCCGCCCAGCAACGCGGTGATTCCGGCATTCCGGTATCGGCTCCAGCGGCTCTTGCGCAAGCCCGGCAGCGAAAAATAAAGATAATCGCGCAGCCATTTCGTCAGCGTCATGTGCCATCTGCGCCAGAACTCGATCGGCGACATGGCGAGATAGGGCATGTTGAAATTCTCCGGCAAGTCGATGCCGATAATCTTCGACATGCCGATCGCCATGTCGGAATAGCCGGAGAAATCGCAATAGATCTCGAGCGAATACGCGATCACCGCGCTCCAGACCGTGAGCGGAGAGTACGCGGCGGCATCGGCGAAAATTGCGTTGACGAAGGGAGCCATTTGGTCGGCGATAACCAGTTTCTTGGTAAGTCCCAGCAGAATCATCTGAGAACCAACCACGGCGCGCGGCCAGGTGGGCTGCAGCGAACGAACCATCTGCGGCAAAAACGCAGACGCGCGGACAATCGGACCGGCCAGCAAATCGGGAAAGTAACTCACGTACGTTGCGAACAGAACTGGATTTCGGCAGGCTGCCAAATCGCCGCGATAGATATCGATGATGTAGCTGATCGCCTTGAAGGTGAAGAACGAAATTCCGATCGGCGCCAGCACCGCGACACTTCCGAAAAAGAAGTTCGCGTACTTGAAATAGCCGAGCAGCAGAAGATTCGAAACTACGCCGACGGCCAGCCAGCTCTTGCGAACGCGCGGATTCGAACTTCCCTCAATGCGAATGCCGCAGAAGTAGTCAACCACGATCGGCGTTGCCAAAACGAAAATATAAACGTGTTTCCAGGTGAAGTAGAAGTACGCGCTAGACGCCAGCACGATCCAGTACCGGAGATGGCGCGAAGGCGCCAGGCGCAGGCACAGCAACACCGCAAGAAAGAAGAGGACGAAAGCCGGTGAGATAAACGCCATAAGGTTCAGGGTGGCGATGGAAATTTCGCTGCCAGATAACGCCAGATTTCTTCACCGATGATGCGGTGCCCCGTCGCATTGAAGTGGCCGGCTCCGGGTGCCGTGTTGTGGAATCCACGGCTCAGCAGCAAGTGGTCGTAACGCTCGCGCTGCATGGCCTCGCGCGTCGAAATACAAGCCACGCCGAACTCGGCGCATAAGCTGAGCACTTCCTGTTCCACCGGCTCGGCAGTTTCATAATCGGCGCCGAAAAAGCTGGGCGTGTAAACAATGATCAGCCGGGAGCCATAGGCTTTCTTCAGGCCCAGGATCGTGACGCGAGGAACTCGTGCAGTGGCTTCAGCCAGGTGTGAGTCCCGTTCCTCCAATTGCGCGCCCTCGGCCAGGCTATCCTCGGACGCGGCGACATTCCACAGCATACCGATCCTGCGCCAGATTGCGAGCGCGAGAGCGGAGCGGCCAATCTGCTGGCGCATCCGTTGAAAACGACTGATAGTTGGTGATGGCCGCAGATCGATTAAACGGTACGAATCGCCGGGGCCAAGTTCCATGCGCCAGTTCCGTGAGACGCTCAGCGCATGGACACTAAAGAAGGAATTGATAACCACCGCAACCCAGGTTGGATTGCGCGCTTGAAGCAACAGTTCGGCGGAGCCGAGAAAGGTGGGGGCTTTAGCCGAAGACCATCCGTATTGGCGCACATTCAGAGGCCGGCCGGCGGCACGCGAGAGCCGCTCGATTACCGCGCCCATGGTTTCTTGGTCACGTACCGCTTGGGCGATGACGTGCGAATCGCCGACGATCAAGCCCTCGGGTGCACCGGGCAGCGGCGGATTGCCCGTGAGCCGGTTCCCGTAAGTACCCAGGCCATCAGGTTCGAAATGCGCGACGGAGAATCCCTCTTCGTAGCTGCGAATGGTGCGTACCTGGCCTTCCGGTTGATTCCAGCCCGCCACGAACGGGCCGAGGCCCAGTTCAAAAAGCGCAAAAACTGCAAGCACACCAGCCGCGCAACGAACCAGGGTCGATGTGAACATGCAGATTGAACTGCACTATTGTACCCGGACCGGCCGCTTACGGGTCCGTGAAAGAATCGTTTCGCAGGCGAAAGCGCCTGCGCCACCCGGTCGCAAATCCTTGTGCGTCAATGTGGGGCAGACGCTTTCGGCTGCCAACCCCGAGCTCCTGCCGATTTCTTCACGGTCGCTTACGCTTGCGGTTCGGTAACGGAGCCGAACCGCGACCGTGAGGGAGTCGGTGCTTTTATTCGTAGCGCAGCGCGATCATAGGGTCGACGTGCAGGGCGCGTAGCGCGGGTCCGATGGTTGCTGCCACGGCCACTGCTCCGAGCAGTGCAATCACCACGAGGAACGTCAGCGGATCGGTGGGGCTGAGCCCCGGAACCAGAAACATCGCGAGTGGTTGCGTCGCGGCCATGGCAATTCCGAGGCCGAGGCTGATTCCAACCGTCACCAGCAGGAAGCTATCGCGGAAGACCATCCACAGTACGGTGCGCGGCGATGCGCCCAGCGCCATGCGCAATCCGATCTCGCGAATCCGGCGGCTGATGGTAAATGCCAGTACGCCGTAAAGACCGATGGACGCCAGCAGCAGGCCCAGCCCGCCCATGCTTCCGAGAATTGCTGCTCCGGCGCGGCTCGGCAGAAGCGCTAGCACCAGCGCGTCACGCATGGGCTTGATTTCAATGGCGGCCGATGGGTCCAGGCCGCCGAGAGTCCGGTTGATCGCTTTCACCAGGTCCGGCGAAAATTCGGGCGCGCGAAGCATGAAGTTGAGGCTCTCGGTTCCGGGCCCTTGCGCGAAAGGCCAGTACATGGCAAGGGCATTCTCCTCGCCGAGCGTGAAGTATTTGCTGTTCTTTGCAACCCCCACGATGCTCACGGTTTCAGTCCATGGAAACTTTAGCGTGTGGCCCACCGGGCTGTCCTTGTTGAACAGCAAGCGGGCGAAATTCTCGTTCAGGATCGCGACGGCCGGCGATCCGGTGCGATCGCCGGCGTTGAATCCGCGGCCATCCAGAATCGGTATTGCCATCGCACGAAAATAATCCGGCCCGACGTTGTTACTTTTGAATTGCACGTGAACCGCTTGGCCGCCGTCAATGCGCACGTCGGTGCCGTTAGTCTGCTGGTCGTTCAACGGAACCACGTGTGCAATGCTGGCGGCTTCTACGCCGGGAAGCGCCCGCAATGCGTCCAACGCCGTATTCACGAGAGCCTGAGTTTTTTCGTTGGTTGGGTATTTTGCGGGAACCAGACGCATGCGCGCCCACACCGTGTGGTCCACGTCAAACCCAGGATTCATGGAAGTGGAACGAGAGAGATTTTCAAGAAAGAGGAGCCCGGCCGTGAGCAACAGAGTGGAGATGGCGAGTTGTCCGGCTACCAGGGCGTTGCGCATGTTCCAGAGCCGCCGGCTGCTTTGGAGCTCCTGACGTTTCAACGCTGCATTTAGGTCCGACCGCGTGGCTTTGAGAGCCGGGAACAATCCGCAAAATAGCGCGCTGGCCATAGCTACGGCAGCGGAGTAGGCGAGCAGCCGCCAGTCCGGTGCAATATGCAGTTGAAACGGCATCGGCAGCGGAAGTTGGACTCTACTGATGAGGCTAGTAAGCCAGAAATCCAGCAGGAGTCCGCTCGCTGTTCCGAGAACCGCCAGCAACAGGCTCTCGGCCAACAATTGCCGGACTAGACGGCCACGCCCGGCCCCGATTGCGAGGCGGATGCCGAGTTCCTGACGGCGGCTGGAAGCTCGCGCCAGAAGCAGGCTGGCTACGTTGCCGCAGGCAATCATCAGAACCAGGCCCACCACTACCATCAATACTCCAAAGAAAGCTGTGAACGGAATCATGTTGAGTGACTTCAATCGGTCTAGGCCCGCGACTGCGTCCACCCGGATATCTTCCGTCCAATGGAAATCGCGATTGGGGAAGTTCCGGTCCAACTCCTGGCCAATTACTTTCAAGCGCGCAAATGCGGCCGGCCGATTCATGCCTTCCGGAAGCCGCGCGACAAAGGCGACATAAGCTTTGTCATCGTGCACCGGCAAGTATAGAGCAGGCGCGAATCCGAATCCCAGCAGTGTGCGATGGTCGCGCGGTAGGACGCCGATCACGGTATGCGGCTGTCCATCCAGAATCATGGTTCGGCCCACGACATCCGGATCTCCCGCCAATTGGCTTTGCCAGAAATTGTAATTGAGCACGGCCACGTTGCGATCCCCGGCATGTATGGGCCGGCCCATGGCCACGGGTACGCCCACCACGTCGAAATAGTTGTCAGTGACCCAGTACACTCCCAGTTGCGAGGTATCCTCACCGTGCCGCCAGTTCACTTGATGCTCTTCGAAACTGCCGGCCAATCCATCGAAAGAGTGGGTGTCGCGTACGAATCGATAGATCGGCATTTGCGAGTGGCTGTTGCCGGCTAACTGGATGGAAGCGAGCCTCTCTGGTTGCCGCGCGGACGGCACGCTAAACAGAAATTCCATGGTCAGGCTGAAAATGGTGGTGTTAGCGCCGATACCGAGGGCTAGCGAGAAGATGGCCGCTAGCGCGAAGCCGGGCGATCGGCGGAGCGCGCGAAATGCATAGCGTAAATCGGAACTCAGATCTTCCAACCATTTGATCTGCCACGCGACACGCGAGTCTTCGCGCATTGCAGACTGCCGGCCGAATTCGCGCCGTGCCTGGGCCATGGCTTGGCCGCGCGCAAGGCCGGCCTGCTGCAGTTCATCGGCGCGGGTTTCGATATGGAATTGAACTTCTTGGTCCAGCACGCTATCCAGATTCTTTCTACGCCCGAGATAGAGTAGCCGTCGCGCGAATTCTTTTAGCCGGTTCATGATTCTCCCTATCAGACCGTTTTCATCACCAGTTGAATGGCCTGGATGAGCTTGTCAAACTCTTTCGCTTCCGCTTCAAGCTGCTTCCGGCCGAGCGGTGTCAGACGGTAGAAACGGGCCTTGCGGTTGTTTTCCGAGATGCCCCATTCGGCGGCCAGCCAGCCCTTCACCAGCATCCGGTTGAGCGCTGGATAGAGCGAACCGTCTTCGATCTGCAAAGCCTCTGCCGAATGCTCCTTGATGCGCCGGGCGATGGCATAGCCGTGCAGCGGTCCGCGGGCGAGTGTGCGAAGCACCAGGAGGTAAAGCGTACCTGGCAGAAGTTCCGGTGAGTTAAAGGTGGGCATTCCCCTGTCCAATCTATATATAGTCCGGACAAGGGAAGAAGTCAAGTGCTATTACTTGATCGTGCGTGAGACAGCTGCCGGACTCTGCGAGACTTGCCGGCATGTCCGGATAATCACTTCCGATCGGGGATCCGTGTTTTACTTATGCAAACTATCGGCTGCCGATGAGAGGTTTCCGAAGTATCCACGACTACCGGTTTTGGAGTGCGAAGGGTACCAGGAGAAGGGCCGAAATGACCCGGCCGCTGAAAAGGCACCGACTCTCTAAGTGTGAGAGTTCGTGAAAAAAATCGGAAAAGGCACCGTCTCCCTCACGGTCGCGGTTCGGTTACCCATGTTCCCGGCCGCAAATAACGCTCATTCTTTCTGAACCGCGAGCGTAAGCAACCGGTGCTCACGGTCGCGGTTCGGTAACAAACGGCCCAGTACTTTCCATCATTCCAGGTGAGTTGAAAACGCCAGCCAGCGTGATATACTGGGCAACCCTGTACGCTGGGACGGCCTCTAATGCCTGTAAGAATGATGCGCCTCGCTGTGGTGGTTTTGGTGGTACAGTTCACGGCCAGCGCACAGAATGGGCCGCTGGTATCGATCGTTCCACGCATTCGGCCCGAACCGGTCGCGAACTATGGGGCTTATCCCCGCGCGGACCTGCGGGTGGATGTTCCGCTGATTCTGATTCCCGTCCACGTGACAACCCCACTCGGCACGTCCGTCACGGATCTGCGGCGGGAAAATTTCCGCGTTTTTGAAGATGGGGTCGAACAAGCAGTCACCAACTTCGCTAAGGAAGACGCACCCGTCTCTATCGGCATAGTCTTCGATTCGAGCGGCAGCATGCACACCAAGATTCACAAGTCCGCCGAGGCTGCGGCCGTGTTTTTCAAGTTGGCTAATCCGGAGGACGAGTTCTTCATGGTGGAGTTTAACGACCGGCCTAAGTTGTCGGTCCCATTTACTCGCGACTCCGATGAGATCTACAATCGCATCGCCCACGTCCGGGCTATTGGCCGTACGTCCCTGCTGGACGCCATTCACCTGGCACTCGCGCAGATGAAGCACGCACACAATTTACGAAAAGCCATCATCATCTTTTCCGATGGCGGCGACAACCGCAGCCGTTATACCGAGCGTGAAGTCAAGCAGGCGATGCTCGAGAGCGACGTGCAGGTTTACGCCATGGGAATCTTCGACGCGAGCGACCCCCGCAAGCTCACTCGTGAAGAACTGGACGGACCGCGCCTGCTCACTGAGCTGGCGGAGGAAACCGGCGGCAAGCACTTCCCTGTGGATCGGCTGGACGATTTGCCCAAGGTTTGCGACCGCATCGGGACCGAGCTCCGCAATCAGTATCTGTTGGGATATCTATCCGCGAACGGCGCCCGGGATGGGCGGTACCGCAAGATCAAAGTGGTGCTCGCGGACACCGCTAGCCGGCCACAGTTGAAGCCGTTTTATCGCCAGGGTTACTACGCCCCATTGCAGTAAAAGGACTTCGCCGCTGCGTACTGGTACCGCATTTTACGCGACCGCTTGCTGCCGGGTCAGGCAACGTGTCACTATACCTTAACCAAATTGAAGGGTGGGTTTGGTTGACGTACAATAACACTTGTTCAAGGAGACTTAAACTATGAAGCTTTTGGGGATGGCTGTGATGTTCGTGGCAGTCGCGAGTTTTGCCAACGCATCCGTGGTACCGGAAATCGATCCGGGATCGGCGGGAAGCGCCCTGGCACTGCTGTCTGGTGCGTTGCTGGTGATTCGCGCTAGCCGGAAGAAGTAGATAGGAGCAGGGTCAAATTATGGGAGACACCGAGCAACCACCCGGTGTCTCTACTCTCAATGAGCCTCTGGTTACAGGCTCACTGCCAGATTCCAGTAATAACCACAGCTTCACTCGTATTCCAGTTTTCTCGCTAAGTTTACCCAATCGTTTAATTCTGTTCGCTTTACTCTTCGCCGCGGAATGGAGCCCGATTACTCGCTGGGTTCACAAGGGCTACGGAGGCGGCGCCTTGTTGCAGGTTGCCATCGCTTTTTCTTCTCTGCTATTGGCTCTCGGCTACTTTCGGTCGAAAGATGCATTCCAGCGGATTTCAAACGACATTAGAAAGACTCCAATCCGTTGGGGGTTGCTCGCGCTCCACCTAGTTGCGCTGGCGGCGTTTCTGGGTCTTTCATCGTTCTCAAGCGGTAACGATCTGTTCGGCTATGCGATCGCTGGCTTGTGGTATGCGACAGGCGCGGCGGCAATTGTTCTGGCTGGCTGGGCTTTGGTGCCACCGGCGCTCGCGCTGGATTTCATCCGGACTACCGGTTATGCGTGGGTGTATGCTCTGGGCGCCGCGATCCTAGCGTGGCGGGCGGTGGTCTCTACCGCTCTTTGGAATGGAGCTGTCTGGAATCCGGCCATCGATCTTTCCTGGAAGCCGGCTACCGACCTGACCTTCAACCTGGTCAAAGCCATGCTGCATCTCTGCCTGTCCCAAGTGGTAGCGGATCGCGCCACTATGACGATTGGCAGCCCAAAATTCAGCGTAATCATCCTGCCCTGGTGCGCAGGTTTCGAAGGCACGGCGTTGATGCTGGTCTTCAGTGTCGCCTGGCTTGCGTACTTCCGGCGCGAATTCCGCTTTCCGCATGCGCTTCTGTTGGTGCCCGCTGGAATGGTGGTCATCTGGCTATCGAATGCGCTGCGGATCACGGCTCTGATCCTGATTGGAGTTGCCGGGGCGCCTCAAGTGGCCGAGGGCGGTTTTCACTCCCAAGCGGGCTGGATTGCGTTCAATTGCGTGGCGCTGAGCTTTGCGATTCTCACGCGCCATATGCCTTGGTTCGCATCGAATCGGCTAGGGTCATATCGTACCGAGGTGGCGGATACAACGGCCATCCACAATCCCACGGCAGCGTACTTGACGCCGTTCCTCGCGATCCTGGCAACCGCCATGATTTCGCGCGCGGCGTCGGGAAGTTTCGAATGGCTGTACCCGCTACGTTTCGTGGCAGCCGCGGCGGTGCTGTGGTTCTTCCGGTCAAAGTACCTGGAACTGGACTGGCGATTCGGCGGATTTTCCGTGATGGCTGGCTGTGCGGTGTTTGGACTCTGGTTGGGATTGGATTTCCTGGCCGGCGCTCACTCGTCCAGTGCACTGGCAGCTGGCCTCGCCACGTTACCCAGCCCAGCGCGGATCACATGGTTAGTTTTCCGTACGATTGCCGCGGTTGTCACAGTACCGATTGCAGAAGAACTGGCATTCCGAGGGTTCTTGATTCGTCGACTGACTTCGGCTGATTTCGAATCCCTCAGCCCCCGCCATTTCACTTACATCGCGGTTCTGGTCTCATCGGTGGGCTTCGGCTTGCTGCACGGCGACCGGTGGCTGGCTGGCACGCTAGCCGGATTGATCTATGCGGTGGTTTTTTTGAGGCGCGGCCGCATCGGGGACGCGGTTGTGGCTCATGCTACAACCAATGCCTTACTGGCCGCTCGTGTGCTCCTGGGCGGTAAGTGGGATTTATGGTGATACCAAGTATATCTCCCAGGTCACTAATGGAGTAGGGTATTTTTGTTAGTGGACTACATACCGCAATTGCTCGCCGCAACCTCCGCTTAAATCTTTAATTCTAATCTATCTGTTTTATTATCAGATGGTTACGCGTTTAGACGCCGCATCATATGATCTTAGTACTGTCGTACCTATTCCGGCTTGACGAAACCGATTACAAAAGTAATAGTAATACTGGTACCTGAAGGAGGTTGCCTATTAAATGAAGAAAACGCTTCTCATGACCATATTCGTCTTTGGTGTCTGCAGCTCCATTCAAGCCGGCACCTGCCCGCTGTCAGCAACGTTAGCCACGTATGACGGGGCCGGTTTTACATGCAATATCGGCGGTTTGGATTTTAGCGGTTTCCAGTACACTCCGACTGGTCACAATGCGCCGCTTGACTCGGCAGTGACCGTCAAAACCCAGACGGGGACCGAGAGCGGGCTGATATTCGACGCCGGATGGGCGGCGGGGTCGGGCAACGAGCAGGACTCGTTAATCCAATATACGGTTACCTGCGATGGATGCTCCATTACGGACATGATTCTGAAAATGGGCGGAGACTTTGCCGCAGGGAACAGTTTTATCAACGTTGCGGAAACCGAGGATAACGGGCTGGTTCCTGGTCTCGGGATAGAAGACGTCGGCATGGGGAAGGTTATCAATTCCGCTATGGAGACCTTTGGCCCGGAGAGCACGCTGCAGCTTTCCAAAGATATTCATATCGATGGAGGCAACTCCGGGGACAGTGCGGGTGTCAGTACCGTAAGCAACTTGTTCTCCACCAACACCCAAACCACGATGTCGCCAGAGCCGTCACTATTGCTACTGTGCGTGGGCGGGTTGAGCTTGCTGCCGGTGGCGCGGAAGATGAGGAGGGCGTAGCGAAACTTCAGTTAGATCGAGCAGTTGGGAGCCGGATCTGATACCGGCCATGTCGCAAATCGGCTGGCTCCCTTTTTCACCTTAATTCGGGATGCACAATTTCTTGCGCCTCTCGAAATACTAACCAACCAGGACAAGACGATACGCGGGGAAAAACATGAAGCGAGTAGTGTGTGCCGGCATATTCATTGCCTCAGTGGCGGCGCTGGCGGGATGTGGCGTTAGAAAAGAGAGCTATCTCGCGAAGGGTAATCAGCTCTTCGCAGCGGGCAGATATGAGGATGCATCCCTGAATTACCGCAAGGCCATTCAGAAGGACGTGAACTACGGCGAAGCATACTACCATCTAGGTCTGACGGCCATCAAACTGGATCAGGGCGTTATGGCCTATCAGGCGTTGCTTCGCGCGGTTCAATTGCTGCCTGATAACGATGCTGCCAAGGAACAGTACGCAGACGTTTGCCTCAGCTTTTATTTGGCCGATTCCAGCCATCCGCAGGCCCTTTACACACAAATCTCTAAACTCTCCGACGAACTCCTTTCGAAGAATGGCAATTCTTATGAAGGTCTGATGCTCAGGGGCTATTTAGCCGCAACCGACCGCAAGCCCACCGAGGCGATCGATTTCTTCCGGAAGGCCCTGCGGATCAATCCATCCAACACGGGCGTCGAGACCGAGCTGGTGCATTTGCTGCTTCAGAACGGCGACGTTCGAGGCGGTCAAGAGCTGGCGATGGACTTGATTACGCGCCAAAAGACTACCTACGGTCCACTTTACGACCAGATGTACGATTTCTATCTCGAAGCCCATCGGGTATCGGATGCAGAAAACGTGCTGCAGGCCAAGGTACGAAATAAGCCGCGGGAAGCGGATTGCATATTGCAATTGGCGCGGCATTACAACCGCCTGCAAAAGTCCGCTGAAATGCAAGCCACGCTCGGCCGCTTGTTAGATAATCCCGCCGTCTTCCCGGCAGCCCGGCTGCAGGTGGGAGATTTCTATTTGGGACTTCGCGATTACGCCACGGCCCTGAGTTATTACCAGAAAGGTCTGGACGCAAATCCGAACGCGACAGTTAAGGTTGCCTATCAAAAGAGGGCTGTGGCTGCGCTATTAGGTCAGGGAAACCGGGATGAGGCCGCAAGCCTGGCAGGACAATTAGTGAAAGAAAACCCGAAGGATGATGAGGCGCTGCATCTTCACGCAGGCATTCTTTTGGACAGCGGCCACCGTGAGAACGCGGAGGTGGCAGTGCGGGAACTGCAGCTCTTATCGAGCCGAAAACCGGGCGATGCTCCGCTGCTTTTCCAACTCGGGCAGGCGTATCGGTTGCAAGGAAACTTGAGCGCGGCGCGCGACCAATTCGTGGAATCGATAAAGAGGCAAAAGGATCTGGCAGCGGCGCGCTACGAGCTGGCGGAAATCAGCCTCATCCAGCAGCGGCCGGCAGAGGCGCTGCAGCAGGCCAACAAAATTTTGGAGCTTCGGCCCAAGGATCGCCGGGCCAAGCTGCTCAGAACCGCAAGTTTGATTGCAAATGGTGATGGGACGGCAGCGCGCATCGAATTGACCCAGCTAATCAGTCAGTTTCCACGCGACACGGAGCCACGTTTGCAATTGGGTCTGCTCGAGATCGCCGAGAGGAAGTATGCGGATGCGATCGACCTTCTGGGAAAATATCGCGGACGCGGCGACGCTCGAGTTTACAACGGACTGGCCGACGCCTATTTGCGCCTGAAGCAGTACGACAAAGCACGTGAAGTAATCCATGAGGGACTCACGAGTCAACCTGACTCGCCCATGCTGCAGCAGCGGCTGGCCGATGCGGAGGCGCTGGCCGGCGAGTACGAAGCGGCAATTGACCATCTTCAGAAACTGCTTTCCAGGGATCCGAAGTCGGTGGCGCTGCGGCGCCGCATGGCGGAAGTTTACGAACTCAAGGGCGATCACGGAAATGAGATCGTCTTCTATCGACAGGCCTGTGAATTGGCTCCCGATGATCTCGCGGCGGCCTTGGGTCTAGCTGACGCCTTAGCCCGCGGCGGCCGAACCAATGAAGCCCGCGTGGAGTTCCAGCGCTTGGTGAAGATGCATCCCGAGAACGCGCCGACTTTGAACAATGCGGCCTTTTTCCTGGCGGATACGGGCGGCGATCTGGATGAAGCGCTGCAGCTGGCCCGGCGCGCGTTGGCTCAGGCTCCCGGCCAGCCGGGCTTTTCCGATACGGTCGGGTTCATCTACCTGAAAAAAGGCCTCAACGACAGCGCCATTCAAACTTTCAGCAATCTGGCGAGAAAGTATCCTTATCCAGTTTTTCGCTATCACCTCGGCTTGGCATTGTATGTGAAGGGTGACAAGACCGCTGCCCGGAAAGAACTGCAGGCTGCTTTATCTGGTAATCCTTCCCGGGAAGATAAAGCGCGGATCCGGGAATTATTGCAGAAAATCAGCTAAAAGGCGGGGAAAGGAATCCATGTTTCTCATACTTGCATTAGGCGTTCTTTCAATTCTGCTGGCACTGGTGCTGACGCCCATCGTACGCGATGGAATCGGACGGTTCTTTCTGGATCATCCCGACGGCGGCCGCAAAGCTCACACCGCGCCGGTTCCGCGGGTGGGCGGAATTGCGATTGTACTGGCGTACGTGGCAACTTTCGCGATTGCGTTCTCTTTACAGTTCAGCTACGCCTACGTCCTGCACAAAGCGCTTCCCAGTATCCTGGCACTCACGCTGGTAGGTTCGGTTGTGTTCCTCACCGGCGTGGTGGACGATCTGGTGGGGTTGACGGCGTGGCAAAAGCTGATCGGCATCGGCGGCGCCGCTGTGCTGGCTTACTTCGCCGGCATCCACGTGGATATTCAGATGCTGCATGGTCTGCCTGCATGGCCGGGGCTTGGATTTGCAGTTACGGTTATTTGGCTGGTGGGCTGCGCGAATGCCTTCAATCTCATTGATGGTATGGACGGTCTGGCGGCAGGCGTGGGCCTGGTAGCGACGGTTACCATTCTGATCGCTGCGCTGACGCAGGGCAATTTACCACTGGCGCTGGCCACCATGCCATTGGCGGGATGCCTGCTCGGGTTCCTGCGTTACAACTTCAACCGGGCCTCGGTTTACCTCGGGGACAGCGGCAGTTTGCTGATCGGGTTTTTGCTAGGGTGCTACGGCGCTCTGTGGAGCGAAAAGTCGGTCACATTGGTAGCGCTTACCGCTCCCTTACTGGCGCTGTCCATCCCTCTATTGGATGTCCTGCTGTCAATTTCCCGGCGGTACTTGCGCAACCGGCCGATCTTCCAAGCTGACCGCGGCCACATTCACCACAAGCTGCTGGACCGGGGACTGAGCCCTCGCGCCGCAGTGCTGACCATCTATGGATTCTGCACTCTGGTGGCGATTCTCTCGCTGCTGGCGAGCGCGCTTCACAACCAATTCAGTGGACTGGTGGTAGTAGTATTCTGTGGAGCGGCGTGCATCGGCATACGGCACCTGGAATATGCTGAGTTCGTAACCGCCGGCCGAATGTTCCTGCGCGGCAAGTTCCGGCTCTTTATCGATTCAGAAACCCGGCTGATGGACTTTGAGAAGGCGCTGGAGCAGGCTAGCAACGTACAGGAATGCTGGTCGAAAGTTCTAGCTGGGAGCCGCGAGTTCAAGTTTCAAGGGGTTCGGTTTTGCGTGGCTGGGCAAACTTTCGAGAACTTCTCCAATTATGATGGCGGGCAAATGTGGGAATTGCGGGTTCCGCTACCCGAGGCCCAATCCGTTGGATTTTTCCGCGATCTTGGAACTGACGCAAGTCCGCTGGTACTGAGCGCTTTTGTCAGTACCGTGGAGCGCGGAGTCACGCGTTGTCTAGCGCGCGATGTTGAGGCGAGAGCCAGCCGTAAGACCGAGGTGGTGGTGCGAATGCGTCCGGTGGAGGTGTACCGTACCAGAGCCACAGCAGCGGGCAAAGGCTGATCGCCTCACGAGCCAGATTTACAAAAACCAGGTTTGGCAAACCAGGTTTAGCGAACCAAGCCCTGTACCACACTCCAGATGACGCTGAAGGGGGAGCCGGCCGGGGTCTGCTCGTTCGACTTGCGGGGATTGGCAGTGGTTGGTGCGGGTCGGGCGGGGGTCAATTTCAGTTTCATTGAATATCTCCTGCTTCGGTTATGGCACGTTGGTTTCCAAAGGCTTCTTTGTTAATTTTCAATGAATTGGCTGGCCTGGGGAATATCGTTGAGAACAAATTTGTTTATTTGGTAGCCGAGTGATTCGAGGCGGGTTGACAACCCGCCGCAGGATGGCATCCTGCCCTACGGCACGTGGTAGAATCGGCGTCGGGCTGGAGTTTTCTTGCGGTCTCGTCCTAACCTCGCTTTTCTCCTGGCGGTCATTCCATCCTTCGCCGTTTTAGCTCAGACCCACGGGGATCTGCGTGTAGACACTACCCTAGTGCTGGTTCCAGTGACCGTCACCGATGCGAGGCATCGCTACGTGCTGGGTCTGGAACAGAAGAATTTCCACGTTCTCGAAGACGGCGTAGAGCAGCAGATCAAGCAGTTTTCGGGAGAAGACGCTCCGCTCTCGGTTGGGTTCGTGGTGGATACCAGCGGAAGCATCGGCAGCAAGATCGATCTGTGCCGCCAGGCCGTGGTTCAGTTCCTAAAAACCATGAACATCCAGGACGAGGCGTTTCTGGTTACGTTCAGCGAGCACGCCCAGGTGATCGCGCCCATCACACGCGACACGGACAAAATGGCGAACCACCTGATGACCGTGCCAACCGGAGGACTGACCGCGCTGTTCGACGGCGTTTTCGCGGGATTGCATGAAATGGAAAAGGCGCTCAATCCACGGAAGACGCTGATTGTGATATCCGACGGGGGAGACAACAACAGCGCCTTCAGCGCCAAGGAAGTTCTGCAGAAGGCGCTGGAATCGGGCGTGCAGATCTATGCCATGGGCGTATTCGAAGCTTTGGGGCCACTGGGCATGAGCCTGGAAGAACAGCGCGGGCCGCGCCTGCTCTCGAACATTTCAGAACAGACCGGCGGCCGCGCGTTCGCTGCTTCCCGGCTGGACCAACTACCCGAAGTGGCGGCCAGGATCGCAGTGGAATTGCGCAATCAGTATATGCTGGCATTCTCGCCGCTGAACCAGGCGAAGGACGGCACGTATCGAAAACTGGAAGTGAAACTGGCGCAACCTGACGGGATGACCGGTTTAACGGCGCGCTGGCGGCTGGGTTACTACGCTCCGGCTAAGTAATCGGTAGGGGGTTCAGTTTGGTTGTGGGGCAGGGCCATGCCCTGCCGGCGTCCTGGGCGAGTGGCTTTGCGGTTCGCAGTAAGCCCCCGCCCCTCCCCAGGTT
>DASYNU010000311.1:0-13926 GCA_036008345.1 Bryobacteraceae bacterium
GAGATCTGGAAGCAAATGGAAGGGACTTGCGACAAGGCGAACGTAGGCTGACCATGTTCGCGCATTGTTCGCGTGACTGAAACTTTATGTTTTTGGCTGCCGCTAAGTCTTTTAGAATGTGGTGGCCAGGGACGGAATCGAACCGCCGACGCCAGCCTTTTCAGGGCTGCGCTCTACCGACTGAGCTACCTGGCCGCTTGCGAGAACTTCATTTTAACAGACCGCTAAACTTGCTGCAGTTCGGCGAGCTTGGCACCCGTCTCCAACTCAATGCCCGCATGCAGACTATTGCCGTGCGCATCCATGGTTACAATGGCCGCGAAATCCCGGACGCGCAAATGCCACATCGCTTCGGGAATCCCGAACTCCATCAGATGGACGCCCAGCACCTTCTCTACCGTGCGCGCGTAGAATTGTGCGGCGCCTCCGATAGCGTTCAAATATACCGCCCCTGATTTTTGAAGCGCCGCTAGTGTCTTTGCACCCATGCCGCCCTTGCCGATCACTGCGCGTACGCCGTATTTCTCGATCACTGTAGCCTGATACGGCTCCTCGCGGCTGCTGGTGGTTGGACCCGCCGCTTTCACCAGCCACTCCTCGCCTTGTTTCAACATCACTGGGCCGCAATGATAAAGGACAGCGCCCTGTAGATCCACCGGCGGCGCGTTCTTCATTAAATGCGCATGCACAGCGTCGCGGCCGGTGAGGACTTCACCCGAGATCAGCACCACGTCACCCACTCGCAAACGCCGCACGGCCTCCTCTGTTAAGGGTGCGGTCAACACCACCTCGCGGCCAGTGAGAGGAAAGCCTTCGGAGCCGGCCATGCGCACCACGGCCTTGTTGGGATCGCGATACAGCCAGCGGTTTATCGCGCCTGAGGAAGCATCCAGCCGAATTCCGAGTCTTCGAAACGCCCAGCAATCATACGCCACCGAAACAAAATAGCTCGCGGGCAGACGGTTGGCCGCCGCGATCTTGCAACCGATGAGCGATACCTTGCCTCCAAAGCCCATGGCGCCCACGCCTATACGATTCGCTGCATCCATCAAATCAGTTTCCAGCTTGGCCAACTCGGGCACGGGATTCACGTCATCCAGCGTTCGAAAAAGCTGATTCTTTGCGAGTGCGTAGCCATGGGCTCTATCGCTGCCGATGCACACGCCGACAGCGCCGGGCGCACAGCCTTGTCCCTGCGCTTGCCAGACGGCATGCAGAATGCATTTGCGGACCCCTTCCAGATTGCGGTCCGCGCGGCCCAGATGCTCTAATTCGCAGGGCAGGGAATACTGGATATTCTTATTCTCACAGCCGCCGCCCTTCAGGATCAGCTTCACCTCGATTTCATCTTCTTCCCACTGCTCAAAGTGGATCACCGGCGTTTCTTCGCCTAAATTGTCGCCGCTATTTTTGCCCGTCAGCGAGTCCACGGAATTCGGCCGCAACTTGCCGCGGCGCGTGGCCTCCGCCACCGCTTCCTGAATGGCTCGCTTCACCTGGATTTGATTCACACCCACCGGCGTGTGCACCAAAAACGTCGGCATTCCCGTGTCCTGGCAAATGGGACCCTGGTCGTGCTGCGCCATATCGATATTGGTTGCGATGATTCCCAGCGCCTGCGCCGCTTGGGTTCCAGGTGTCTCGTCTTCCAACGCCAACCCCATAGCCGCTCGCACATCGGGAGGCAGATTTGTGGAAGTCTCAGTGATCAATTCAAGCAGTGCCGATTTTAGATGGATCATTAGTCTCTCCCTTCTAGTTTCTCGTTTCTCGTTTCTCGTTCGCAACATTAGGACTCGAACGGCTTGGAACGAGAAGCCAGAAACGAGAAACAATTTGGAGCGGCGGCCGGGGGAGTGAAATTGACTCAATATCTAAAGAGCCCCTATACTTATGTCTTGGATAATTTTCGGGCCGTGACGGAAGCGGTTGAATTTTCTGAAGTCACGTACACCGGTGCAGCCGCCTAAGCCCAAATTACGCATCCAGCATAGCTACTTCATGGACAACTTAGAGTGAATGCCTGATGGTTGCCGCTTCGATCTGTAATAGGTAGCCCCATGGACACCCAAGAAATTCTGGCCAAGCTTACCCCAGTATTCCGCGATGTACTCGACAACGACCGAATTGCTCTGGCGCCAGAAATGACCGCGCGCGATGTGGAAGGCTGGGACAGTTTGGCTAATATTCGTTTGATGATCACCATCGAGGAAGAGTTCCGAGTCAAGTTCGACGTCGGCGAGTTCCAGGAATATCGCAATGTCGGGGATTTGGCCGCCGGCGTGAAACGGCGCCTCGCGAGTCACTAATGGCTGTTCGGAGGATGCCTTGGCTGCTGCCGGGGCCGGAGGATCTTCGGCGGCGCTCGGAGGCGATCGACTCCCTGCAGGGCGCGCGCGGGGAAGCGTTGCGCGAACTGGCGGCGCATGAGCTGAATAATAATCAGTTACTGCGTCTGGCGCGGTCACTGAATCTAGCGCGTGCGGCGGGAGCCGAGGCCCCGCTTTCAAATTTCACTTTGCGCTTGGTGAGTAACGCCACCACCGATTTCATCGTCCCCGCGCTCGAGGGCACTGGATTGCGCCACGGGTTTGCACTTAAGGTAGAGGCCGCTCCGTTCGGCGTAACCTTGCAGGCGGCCTTGTCTCCGGAGTTCAGCGTGTTGGAAACCGATCCGGATGCAATCCTGTTGGCTCTCGACTATCGAGCGTATTTTGCCGACTACGCTCTGCGCGATGCCGACGCCGATGCTACCGTCGACGCTGCGCTCGGCAAGTTGCGTGGCTTGGTGCGGGCGTTTCAAGCGTCCAGCCGCGCCGCGATTCTCGTGCAGAGCATCGTCGCGCCGCCCGAACGCCTGTTCGGTTCCTTCGACCGCCGCCAACCCGGCACGCCTGCCTGGCTGGTGGCGCGTTTCAATGACCGGCTGGTCGCGGAAATCCTGGAGACTGGGGTAAGCCTGGTAGATGTCGAGGCACTGGCGGCGCAGGTAGGCCTAGGGCTTTGGTATGACCACACCCAATATATGACAGCCCGTCTGCCATTCGCCGACGAATGCGTGCCATTATACGCAGAGCACGTGCTGCGGCTGATTGGCGCCATGCGTGGCCGTAGCCGCAAGGTTCTGGTGGTTGATCTCGACAATACATTGTGGGGTGGCGTCGTCGGTGAGGATGGCGTCGACGGAATCCGGCTTGGCCAAGGTGATCCACGTGGCGAGGCTTTCCTCTGCGTACAACGCGCGGCGCTGGCGCTCAAAGAGCGCGGAGTACTGCTGGCTGTGTGCTCCAAGAATGATGAGTCGGTAGCACGGAAGGCAATCCGCGAGCATCCGGATATGCTTCTGCGCGAAAGTGATTTTAGTGCTTTCCAGATCAATTGGACCGATAAGGCCACTAATCTGAAGATCCTGGCTGAGCGCCTCTCGCTCGGGCTCGCGAGCTTCGTCTTCCTTGACGACAATCCGTTCGAGCGCGCCCAAGTGCGCCAGTTTGTACCCCAAGTGATGGTGCTGGAACTGCCTTCCGACCCGGCCACTTACGCGTCCGTGCTTATGAACGCGGGGCTGTTCGAGGCGGTGACCTTCTCCAACGAGGATCGTACTCGGGTCGAGCAGTATGCCGGCAATACTCGTCGCGACACTCTGAGGGCCCAGTCGTGCGATCTCTCTGCATTCCTGCGTTCGCTGCGCATGCAGGTGATCTTCACAACCGGCGGCGAAGCCGGCTGGCCGCGCTTCGCGCAGTTGATCAACAAATCCAACCAGTTCAATTTGACCACGCGACGCTACACGGAGGCCGAGATTTCCGCGTTCGCGGCTGACCCCGAGACGCTTACGTTGCAAGTGCGGCTGGTTGACCAGTTCGGCGACAACGGCATGATCTCAGCCGTCATAGCCGTCAGGGAGGCGGCCGACTGGGTACTGGACACCTGGGTCATGAGCTGCCGCGTGCTGGGCCGCGAGGTGGAGTATGCGGTGCTCAACCAGATCGCCGCGGAGGCGCACGCACGGGGTATCCGACGCCTGATTGGCGTTTATCGCCCTACCGAGCGAAACAGCATGGTGCGTGAACACTACGCCAAGCTCGGTTTCGTCCGCGTCGCCGCTACAGAGGGAGAAGATCGCTGGGTACTGGATCTCGCCCAATTCACTGCCCGGGACGTCCCGATCACGATCACCAGGAACCTCGTGCCCGCATGAGTGGACAGCGCCTGACACGCCTTCTGCTACTCGGAGTCGCGACGTTGCTATGGTTTGCCATCGGCGGGGAGTTGCTCTGTCGCTTCGAAGGCGGTTGGCGGCTCGACATCGCGACCCTTACGGGGCGGCCGGCGGCGCCGCCTGATCCGAACCCGGCGCTCGACAGCGAACGCGCGCTGCTGGCCAGCGTGACGTATCAGAAGGGAGTGGATCCCGCCTGGTTCTTCTTGCCGCCGGCCAGCATCGAAAAGTCCGCGAGTCCGATGCTGCGGGCGCGCACTGTCGCCAATCCCGATGGGCAGCAGCAGCAGAACTATCTCTGGAACGACGCCTTACTATCGCATCCGGATGCGAGCTTAGTCACGTTGCTGCGCGGGCTGAAGATCGCCACGCTGTTCGCCTTCCCGAGCTTCGATGGATCGATCTATCCGCACTATCGTCTTTATCCCGACAATGACTATCAGCCGACCCCCTGGATCACGAATCACTGGGGGTGGCTCAGCCCGGAGGTGACCGTCCAAAAACCGCCGCGCACCATCCGCGTCGGCATCGTCGGCGATTCTACATCCCACAACCGCTACGGGTTTTATCTACAAGGTTTCCTGGATTCTTGGGCTCACGCGCATAGCCTCGGCATACGCTTCGAGGTAATGAACGCAGCCCGCCAGGGACTAGGCTTCGAGGACGAGATGGTGGCGCTGAAATATGAGCTGGGCCCCATGGGTCTGGATTATGTTTATGAGTATTTCGCGCCGGGCTTTTCGGCCAGTTTGCCGCAGATGGTTGCCTTTGCTACGCTGCCGCCGGGCGTGGAAGCGGGAAAACCGCCTCTGGATCGCCATCCAGGGTTGGATGCAGTGCGTCGCGTGCTCGATCCACTGGCGCCAGTTTCTGCCCTGGCCCGCCGAATCCGCGATGAGATAGCCCATGAAGCCCCAGATAGCTCTCTGTACGAACCAACTAAACCGCTTGTAAGATTGCATTTGCCGGTCAGCGGGGACAAAGTGGTTATAGCAGAGGTGGTCAAAGATCGGTATTTCTGGAGCTTGCTCGTTCAGCTTTCCCACTTCAAGGTGATAGCCTCCGGTTTGAACGCTACGCCGCTAGTCTCCACCGAACGGCTTTGCGTGTGGGATGGTATGGTGCTGCGCAATGGCAGCAGCCGTGCTCTGTATCAGATGTTGAACGGCCCGAGGTTTTGGCCCTTCTCCTATGCGGATCTGCGGCGGATGCTGGCTGTTCATAACGGCGCGATCAGCGCATGGGCAGCCGCGAACGGCGTGGCCGTGGTGGATATAGACGGGCGCTTGCCGCGCCGGCCGGAGCTCTACAACGATCCCTACCACGACATCGCCATCAGCCAGCGGTTGCGCGCTTGGCTGATCTTCCAGGCGATGGTTCCACAGCTTGAGCATGATCTGGCCAACAGGCTGGTGCCGCACGATAATGCCGAAAAAAGTGGCCTGCACCCGTATCTGGACAAGCCGATCGAGGTGCTGGATCGCAACCAGTGGCTGGCGCGGGCCGCCGAACAAAGCTCCGCCAAAGGCGCGGCTGTGTCGCACTAACGCTTCGAAGGTTGAGCACGGATTGATATACTCCAACTACGATTTCTTGCTGCTGCTCCCGCCGCTCATTGTTTGGTTCTATAATTTGCGCGGCGTCTTCGCGCAGAACCTGCTTCTGTTGACGGTCAGCGCTGTATTCTTAGCGTGGACCAATCTGTGGAATCTGCTGCCCGCCGTCATCGTATTAGCAGTGGGATATCTTTGGTTCAGGCTGGATGCTCGCCATCGGCTCGGCTGGCGCGGCGCTGGCCTGGTGATCGCCTGTCTGGTGCTGCAGTTGGCCTATCTTAAATATCGCGGATTTATTGCCCAGACTTTCGGTCTGTTGGTGCCCATTCCGGCCACGCTAGCACTGCTGCTCCCGCTCGGCATCAGCTTTTATACCTTCGAGGCAATCAGCGCTATCGTCGACATCCAGCGCCGACGCAGGCGTGTACCTGCGATGCGTTGGGCGCTGTTTATCATGTTCCTGCCGCACCTGGTGGCCGGCCCGATCGTGCGCTGGCGCCAACTCTCGCCGCAATTCGCAAGTGCCAAGCGCTTCCATTGGCGCAATCTCAGTGTGGGGCTCCATTTGTTCACCGTCGGCTTCCTAAAGAAGCTGGCCGCCGACGCGACCGGCCATATCGTCGACCCGACCTGGGCCGCACCTGGACAGGCTAAATGGTCGGCGCTGCTGCTGGCGTTGCTCGGCTTCTCTGCCCAACTTTATCTGGATTTTTCGGGCTACACCGACATGGGGCGGGGGATCGCGCGCATGCTGGGCTACCGCCTGCCGTTAAACTTTCGTGCCCCGTTCTTTGCGAGCAACCCGGGCGATTTCTATCGGCGCTGGCACGTCTCATTGTCCAACTGGATTCGTACCTTCCTCTACGACACATTGGCAGTGGCGGTCTCTCGCCGGGTGCGCGGACGCAAGTGGCAGAACCGTGCGTTGTTCGCCGTGATCCTTGTGGTAATGGCGCTGTTTGGCTTGTGGCACGGCAGCGCCTGGCACTTCGTCCTGTTCGGCGTGGCACAGGGCTTCGTAATCGCCGGCTGGGCGGTGGTGACCAAGGGACGTTCGCCCCGCAGCCGGCTCGGTTGGATCTCGAGCCTGCTAGCTCTGCAAGCCAGTTGGTTGTTCTCGCTCATTCTATTCCGTGGCGACAGTCTCCCGGTGATCGGCCAATTCCTGCGCGGGTTGGGCCGCGAGGGTTGGAGCGATCCCGCATTGCGTTGGTCTCTGGTGGCCCTGGCGGCGACGATTTTAGTGCAGGCCGTGGACTATTATGTGCGCCGTCGCCCGGTGGCACGCGTCTTGTGCGCTCTACGCGGCACAGCGCTCGGAACAATCGCCGTGGCCGTGGTCTTTGCCGGCGCCCTGGCGCTGAAGATCTCACTCGATGCTAAGCGCATCGCCAACGGCGGGTCTGGCGAGCCGAGCCGGAGCTTCATCTATTTCCGGTTCTGACATGACACCCCGCCGCTTCACTATGGTTGACCAGGAACGCTTCGCCGCCCTCTCCGGCGACGGCAATCCGCTGCACGTTGACCCGCTGGTGGCGCGGCGATCCTTGCTAGGTGGCGTGGCGGTGCATGGCATCCATCTCCTGTTATGGGCACTTGACGAATTGGCGGCCGAACGCGGCTTGCGGGGTTTCTCGCGCCTGCGTGTACATTTCGACCGCGGCGTGTTGATGGATGAAGCGGTGCGAATAGATTGGCGCGAGGATGAAGCACGGCTGGTCGGCCGCCTCAGCGGTAATGCCGGTACACTGGCCCGCATCACCCTCACGTCCGCCGAGACCGTGGCGGTTCCCTGGACCGGCGCAACCGGTATGGCTGCGCAAGCCTGCCAGGAGTACGACATGCCGGCGTTAGAGGGCCGCTCCGGAGCGATCGAACTCAGTCTGCCGGCAAGTTGGCAGGTTATGTTCCCGCATCTGGCCGCCGGCTTTCCCCCGGCACATGTAGCCGTACTGATCGCCAGCACTCGGCTCGTCGGTATGGTCTGTCCTGGCTTGCACTCCATCTACTCCGCGCTGGATTTGACTTGCGATCCTAATTCAATCGCAGCCACTACCTTGCGCTGGGAGGTAACCCGAGCCGACCCGCGCGTGCGGCTTGTGGACCTGGCCGTATCAGCCGGAGGTCTCCACGGCTCGGTCATGACACTGCTGCGGCCGAAACCCTATGTCCAGCCGCGACTAGCCGAACTATGCATCGCTGTTCCGCGCAGCGTTTTCGCCGGCCAACAGGCGATCGTCATCGGCGGTTCGCGTGGACTGGGCGAGCTAGCGGCCAAGCTGCTGGCCGCCGGCGGCGCGCGCGTCACCATAACATGGTGCCGGGGTGAGGCTGAATCGCGGGCGATCGTAGCGGAGGCGGCGGCGCTCGGCTTCTCAGTGCGGGCTGCGAAGTTCGACGTTGCGGCACCACCAACTGACATGCCCGCTCCGGATGCGCTTTACACGCATATGTATTACTTCGCCACGCCGCGCATTCCAACCGGGCGGCCGGGGCAGTTCCTGCCGCAGGTTTTTGCCAAGCTGCTGGATACTTATGTCACAGGTCTTGCGCGTTGCGCAGCTTGGCTGGTGCCGCGCGCCCGCCCGAATGCCCTGATCTGGTATCCCTCCACAATCTTCCTTGAGCAGCCAGACCCAAATTTCGCCGAATATGCCGCGGCCAAGGCCTGCGGCGAGGCGCTCTGCGCGCAGCTCGCCGAGCATCTGGCGCCTTTGCGCCTGATCGCGGATCGCTTGCCGCGCCTCCCTACCGACCAGACCCAGTCGCTGACGCCTCTGGTCCTGTCAGACGGCGTGGCCACGTTGCGCGCCGCGCTCGAGCGCGTGGCCAATCTGTAGTCCGTTTTCGTCACTTGATCTTGATTCGGACCGCCATCCCCTGCTGGACGGCCGTTGCCGGGTTTTGGATATCGATGAATACCTGACTGGATTTCAGCTCGCGAACGGTACCCGTAATCGGATTGCCCGCACCAGCGATCAACAGCGCGACCCCTTGTCCCGGCTGAATCCGCGCGGTCATTTGCGGCTGGATAGCAGCCACGGCTTCGAGAACCAGCGGGTCCACGGCGATCTGAAACAGATCGGTCATCGCGAGGGTCACCGGCTGCCCCAACCGGCCGCGCCTTTCGATTACTATTCCATCGGCGGGCGAGTTTACTTCGCCAACCGCCGCCTCAGCCTCGGCATCTTCCAGATCGGCGTTCTTTTGAGCGAGCTCTTTTCGCGCAGGCTCGAGTTCCTTTGTGGTTGTGTCCACGCGGTCAGCCGCGTTCCTAGCGGCCGCGGCTAGATTTTGCGCCGCCGCTTTCAGCGAGTTGTATTCCTGCTCCGCCTTCTCATACGCCAACCGCGGAGTGACGCCCTCCTGAAACATTGCCTTTTGCCGATCAAAAGCCTTCTCTGCTTGAGCAAGATCCGACTTGATGCGAATCGCATCGGCTTCCGAGCGCGAGACCTCCAGCCGCGCTGCGATCAGGGCGGATTCAAGTTGGCTGAGACGGCTCTGCGCTTGTTCGACGTCCAGCTTGGCGATCTGTTGAGCGGCCGCCCGTTTCGGATTCCGGATGCGAGCCAGAACCTCGCCTTCCGATACATGCTGCCCCACAGCGGCCATGAACTGATCGACAGCTCCATCCACCGGCACGGGAACATTTATTACATGGGCCGGTTGAATGACTCCAGTCAACGTGATTTCCGCCGGTGCAACAGGAACAACCCGCTGCGGCGCGGGCACGACGGGTGAACGACGGAACCGAACGAACCCGCCCGCAACGAGGCCGAGCACCACCACCCCGGCAATCGCGAGCATCCACCTGCCACGCATATCCCGATGTTATCGTTTCCAGTTCGCTGCATCCTGCCGCCCGCCGCCCGCCGCCTGCCACCCGCCGCCTGCATCCTGCCGCCCGCCTCCTGAATGCTACAATCCTCTTTATGTTCCGTGGATTGGAACACACCGCCATTGCGTCTCCCGATCCCGCCCGCCTGGCGGAGTGGTACGTCCAAAAGCTCGACTTCCGCATCAACTACACCTACGACGGCAACTATTTTGTTCGCGCCGCTGACGGATCGATGCTAGAAATCATTCCTTCGCAAGGCGAGCGCGCGCCGCAGCAGATGAAGGATCCCGGCATTCGGCACTTGGCCGTAAGTGTGGATAATTTCGATGCGGCGCTGGGCGAATTGCGCAGCCGGGGCGTCCAATTGCTGACGGAGCCGTTCGCCAATCAAGGCAACCGGCTGGTGTTCTTCAGTGACGCCGACGGCAACATCCTGCATTTGATCCAGCGCGAACGCCCGCTCCCCTGATCGGAATCACGCTTGCTCACCAAGGTTTTCAAGGCGTTCCAATATCGCGACTTCAGCATCATGTGGTCGGGTGCCTGTATTTCCAGCATCGGTACCTGGATGCAGATCATGGCGCAAAGCTGGCTGGTTTTGCAGCTTTCCGGCTCGCCCTTTTGGCTGGGCATGGACTCTTTCCTCGGCAGCATTCCGATTGTCCTTTTCTCTCTGGTAGGGGGCGTGCTGGCCGATCGGATGTCGCGCCAGCTAATTTTGGTCGGCTCGCAAGTGATCCAGTTGACCTGCGCGTTTCTCTTAGCTACGCTGTTCGCGACCGGTGTGATCCACGCGGGCGGTCCCAAGGGTCTCGAAGGAGTGTGGCCCATTCTGACGCTGTCGTTCCTGGTGGGTACTGCGCAATCGTTTGGTGGGCCGGCTTATCAGGCGCTGGTACCCTCGCTGGTGAAGCCCGAAGACCTACAGAACGCCATCGGATTGAATTCCATTCAGTTCAACGTGGCGCGCGTCATCGGACCCACGCTGGGCGGATTGGCGCTGACGAAACTCGGGGCGGCCTGGTGCTTCTCGTTGAATGGACTGTCATTCATCGCGGCCATCGCTTCCCTGCTGATCATCCGGCCGAAATTCGTGCCCGCGAAAACCGCTGAATCCGTGCTCACCAGCATGCGGCAGGGTTTCAGCTTCATCCGCAAGCAAGCCGCTATGGAGGGACTGATCGTGCTGGCTTTCGCCATGACTCTGCTGGCTTTTCCGCTGATCGTATTCGTACCTGTATTCGCGCGCGATGTTTTTCACGGAGGTCCGGATCTTTATACCGTATTTCTGGTGTGCTCCGGCTGTGGCTCCATCACTGGCGCGCTGGTGGTGGCCGGACTCGGCAAGCATCGCCACCAAGGCCGTTCGGCTTTATTGATGCTCATGGTCCTGGGGGCATTGATCACCAGCTTCGCGCTTTCGCGAAATCTTGTGCTGAGCTGCGTTCTTATTTTCCTGGCCGGCGGAATCCTGCTGGGGGCTTTCGTCACCATCAGCTCGCTGGTGCAGATGATCACCTCCGATCAAATGCGCGGGCGCGTGATGAGCGTGTATAACGTTGCGTTTCGCGGCGGGATGCCTTTCGGAAGCTTGATAGTTGGTGCGCTGGTGAAACAGTTCACCGCTCCCGTGGTTATAGCCTGGAACGGGGTTTTGCTCGCGATCTTAGGGTTGTACTTCCTGCTGGTTCAGAGGAAGGTTGCGGCGCTCTAACTCGGGCCTGGGGGCTAGGGGCTGGGGCTGCTAACAGCGCTGTAGAATTGTAGATGATGAAGTCATTATTGATCCTCCCGGCTTTATTTGCTATTAACGGATTCAACGATTCCGACCTGATCAAGGCGCGTGATCGTCAGGACAAGGCAGCGCTCGAAAAAATGGTCGGCGATCTGAAGCCCCAGGCGGATAAAGATCCCAAGGACGCGGTGGCGCAATATCGGTTGGCACTGGCTGAATCCTACTCGGCGGAAGTGGCCATTGAGACCCACGACAAAGCGGCAGCCAAGAACGCTGCGCAAGCCGGCATAGACGCCGCTGAGCGCGCCGTTGCGCTCAAGGCCGATTCCTCCGAGTATCAGCGCATCCTAGGAACACTGTGCGGTCAAATGATCTCCGGCATGGGCTTAGCGGGTCTGAAGTACGGCAAATGCGCGCTTACCTCGGTCAATAAGGCCATTGAGCTGGACCCGAAGTCGTCCATCAACTATTTAAGCCACGGCGTAGGCAACTATTATCTGCCCGCGGCACTCGGCGGCGGCTATGAGCTGGCCATCAAAGACTTCCGAAAAGCCATCGAGCTGGATGGCAAAAACGCGGATGCTTATTTATGGCTCGGAGTCGCGCTACGCAAGGTGAATCAGCCGGAAGAAGCGCACAAAGCCATCGCGAAGTCGGTGGAGTTGAATCCAAATCGCATTTGGGCCAAACAGCAGCTGGATAAGACGCCTACCAATTGATGCGCGATCGGCTCGCGATCGGCGCTGCGATCATCGCGCTTACTTTTTTGAGTTATTTTCAGTTTCCCGGCCACACCTATTTAGGATCGGACACGCAAATCTATGTTCCGATGCTGGAACACATTTGGGATTCTTCCGCCCTCACGCGCGATCTGGTGGCGCCCAAGCCGCACCTTGCGTACACGTTGTACGACGAGATCGCGATTGCCCTGCGCTGGCTCACGCACAGCTCTTTTGAAGCGGTGTTGACAGCCCAGCAGCTCGTTTTTCGCGCGCTCCAGATTCTCGGCGTGTATCTGCTGGCTCTCTCTTTTCCGCTGGCCCGAGGAAAGGCGTTAGTGGTGGCAGCCCTGTTCACATTGGGAGCAACTATCGCCGGACCCGCGGTGCTGACGTTTGAATATGAGCCAGTGCCCCGGGCGTTTGCCGTGGGCCTGATCTTTCTTGCCATCGGACTAGCGGCGCAGAACCACCTGATGTGGGCAGACATTGCCGCCGCTCTTGCGTTCCTCTACCATCCACCCACGGTGTGGGCATTTTGGGCCGTGTATTTGTGGCTTGTCTTGCGGCATCGGGATTATCGCGATTTGTGGCCGCTCGCCGCCGGCATCGTACTACTGTTCGTATCGTCGCGGTTACAGCCGGGCGCGGCCGAGCCGCAAGCATTTTTCACTCGCGTCGGTCCGGAGCTGGAAAAACTGCAACGCATGCGTGCTTCCTACAACTGGATCTCCACCTGGCCGGTCAAGTTGATCTGGCAGTACGTGCTGCTGTGGGCGTTATGTATGACCGCGTTTTGGAGAGTGCGTCCCAAGGCCGCGCGTCTTTTTCTGATCGGCATGCCGGCGCTCGGCATCCTGAGCGTGCCGGTGTCATATATTCTGCTCGACCAATTGAAATTTGGCTTGATCCCGCAATTTCAGCCGGCGCGCGCTCTGCTTTTCGTGACCGCTTTCGCTGTGATCTTAGGCGCGGCCGCGGGCATTCGCGCGGTCGAGTACAAACGCTGGATTGAATCTGTATTTTGGTTCGTGATGGTGCTGGCGGTTCCAACGGCAGTTCCGATATTTTCGATCTCGGGGCGCAACGTTCTCCTGTTGCTTGCGCTAGCTGTCGCATTGTGTGGCGCGCTTGCGATGGAGCGGTTTCGTTTCGCACCCGCGTTATTAGCCGCGGCGGCGATCGCGCCAGGTTTCGTTCTGCCCTACCTGGCACACGTCAGGAACTATCCGCGTCCGAATTTAGCTGGCCTCGAAGACCTGGCCGAGTTCGCACGCGCGCAAACTCCCAAGGATGCGGTGTTCCTGTTTGGCGACGCCGGTAGCAGTCCGGACCCGAGCATTTTTCGCGCTGAGAGCCTGCGTGCCGTCTATGTCGACTGGAAGTCCGGTGGTCAGATGAACTTCAGTGAGCCGCTGGCGCGCGAGTGGTGGCAGCGTTGGCAAAACACGAGCGAATTGAATTTTGATCCCGCGGAAGTCGGCCGATTGCAAGGTATGGGAATTGATTACCTGGTGCTTTCGCCGAGACATCGTTTGACGCACCGCCAGCCAACATATGAAAACAGCCAATTCGTCTTGTACGGACGCTAATGAGCGGACGCGAGTAATTCGTCCACTTCCGCACGCGCCGGTACGGACGCCTGTGCACCCATTCGGGTAACTGAAATTGCCGCGGCGGCGTTTGCAAATCGTAGCGCTTCTTCTATTTCACGATCTTCCGCCAGCGCCACCGCCAGAGCGGCGTTGAATGTGTCGCCAGCCGCTGTTGTGTCCTTAGCAACCACCGGAAAAGCCGGGCTGAAGAGCTCGATTTCGCCATCCAAGTAATAACAGCCCTGATTGCCCAACTTC
>DASYNU010000312.1:0-42698 GCA_036008345.1 Bryobacteraceae bacterium
CTAATTCAAATCCTGAAGTAACGCCGCCCTCGGCTGGGGGGTGGGGGCTAGGGGCTGGGGGCTACAAACTCTGAAGCTAGACCGAGAGGTCCTAACGAGAAACGAGAAACGAGAAACCAGAAACCAGAAACTTTTATACTCAATCATGCCCGATCTCCGCTACTCCCTCCGCGTGCTAGCGAAGGATTTCGGATTCTCGGCTATTGCCATTCTGACGCTAGCTCTCGGGATCGGCGCCAATACCGCCATCTTCACAGTCGTCAACGCAGTGCTTCTGCGCCCCCTGCCCTACCCCGAATCCGATCGCCTGATGTTCCTCTACAACACCAACCTCAAGCGTGCTTCCGGCCGCGGACCTTTTTCCCTAACGCGCTGGGATCAACTGCGCACCGAAGCCCAATCCTTTTCGAAACTCGCCGGCTTCTGCAACGAGACCTTCAATCTCTCTGGCACGGATCTCTCTGGAATGGATCAGCCCGAACAGCTGCAGGCCGCGCGTGTCTCCGCTGACTTCCTCCAGACTCTCGGCGTGCATCCCCTCCTCGGCCGCGATTTTCTGCCGGAAGAGGATCGGGACGGCGCGAAGCCGGTAGTGCTGCTGAGCTATGGCCTGTGGCAGCGGCGCTTCGGCGCGAATCCAAACATAGTCGGCACTTCGCTCACGCTGGATTCCCAGCCGCACACCGTCATCGGCATCCTTCCACCAGGCCTCGATCAACCCGCGCCTCATCTCGACTTGTTCTCCACCAACCTGGCGGCCTTCAACCTATTCACTCGCGATCAGATCCGGCTCGGCGCGGGCTACATCTCCGTGATCGCTCGCTTAAGACCAGGCGTCAGCGCTCGCCAGGCTCAAGCGGAATTGGACGTCCTCAACCGCCGGTATCTCACCCAGCACCCTAGCATGGTGGATGCGGATCCGGACGCGGGCCTGATAGCCAGCCCCTTGCGCGGAATCCTGGTGGACAACGTGAAGCCGGCTTTGTTGGTTCTGTGCGCGGCCATCGGCGCGGTGTTGCTAATCGCTTGCGCCAACGTCGCCAGCCTCCTGTTAGCCAGAGCCACCAGCCGGCGCAAGGAGTTCGCGGTGCGCGCGGCGCTGGGTGCCAGCCGCAGCGATCTGATTCGCCAATTATTGGCTGAGAGCCTGGCGCTATCGTTCGCGAGCGGCGCTCTAGGGCTCCTGCTGGCTCTTGCCGCCGCGCGCCTCGCAAGCCGCATTGACCAACTCAATCTGCCTCGCGCCGGGGAAATTCACATCGATTGGCAAACGCTCGCGTTCACCTTGCTGGTCTCTGTCGTCACCGCTGTTTTCTTCGGACTCATACCTTCGGTCCATGCCTCCAAGCCCGATCTCAACGCCCTTTTGCGCGAATCCGGACGCGGCACTGCCGGTAGTCTACGGCGCAGCCGCACGCGGGGACTCCTGGTGATTGGCCAAGTGGCCATTTCGATGATCCTGTTGATCGCAGCCAGCCTCCTGATGCGCAGTTTCCTGGCCCTTGAGCGCGTAGATCCAGGCTTCGACCCACAGAACGTCCTCACCATGCAGGTAACATTGCCTAACGCCAAATACCCCACCAATCCCCGGAAGAATGCCTTCTTTCGCGAGGCTCTTCGCCGGATCTCCACCACCCTGGGCGTGATCTCCGCCAGCGCGGCACTTCGGTTGCCCCTGAACGCCAGCGTGCTGGTGCCAATTCAGGTGGTCGGCGATGCCGTGCTTCCGTTCGGCAAACGCCCGCTCGCATTTTGGCAATCCGTAACGCCGGATTATCTTCGAACCTTCGGAGTGCGCCTGGTGCGCGGCCGCTTCTTCTCCGAGCACGATAATGAATCGAGCGCTGGCGCGGCCATCGTCAACGAAACCCTGGCGCGGCGCTTCTGGCCCAATCAGGATCCCATTGGAAAGCAGCTCATCGTCGCGCGGGCGGAACTGCATGAGCAAGTGGTGGGAGTGGTGGCCGACGTTAAAACCTCCGCCCTGGATGCTGATGCGGGTGGCGAACTCTATTCCCCGTACGCGCAACGTCCCTGGCCGGGGATGACCATTGCCGTGAAGACTTCCGGAAATCCGCTGTCCATGTCGAACGCGGTGCGAAAGCAGATTGCGCAGGTGGATGCAGATCTACCGGTTACAGCCATTCGTAACATGCAAGACATCGTCTCCGATTCCTTCGGACAGCGGCAAATCACCCTGTGGCTGTTAGGTGCGTTCGCTGCCGTTGCGCTGATACTGGCGGCCATCGGAATCTACGGATTGCTGGCCTATTCAGTGGAGCAGCGCCGTCAGGAGATGGGAATCCGCAGGGCTTTGGGCGCGCAGCCGCACGACATACTCCGCCTGGTGCTCGGTGAGGGCCTGGGGCTCACCCTGGCAGGAATCGCCACCGGTCTCGCGGGCGCGTTCGCCGTCAGCCGTGCACTGTCGACACTCTTGTTTCACGTAAGTCCCACCGATCCCGGCATCTTCGCCGGCATGGCTCTGCTCTTTATAGCCGTCGCCCTGATCGCAAGCTACCAGCCGGCCCGCCGCGCCCTGCAAGTGGACCCTCTGGTAGCCATTCGCGAATAAATAAATGCAACTTTTGGGACCGCGCCTGCGTTAAACTTGCCAAGTATAGTAGTGCGAAAAGGAGCACGTTATGAAAAGTATTCTCTTGAGCCTGCTGCTAGCAGCCGCCTGGACCCTTAGTGCCGCTGATTTGACGGGCAAATGGGCCGGAACCGTTGACATGAAACAGGATGGCGATTCCCAGACCATTCCCGTGGTCATGATCGTAAAGCAGGAAGGCAACAAGCTTACTGGCACCGCCGGTCCTGAGGAAGACCAGCATGCTATTCAAAAGGGTGTGGTGGACGGGGACACGGTCACCATGGAAGTGGATGGCGGCGAAGCCATTTTCTATCTGGAACTGAAGGTAGACGGCGATCAGATCTCAGGCGCGGTAAAACAAGGGACCGACGGCGAGAAGATGAAGATCGCCCTGAAGCGGGTAAAGCAGGATACCTAAAAGTGGCAAAGTGGCGCATGCGCTTTCGCCTGCGAACCTGAAAGGTGCGTTGAGCCATTACAAGGAATCACAAATCCTCTTACTTTGCCACGCCGAATTGAGGATACTTATCCGTGTCTCAGCACGGGCATACGGAAAATCTCGAAAAAGGGCGTGCCAATGACAGCTAAAACCTCAGCTGTACAAGCCTAGAAGTTTCTTAGAACGTCTTGCTACCGCGAATGGCGAGTCTATATTCATGCTGCTGGCGGCCTGCGCGACCCAGCCATTTGGGAGTGATTGGCAGCTGTGGAAATCTAACAGCGGCAGCTAAAACACATTTGAACGTTGCGCTGACGAAGCCGCCAGTAGCCTTATTCGGCGACTACCCCACCTGGCAGGGCATGGCCCTGCCCCACTGGCGTGTGCGCCATGCGCTGGGAAGGGCGGGTCTCGCAAAGCGCTGCGGCCGATTCCGGCTGCGCCTTGAAGGGGAGATCCTTCCACGCTCCGTATGCCGGAGACGCACAACTGGCACATTCAAGAACTGGCAGCGGGCAGTTCTCGCTGGGCATCCAGGTCTCGCTTCTCTCGGCAATGATCTGCTCCCATGGAACGATGACGCAATTCCACTGAGGAAGCACCTCGGCGTAGGCAACGCGGCAGAGCCGGTCGAACTCACTGTAGCCGTGCTCATAGTAGCGGGTGATTAGCTCGGAAAGCGAGGAGGAGTCTTGGATCTTACCGAGCGAGTATCGGCGGTTCAAGTTCGGGACCTCGGGCAGAACGGTCCCGTCCTCCCGTACCACCACCTTCTTAATTTCCTTGTCCACGCCCCGGTGACAACCACTTCCGTTGCAGACGTACGCCCCACACGGATGCTGAAGTAGGAATTTCCGGTTGGCGCCGATCACCTGACATTGCAGGTTCCGGTTTCGAGAGTAATTTGCCAGATCGGAAAGTCGTAGGATCAGCCGGTTTATGTCGTCGAAAGTAAGACAATCCCCAGCGATATGCGTGCCTCGGCCGAGATTCAGCAGCGGCTGTGCAAAGAACCGCTCGGCTCCCACCGCCGCAGCCCAGTCCACCATGAACTCGAGCGAATCGATGTTGGCTTTGGAAAAAGTAGTGATGATGGTGACCGGCACTCCGGCGTCTACGGCTTGGTGCACGCCCCGCTCCGCGGAGCGAAAAGAGCCCGCCAGTTTCCGGAAACGATCGTGGAACTCCGCACGCCCGTCAATGCTGATATTGACCCGCACCCCCATTTCTCCAAACCGCGAGGCATGGCTTGGGGAAAGTAGCGTACCGTTCGTCGAGATAATTGTCTTGAGATCAGCATTCCCTGCCGCGGCCCTAAGCGCTTCATCGAGGCCAGGATAGAGCAGCGGCTCTCCGCCGGTTAGGACGAGTGTGCGGATGCCGAGCGCCTTCGATTCAGTGATCGCTCCCACTACGGAATCCACCGGCAATTGCTCCCGGCGACGAGGTGAGCCTTCCATATAACAATGCAGGCACTCCAAATTACATCGGCCGAGCAGATGCAACATCAGCACGCTGGAAGAGCCGTTACGTGGTTCCATACAAAACTCCGCGAACCGGGCTGGTTCAGAAGCTCGCGCTCATTCGCGCTAATGCTCCGCCCTTCAAAATTTCACGATGGGAGGTCTCGGTCCAGGAGGATGAGTGCCAAAGCCGGGCTCACCATCGGAGAAGACGTAACGAACGTCGACGGATAATGCGCCCTTCATGCCATCCGCATTCATCGCGCCTTCCGCGATGTGCTGTACCAGTTGTGCATTTATCTGATTGGCCGCCTGAATAGCCGCGATGTGGGCGAATTCCGCCAATCGGCCACTGGAAATGATCTTGCGCAGTGCGGCAGGTTCGACGGTTAATTTAAGAGTCGCGATTTGTTCGTCCATGATGAGCCTCCTTTGCTACGACGCCGCTCCAGTATACACCCGGTTTGCTCGTGCAGAGCCTCTTAATTAAATGAAATTGATCGCCTGCATGTTGTGGGATTGCTGACATACAAGTATTCAGCGATGTTGTAACTAACGGCGGCCGTTAGAACCTGGTTACACCGAACTTCACGGTCAATGCGCAGCCCTGCGGTACGGTGAGCTGGGAGGACGCGAATCCGCCTGCAATTGCTACGGGCACGGAGTTGTTCGCCACCGGGCTCGAAACACTGCTGGACAGAGCCAAAATCGATCCCAGGTTAAGCCCGGCGGCGGACGCTAGTTTCTGAGCCTGCGCGGTGGCGTCGGTAATCAACCCAGCGATGTTGCACATCTGCGATTCGAGCAAGCTGGTGGAAACTTGCGCGCCCTGCACCGAAAAAGAGAGCGTGAATCCGCTATTCGCCTGCATGATGCTCTGCTGCAGGCTGGTGAGCGCGGTGACCGTAGCCTTCATTTGCGCGAACGGCACCGGTAATCCAAAAGCCCACTCGATAGAGGGTGCGGGTAGCGGAGCGACGGCACCACTGCATGGGAGTATTTGCGCAACTCCTACAGCCGCACCCACTCCTGAAAAGTTGGCGCTGGTGATCCCCGCTCCTTTGGCAACTGCCAGCACGTCATCCAGACTTGCAGTAATTGGCGTGGTGACGTAAACCGCGAACAACGCCTGGTCCGGCTGCACATTCATACTCCGGCTCGCGGTAACAGTCACGGTATTCGAATCAAGCTGCCCGAATAAAAGCGAAGCAGACATCGAAAAAATCCAAATCAACATGCAATTGCGCATGCTTGCAGTATACTCTCAGAAATCAGAATCTGGTCACTGCGAATTTCACGGTCAACGTACAACTCTGCGGCGCTGTGAACTGCGATGAAAGTGCGCCGAGATACTCAATCCCGTACACCGGGCTCGAAGTGCCGCTGGTCATAGCCACAATCGACCCCAAATTCAGCCCGGCCGCCGACGCTAGTTTCGAAGCCTGCGCGGTAGCATCGGCAATCAATCCAGGGATGCTACAAACCTGCGATTGCTGAAGCGCACTGGAAACCTGCGTACCCTGTACCGAAAAGGAAAGCGTGAACCCGCTATTCGGCTGCAGGTTGCTCTGCTCCAGACCAGTGAGCGCAGTCACGGTCGCTTTCATCTGCGCAAACGGCACACCCAATCCGAAAGCCCACTGGATAATAGGCGTGGTTTGCGGATTGCCGTTAACAATAATGCCTGGTGGGACAGCGTAGGAGCTGTTGACCCCGGAAAAATTAGCGATCGTGATCCCAGACCCTTTCAACGCAGCCAGCACATCATCCAAACTTGCATTGATGGGCGTGATCACGCTGACCGCAAACAATACCTGATCGGGCTGCAGGTTCACGGTCTGACTCGCAGTAACAGTCACCGTATTCGATTCAACCTGTCCGACGGCCAGCGCAGCGGACATCACAAAACTCAACATCAAAGTGCGTTTCAACATGCCTGAAGTATACACTCGGGAATATGTCCCAGAACCCCACGGAGTCACCGGATCTCCGCACCAGCCACCAGCCACGCACCCCCAGCCCCCAACCCCCCTTCTGGATTTCCACAACATCTCCGTAACCCGCGGCGTCACAACCGTCCTCCACAACATCACCCTCCGCATCCAAGCCGGCGAGCACGCGGCCATCCTGGGACCCAACGGTTGCGGCAAATCCACGCTCATTAAAACCATCACTCGGGAATGCTTCCAGGAATACGGTAGGATAGCGGCGAAGCCATTTACTACCTCGAACTGCAGGGGGACGGCGATCAGATCTCTGGCGCTGCAAAAGTAGGGACCAACGGGCGAGAAGACGAAGATCGCCCATCAGCCGGTGAAGCAGGATACTTGACTGATCAGAGGGGCTGGCCGGGACCACTCTCCAGCCCCGGCCGAAAAAACCTATGCGACAACTCGACGCCGAGCCACTATCAGCAGCGCCGCGAAACCTGCAATCAGCACGATCGCGACGTTCGAAGGCTCCGGCACTACGCCAGTTTGCGTACCAGTCAGCGTACCGTTAAGATTCACACCCTCCAGGAACGTGTCTGTATCAGTGATCTCGATCTGGAGCGTATTGACGCCCTGGTTGAAATCGGTAGACGTGCTATCCGAAAACGGTGTAAAGGAACCCCAGTTCCCGTCGCCTAGAGTCCCGATCGTTTTTCCATTGAGAACCAAGATCCCAGAGTCATCTAGCGTCCAGCCCCCGGAGATGGAAACCGTCGAAAGGTCGTAGCCAGTAAGGTTGAAGGTCCTGGTATAGGTCCCAAAGCCGTTGTTGCAGCAATTGTTCGCGTCGTAGGCGATCCAGTCGGAGGCCGGAGTTGTCCCAGAGGCATTGCCGATCCAGCCGCCATACCAGTCGGGGTCGTCAGGGCTGACAGCTTGCCCGGACCCGGTCGCACCGCTGTTAAAGCCATTGTTTTCAACAACCGACCAGTTGGCATCAGTCCCGGTGCAGCTAGTTGCTGAGGAGCTGCAGATAAGGGTCCCACCACTGTTGTAGCCCGTTGACAGGTTAATGTCGGCAAACGCCGGAATCGCAAAACTGAGTGCAACCGCAGCAAAAGTAAACCTACCCATGTTTTTTCCTCCAGATGTTAAAGACCAAGGGTACACGCTCAGTAGATACTAAACCTGCACGCCGCTCCATACAAGAGCATGAAAACGCGAAAAGTACTGGTTGTTCTTCCAGTACTGGACTACTTGCACCCGAGCCAGACAGAGCACCGCACAACAGTGCACTTCCACCCAGTCTTCATAATCTGCTCACGGCGAACTTCACGGTCAATTGGCAGGTCTGCGGGTCATGAGAGCACTTGCAGCGAACGAGCCGGCGATCGCCACGGGAACGGAGTTGCTCGCCACCGGACTCGATGTAATGCTGGACATGGCCAAAATCGATCCCAGAGTAGCCCGGCCGGGACGCGAGTTTCTGAGCTTGTGCGGTAGCGTCTGCAATTAACCTACCGATGTTGCAGGCCTATGAGTGCAGCAAGGTGGCGGAAACCTGAGCGCCCTGCACCGAAAAAAGCGTGAACCCGCCGTTCGCCTGCGTGATGCTCTGCTGCAGGCTGGTAAGTGCTGTGACCGTAGCCTTCATCTGCGCGAATGGCACCGGTAATCCAAAGGCCCACTGTTCAATGGGCTGCTGTTGACTTCCACCCGAGCATAATTGGGCCGCCGCGGCGCTTGTTCCCCCCTGAAAAGTTAGCGCTGGTGATGCGGCTCCTTTCACGGCGGCAAGCACGTCATTCAGACTTGCAGTGAGCCCGGTAGTAACGTAAACAGCGAACAACGCCTGGTCCGGCTGCACATTCATACCTTGGCTCGCCGTAACCGTCATCGAATTCGGCTCAAGCTGTCCGAAGAGCAGCGAAGCGGACAGCGCAAAACTCAAAATCAAAATGCATTTGCGCATGGTTGAAGTATACTCTCGATGAATGCACCGGAATCCCGCTGAAGCGCCAGACCACGCCACCAGCGACGCACCCCCAATCCCCAGCCCCCAACCCCCAGCCCCCCTCCTGGACTTCCACAACATCTCCGTAACCCGCGGCGTCACAACCGTCCTCCACAACATCACCCTCCGCATCCAAGCCGGTGAGCACGCGGCCATTCTGGGACCCAACGGTTGCGGCAAATCCACACTCATCAAAACCATAACCCGGGAATGCTATCCCCTGGCCCACCCCGAATCATCGCTCACTATTCTCGGACACAACACATGGAACATTTTCGAGCTCCGGACGATGTTAGGAATAGTCTCGAACGACCTTATGAGCACGTGCACGCGCGATATCACGGGCCTCGAAGTGGTCCTCTCAGGTTTCTTCTCGAGCATCGGGATCCAGCCCTACCATCACGTCACCCCCCCGATGCTTGAGAAATCCCACCAGGTCCTGGATCTGCTCGAAGTCCCTCACCTGGCGGATCGTTTCATGACCGAAATGTCGTCGGGCGAGGGCCGCCGCATCCTGATCGCTCGCGCCATGGTTCACCAACCCCTGGCACTATTGTTGGACGAACCTTCCAACAGCCTCGACGTAAGCGCAACTCTGGAATTACGCGCGCTGCTCCGGAAGCTGGCGCAATCCGGCATCGGAATACTGATCGTCACGCATCATCTGCCGGATATTATTCCCGAGATCCATCGCGTCATCCTCCTCAAAGATGGCCGCGTTTTCGCGGATGGGGCAAAGTCAGATCTGCTCACTACTGAGCGCCTCAGCGAACTCTTCGGCGTTCCCATCCAACTGGGGAGACGCGACGGATACTATCATCTGTGGTGATTTAAGAATGACCGTTACGTTCGTCGAGGATCTCCGCTATGCCGTGCGGATGCTGGCCAAAACTCCCGGATTCACGCTCACCGCCATGCTGACGCTGGCGCTCGGAATTGGAGCCAACATCGCCATTTTCAGCGTGGCCAATGCTTTGCTCCTCCGCCCGCTCCCCTACCAGGATTCGGATGATCTGGTGATTGTCACCAACGCTCGCGGCCCCAACCGGCGACCGTTTTCCTACCATCGGGCAGAGTTCCTCCAGCAAAACAGCCGCTCCTTCTCCGGCTTCGCGCCCTTCATGAGTGAGAATTTCAATCTGACCGGACGCGGCGAGCCCGAACAACTTCCCGCGGTGCGCGTGGGCTGGAATTTTTTCGAAGTTCTGGGCGTGCGCCCCATGCTCGGCGGCGCTTTCTCCCCGGAAGACGATCGGCCCGGCGGCCGGCACGTAGTCTTGATCAGTGAATCGCTCTGGAAGCGCCGTTTCGGCGGCGGCCCGCGCATCATCGGTGAATCCATCACGCTCGATTCGGTTGACAACGCCATCATCGGCGTCTTGCCCGCCGATTTCGAATTCGCGCCCGCCGGCCGCAGCATTGACGTCTGGTCCAGCCGTGTATTCGAGCAGAGCGGCGTCGCCCCCCAGCTAACCTACGTAATCGCCGTGGCCCGCATCCGGCGCGGGCTTCCGCTGGATCAGGCGCAAGCCGAGATGAAAATCCTGGACGCACAATACTCTGAAGGTAACCGCGCCATGCCGGACGCCGACCCGCGTCTTGCCATCAGCCTCAACCCGCTCCAACAGTTGATGGTGGCCAACGTTCGGACCGCCGTGCTGGTTCTTTTCGGCGCCGTTGGATTGGTATTGCTGATTGCCTGCGCGAACATCGCGAGCCTACTGTGGTCGCGCGCCATGGGCCGCCGCAAGGAGATCGCCATCCGAATCGCACTGGGCGCCGGACGCTCGGAAATCGTTCGCCAGTTGCTCACCGAGAGCGTTCTGCTGTCGCTCGCCGGCGGAAGCCTTGGCATCCTATTCAGTTTCTGGGGTACCCGGATTCTCGCCACGCTTCCGCAAAGCACCCTGCCTCGAATTAATCCAATCCGTATGGATGGCCAAGTGCTGCTTTTCGCGCTAGGATTGTCGCTCGCTACCGGGCTGTTGTTCGGGTTGCTGCCCACTCTCCAGTTTTCGAAACCCGACGTTCAAACGGTCTTGCGCGAAGAAGGCCGCGCCACCGCGGGCAGCCGCCGGCGCAGCTTCGCCCGAAACTTACTGGTGGTTTCTCAAGTAGCTCTGTCCATGATTTTGTTGGTGGGCGCTGGTCTGTTAATGCGTAGCTTTGCCAATCTCCAACACGTTCCTCTCGGATTCAATCCACACAATGTTCTGTTGCTGGATATCACGCTGCCCGCGTCGCGCTATTCCACCGCTCCAAAGCGGGAGGCCTTCTTCGAGAGCATCCTGGACCAACTAACGCCGCTCTCGGGCGTGCGCTCCGTGGCCGTTTCATCCGCGCTTCCGCTCAGCCCCTCCAACTATTCGCCGATGCTGCCGGAAGGTCAGCCGGAAGTGCCCCTGGCGCAGCGTCCCAACCACCTCATTCAGACCGTTAGTCCCGCGTATTTTGAATCCATGGGCATCGCGCTGTTACGCGGCCGCGCGTTTGGACAGCGAGATCGGGAAGGCGCTCCCGCCGTCGCCATTGTGAACGATTGCTTCGTCCACCGCTTCTGGCCCAATGACAGCGGCTTGGGCAAACGAATCGTCATTGGACCCGCAGCCGTGACGGAAGTGGTGGGCGTGGTCACTAATGTCAAAAATATCCGGCTGGCAGTGGAGAGTGTCCCGGAAGTGTATTATCCGCTGGCGCAGCACCCTGGCGAATCAGTGCACGTCATTGTGCGCACTGTTGCCGATCCCGAAAGCCTGGCGCTCGCCGTGCGCTCCCGCATTTCCACCCTCGACCAAGAACTGCCGGTAACCAAAGTCCAGACCCTCGATCAGCACCTGGCCGGCTCCATCGCCCAAACCCGTCTCACCATGCTGCTGCTGGCCGTTTTTTCGATCGGCGCCTTATTGGTCGCGACCGTCGGCTTGTATGGGCTCATCGCTTATTCAGTGGCGCAGCGCACGCAGGAGTTGGGCATCCGCCTGGCTCTGGGCGCCGAACCTCGGAATATCGTATCGTTGGTCATGTTTCAGGGTCTGCTGGCGGCAGCGGCCGGCGTAGTGATTGGCGGGGCTGGTTCGTTTCTACTGACGCCCGTGATGAAGAGCTTGCTATTCGATGTTAGCGCGACGGACGTGCCCACCTTCACCGTGAGTGCCGTTGTCTTTCTCATCGTCGCGGTAGTGGCCAGCTACATACCAGCACGCCGCGCCGCCCGTTTGGATCCGTCCGACACATTGCGTTATGAATAGACCGGCGCTGGCAGACACTTTCGCCGCACAGTCCGCGGCTTTCGCGGCCGCCCCTTATCCCCCGGCGCGTGAACGGCGCGCCAATCTCACGCGTCTCCTCGAAGCTCTTCTCGCTCATCAGGATGAATTCGCAAGCGCCATCGATCGCGACTTCAGCGGCCGCTCTCGCGACGAAGTGCTCTTCTCCGAAGTTTATGTTGCCGTAAATGCCATCCGCTACGCCCGGCGGCATCTAAAAGGATGGATGACGCCGCGACGCCGTCACGTCGGCTGGCCTCTGCAGCCGGCCGAGGCTTGGGTGTTGCCGCAGCCCGTGGGAGTAGTGGGAATCATCGTGCCATGGAACTATCCAGTGTTCCTGTCGATGGCGCCTTTGGCCGGAGCCTTGGCCGCAGGCAATCGTGTACTGCTAAAACCGTCGGAATACACGCCCGAAACCTCCGCCCTTTTGGCCCGGATCATCACCGCGGCATTTCCACCCGATCTTGTATCGGTGGCTCTCGGCGATTCGACAGTCGGCCGCGCTTTCGCCGCTCTGCCCTTCAACCATCTCTTATTCACCGGCGCAACGTCAGTGGGGCGCGATGTGATGCGCGCTGCGGCCGAAAACCTCACGCCCGTCACGCTCGAGCTAGGCGGTAAATCACCAGCGATTGTCGCTCCCGACGCGAACCTTCGCCGCGCGGCCGACGATATCGTTTTCGGCAAGCTGCTGAACTCAGGACAAACCTGCATCGCACCGGATTACGTGTTGGTCGCCGACTCCGCACTGCGGCCCTTTGTGGACGCCCTGCGAGGAGCCGTCGAGCGATATTATCCCGACGCAAAATATACGTCCATCATCAACGGCAAGCAATATCAGCGATTGCACGGCTATCTGGAAGAGGCCGCATCGCGAGGCGTGGAAACCATAACGCTCGGCGCGGAACGCGGCTTGGCTCCAACTATCCTGATTAACCCACCCGATGATCTGAAAGTGATGCGCGAGGAGATCTTCGGCCCCATCCTGCCACTAAAAACATACGGCACTATCGGCGAAGCCATCGCTTACGTCAACCAACATGAGCGCCCGCTCGCGTTATATCTCTTTACGCGCAGCCGGCAAACCATCAATAGCGTCCTCACGCGCACCATCTCCGGCGGCGTGTGCATTAACGACACGTTGCTCCACATCGCAGCCGAGGATCTGCCCTTCGGCGGAGTAGGTGCAAGCGGTATGGGCCACTACCACGGCCAGGAAGGCTTCGACACCTTCAGCCAGCTGAAACCCGTATTCCACCGCCGCTGGCTAGGCCTGGGACGCATGCTGCGCCCGCCCCACACCCGCCTGCACGATTGGATGGCCCGCATTTTAATCCGGTGACAGGATACTCATTCCCCGATTTTCCGCCCGAATAACATCCTCACCTCCGCCGCCGTCAACTCCCGATGCTTCCCAATCGGCAGCTCGCCGATGCGCAGCCCTCCAATCCCCGTGCGGACCAGCTTCAACACCCGGCTGCCGACCGCTTCCACCATCCGCCGCACCTGCCGATTGCGCCCCTCATGAATCGTGATTTCGAAAAATGAATATTTCGCCGAATCCCGCACCCGTGTCACCACCGCCGGCTGCGTAGGACCGTCCTCCAGCACCACTCCCTTCCGAAGCTTCTCCAACTGCTGGTCGCTCACCAGCGTGGACGCCTTCACCAGATACGTCTTTGGAACTTTGTGTTCCGGATTCGCCACGCTCTCAACCAGCCGGGTATCGTTGGTCAACAAAAGCAGGCCGCTGGTATCCTGATCGAGCCTTCCCACCGGGACCATCCACTCGCCCACATCGCGAATCAAATCGTACACCGTCGGCCGTCCTTCGGGATCCTTATAAGTGGTGAGATAACCCGTGGGTTTGTAAAGCAGCAGGTAGATTTTCTCGCGCGCGCGGATCGGTTTCGAATCCAGCGTCACCGTGTCGCGCTCCAGATCCACCCAATGGTCCGGAGTCTGGATCAACTTACCGTTCACCCGCACGCGCCCGGTGCCAATCCATTTACGAGCCTCGGTGCGTGAGCCCAGCCCAGCCTTAGACAGAACCCGTTCCAAAGTCTTCAGTGGACGATTCCCCGGCGGCGGCTTCACGTCCTAATTATCCGCGTTCAAAACTGCGGCCATCTGGATCCCGGTGGCCAGATACAAATGCCTAACCATCTGGATCCCTGCCTCTTTCTAGCCAAGTGGGGCAGGCGCTTTCGCCTGCCAAGCGTTAGTCTTCTCAGCCTCCAGTTATCAACACTAGTTATCCACCACCCACACGCTCTATTAATTCCGTGCCTGTTGTAGCCTAAGAAAGGGCGGGGCCTGCGCCTATCCGGCGTAAACGCCCATCCAATGTTTAAGGCCACTCTGATCCGCGGCGCCCGGCAACTCCTTACTTTGCGCGGGGCCAGCGGTCCCCGCCGCGGGGCCGATCTTAGGAACCTCGGTGTCATTCAAGACGGCGCGGTCCTGATTGTCGACGGAATCATCCACGATGTCGGACCCAGCCGCCGCTTGGAAAACCTCGCACTCGCCCGCCAAGCCCACGTCATTGATGCCACCGGGCGCGTGGTCATGCCCGGCTTTGTCGACACTCACACCCACCTCGCCAGCGGCCCGGCTAGAATACCAGATTATGAAACGCGGAACGGCGTCCGAACTCCCACGCTTGCCCGCACCATTCAGGAACTTTCGCCCCGTACCTTACAGGCACAGGCCCTGCACATTGCCGCCGAAGCCATTCGCCACGGCACCACCACGTTAGAAACCAAATCGGGCTTCGGCCTCACCGAAGCGAACGAGATCAAGATCCTCCGCGTCCAGGCCGCGCTCCGCAAGCAATCCGTTCCACTCGTATCCACCTTCTTATGCGCCCAGCTTTCGCCAAATTATCCCGATAATCCCGATCATTATCTGGATTGGATATGCTCCCACATGTTGCCGCTAATCCATCGCCGCAAACTCGCCGAATTTGCCGAAATTAGTTTCCAGGAAAGCGCGTTTACCGTGGAGCATGCCCGCCGCTTCTTGCTTGCCGCCCGTGAATTCGGATTCGGCCTCAAGATCTACACTGGGCCCCAATCGCCCCCCGGCGTCATTGGCATGGCCGTTGAGCTGGGAGTTTCATGCGTAGACCACATCCTCAATGCCACCCTCGAAGACGCCGCGCTTCTAGCCCAGTCCCCCACTATCGCCACCCTCCTGCCTGGACCAGTTTTTTATTCAGGAACCGGAAATTATCCGCCCGCGCGGATCTTGATTGACTCGGGGGCGGCCGTAGCGCTTGGATCCCACTATCATCCCGAGTCCGGCCCCTCCCAGAACATGCAGATGATGATCTCGCTCGCCTGCATCCATATGCGCATGACACCCGCTGAAGCCGTCGCTGCGTCCACCATCAATGCGGCCCATGCTTTGCGTCAGGCTGCCGGCGCCGGTTCGCTGGAACCCGGCAAAAGCGCGGACCTGCTGATTCTCGGCGTACCGGATTACCGGGAGATACCCTATCATTTTGGAGTGAACCTGGTGGAACTGGTCATGCGGAACGGAACCGTGCTGCTCGAAACATCTGAGGTGAAGTGGCCCAACCCCTGATCGAGTGCGTGCCGAATTTCTCTGAAGGCCGCGATGCGAATACCGTGCAGGCCATCGAACACGCCATCCGTTCCGTTCCCGGTGTAATGCTGCTGCGCTCAGAAATGGATCCCGACCATAACCGCAGCGTAATCACCTTCGCCGGCACTCCGGAAGCCGTGGCTGAAGGCGCGCTCCGCGGCATCCGAGCCGCTGTGGGAAAAATCGATCTCCGCCTCCACCAGGGAGTGCATCCCAGAATCGGCGCGGCCGATGTTGTGCCCTTCGTCCCGCTCCAAGGCGCGACATTAGAAGACTGCGCAGCCATCGCCCACCGCGTAGGCGAAACAGTCTGGAAGAAGCTAGGCGTCCCAGTTTATTTCTACGAGGCAGCAGCCACCAGCAGCGAACGCGCCCCGCTAGAGAACATCCGCCGCGGAGTCTTGGAACCCGACTTCGGCGGCCCAGCATTGCATCCCACGGCCGGAGCCAGCGCCATCGGCGCGCGAAAGATCTTAATCGCGTTCAACGTAAACTTGGCAACTCAGGATTTGGCTATCGCCCAAGCAATCGCCCGCAAAATCCGCGCCTCATCCGGCGGACTGCCTTTCGTGAAAGCCCTGGGAATCCCACTCCCGAGTCAAAACCTGGTGCAGGTCTCCATGAACCTAACCGATTTCGAGCAGACCCCTTTGCCCCAAGTCTACGCAGAGGTATTGAAAGAAGCCGCCGCCCGCGGCATCCCAATCGCCGCCACCCAAATTGTAGGCCTAATCCCCCAGAAAGCAGCCAAGGGCTGCACTTTCGTCCCCCCCCACCAAATCCTAGAGGACCAGCTTACGCTCGCGGCATGTCTAAAGAACGTCACCGAACCGCGACCGTGAGAAGCCGTAGAAAAAATCAAAAGCACCGGTCGCTTACGCTCGCGGCTCAGAAAGAATCTCTCATATTCAGAGAGTGTTACCGAACCGCGACCGTGAGGGAGACGGTGCCTTTGCCGATTTTTTCACGGCACTTTTTGAAACGTTAGCGCCGGCCTTCCCTTCAACGGCGCGCTGTTTATCCAGATGACTTTCCTCCAGTCGATGTACAGACAGTGCAAAACGCTATGCGGTTGTGGGGCAGGATGCCATCCTAATGTCACTTAGTTTGGCCGTAGCCGGGATTGAGGCCTGGTGAGGCAGGGCCATGCCCTGCCGAGATATCGAGGAAGTGACTTTCCGGCACGCGGTAAACCATTGGTTCGTCCACCGTTTGCGACAACCGGCTCATGACCCACGTGGCAGGGCATGGGCATGACCCACCTGGCAGGGCATGGGCATGACCCACCTGGCAGGGCATGGCCCTGCCCCACCACGGTCCCGATCCTAACAACAGAAAACTAAGTGGCATTGGGATGCCATCCTGCGGCTGGTTGCCAACCCGCCCGTTTTGCGCCGACTACCAATAGGCGCTCAGATTACCAAGTGCAGGTTACCAACAGTTACCAACCTGCCCCACACGTCAAACCGGAACGCCGTCGCGCTCGTCCAAAGTAGCCAATATTAACCTGGATCATGATATTCTACACAGGTGTAATTGACTCCGAAAAGAGAGGATTTTCTGTATGAGCCTATCGAAAAGAGCATTTGCGGAATTCATCGGAACCTTTTGGCTGGTCTTCGGCGGATGCGGCAGCGCGGTGCTGGCCGCGGCCTTCCCCGGCCTCGGGATTGGATTCGCAGGAGTCGCTCTGGCGTTCGGCCTCACGGTTCTAACCATGGCGTTTGCAATCGGCCACATCTCGGGATGCCACTTGAATCCCGCCGTGTCGGTGGGATTGGTTGTGAGCAAACGATTTCCGGTGTCGGAACTGCCGGCCTACGTCATTGCCCAGGTGTTGGGAGGCATCGCTGGATCGGCCGTCTTGTACACCATTGCCACCGGCAAAGCAGGATTCGATTTGGCCGCTGGATTTGCTTCCAACGGCTACGGCGCGCATTCTCCCGGCGGCTACAGCCTGGCGGCCTGCCTGACGGCCGAAGTAGTACTGACATTCATGTTCCTGATGATCATTCTGGGAGCCACCGACACGCGAGCCCCCAAAGGATTCGCGCCCATCGCGATCGGCCTCGGGTTGACGCTCATTCATCTCATCGGGATTCCGGTCACGAACCTGTCAGTGAATCCGGCGCGCAGCACGGCTCCGGCAATATTCGTCGGCGGATGGGCGCTCGAACAGTTGTGGCTGTTTTGGGTAGCGCCGATCGCGGGCGCGGCCATCGCTGGCGTTGTGTATTCGGTCTTCGCCACGCAGCCGGAACCGATGGTGCGCGAGAAAATGGCGGCTTCCGCGTAACGTATCAATCGGCACACTAGACAAGCTTCCTCTTCCTGGTAGGTGGCGGTGGGGCAGGGCCATGCCCTGCCGAGATATCGACGATGTGACTTTCTGGCCCGCGGCAAACCCTTGGTTCTTCCACCGTTTGGGACAGCCGGCTCATGACCAACCTTGCACCACCACGGTCCTGATCCTACAACAGGCAAAACCAAGTGGCATTGGAATGCCATCCTGCGGGTTGCCAACTCGCCCGCTTTGTGCCGGCCGGCAATCGGTGCCCCGGTTAAACTGAATTAGTCACTCGTATGCCGCTCTCTGGACTAGCATGCCAATAGTAATCGGACATGTGGAGGCCATCTTCCGTTATCCCGTGAAGTCCATGCGCGCCGAACCACTCGATGTCGCCCAACTAGGCTGGCACGGCCTCGAGGGTGACCGGCGCCTGGCATTCCGGCGGCTGGATGACCGCGGCGGCTTCCCGTGGCTATCAGCAGGCAAGCTTCCCGATCTGGTCCTGTTTGCTCCCCACCGATGTGACGACGCTGCTCAACCAGACCTCCCGACCCACGTTCGCACGCCGGATGGCAAAGAGTTGCCTATATTCGGAGAGGAGTTGGCCGCGGAGGTCGGACGCCTCTACGGGGCCCCCGTGCAGATGATGCAGTTGAAGCATGGCATGTTCGATGAAGGCAACATCTCCGTGATCGCCTCCGATACCGTGCGCGAGATATCGCAACTCGCGGGGCTGCCCCCGGACGTCCGCCGATTTCGCCCCAATGTCGTAGTTCGTTTACTGCGGTCGGCTCCCTTCCAGGAGGACGAGTGGGTGGGAAGTGTGCTGTCATTCGGTCAGGGGGACGCCTCCCCCGCCATCACCGTCACCATGCGCGACATTCGCTGCGCGATGCTGAATCTTGATCCCGACTCCGCCCGTCCTGATACAGAAATGATGAAGGCCGTAGTTCGCCGGAACCAGAACACCGCGGGAATATACGCCGCAGTCACTCGCATCGGCCGGCTGGCAGTCGGCCAGACCATAACCCTGCACGCGCCGGCATAACCGAACCGCGACCGGCAGGAAGCGCAAAGAGTGCGGCGCGCACCGCCAAACAGTTCAGCGCTTGTTGTATCGCTCATAACCGAACCGCGAGCGTAAGCGACCGGTGCCGTTGATTTTTCTTACATATGTCCCCCGCCCGGCCAAGTTCGACGGCCTTCCACGCTCCTTGCTTAAGCTAGACTGAACAGATGCCCGAAGAAAAACGATCGGACATGTCAGCCGAGCAATCTGCCCCAACCGACGACAGTTCCGGCGCCGAAAACCCTACCGTCCTTCAGAACAACGAAACGTCATTCATCATCAGCTCCATCGGACCGAGTGAAGCCACCGCCGGCACAGTGATCGGTTCCTATCATTTGCTTCAACAGATCGGCGAGGGAGGCATGGGCGAAGTTTGGTTGGCTGAGCAGAGGCAGCCCGTTCGGCGGCGCGTCGCCATCAAGCTGATCAAGGCCGGTATGGATACCCGCGAAGTGGTGGCGCGCTTCGAATCCGAGCGGCAAGCGCTCGCGCTCATGGAGCACCCCGCCATCGCCAAAGTCTTCGACGCCGGCTCCACGCCGCTCGGCCGGCCTTACTTCGTGATGGAATATGTCACCGGCATTCCCATCACCGACTATTGCGACAAGCACAAGCTCACTATGCGCCAACGGCTGGAACTGTTCGTAGCCGTTTGTGATGGCGTGCAGCATGCGCACCAGAAAGCCATCCTGCATCGCGATCTGAAACCTTCCAACATTCTGGTGGGTGAAGTAGACGGAAAACCTGCGCCAAGAATTATCGATTTTGGCGTGGCGAAAGCCACCTCGCAGCGGCTCACCGCCGATGCCCTGTTCACACGCGTTGGGGCAATCGTCGGGACGCCCGGGTACATGAGCCCGGAGCAAGCCGATTCGGCGGGCGCCGACGTTGACACCCGCACGGATGTGTACTCGCTCGGGGTGATCTTGTATGAGTTGCTGGTGGGCGCGCTTCCCCACGATTTCAGCCAGACGCCAATGGATGAGTTCCAGCGCAGGCTTCGCGTGGAAGATGCTCCCCGGCCCAGCACCAAACTGCGCTCGCTGGGCGATCAGTCCGGTGTTACCGCGCAAAATCGCGGCGCCGATACTCCCGCGCTGTCGCGCCAGTTACGCGGCGATCTGGATGCGATCACGCTCAAAGCTTTGGAGAAGGAACGCTCCCGGCGCTACGCCACCGCCTCCGAACTCGGAGCCGATATCGGCCGCTACTTACGCAATGAACCGGTTCTGGCCCGCCCGGCCAGCGGCCTTTACCGGGCGCGCAAGTACATTCGCCGGCATCGCATTGGCGTTGCGGTTTGGGCCGCGGCTGCCGTCCTGCTGATCTCGGCCGCTCTGACGCAAACCTTCGAGTTGCGGCGCATCCGGCGAGAGCGCGACCGCGCGGATCGCGTCACCGAGTTCATGACCGGCATGTTCAAGGTCTCCAACCCCAGTGAAGCGCGCGGCAATGATATCAAGGCCCGCGAGATTCTGGATAAAGCGTCAAAAAACATCGATACCGGACTGGCCAAGGATCCGGAACTCCAGGCCCAGATGATGACCGTCATGGGCAATGTATACGATAGCCTCGGGCTTTACACCAAGGCCGATTCGCTGCTCAATCGCGCCGTGGCAATCCGGCGGCGGATACTCGGCGTCAGGAATCCGGACACTTTGAAATCGATGAAGGATCTTGCCGCGGTACTAAACGAAGAGAGCCGTTATCAGGACGCGGAGAAGTTGAGCCGCGAGACCCTGGACGGCCGGCGTCAGGCCCTGGGCTCCGAGCATCGCGGAACTTTGGAATCCATGTCCCAGTTGGCCCTGATCTTGAATAATGAAGGGCGTTTTCCGGAAGCGGAGAAGTTGCATTCCAATGTGGTCGAGGTTGCCAAGCGAGTGCTCGGAGACCAGGATAAGTTGACCCGATCGGCTGAACAGCAACTGGCTATTGACTTCGCCTATGAAGGGAAATACCAGGATGCGGAGAAAACATTTCGAGACGTGCTGGAAGTCACCCGGCGCACGCTTGGCCCCGATCATCCGGACACGCTGGCAGCCATGAACAATCTCGGTGCAGTTCTGCAGCAGGAACACCGCTACCCGGAAGCGGAAAAGTTGTATGTCGATTCCCTCGAGACTAAGCGCCGCGTGCTCGGGCCAGAGCATCCCGAGACACTCATGTCCATGGGAAACCTGGCGCTGGTCTTGGACAATGAGAAGCGCTATGGCGAGGCGGAGAAACTGTTCCGCGAAACGCTCGAAATCAAACGCAGGCTGCTTGGACCGGATCATCGCTCTACGCTGGTTACCATGGGAAACCTGGCCGGGTTGCTGGCCACGGAAGGCCAGTACAGTGAGGCCGAGCATTTAGTCCGCCAGACTTTGGAAACCGAACGTCGTTCCCTCGGTCCGGACCATTCCGATACCTTGGTCACGCTGGATACCTTGGCTGATCTCTTGAAGAGAGAAAAACGTTACTCGGAATCTGAAAAAGCGTATCGCGACACACTCGAAGGCCGGCGTCGCGCTCTCGGCGTCAATCATCCCGACACCGCGAACACGGCTTACGATTTGGCCTGCGTGCTAGCGCTGGACGGCAAGCGGGATGAAGCCTTCGCCAACCTGGAGTTCGCATTGAAGCACGGACTTCTCCCCGACGTCCGCCAGGGCCTGGAAAAGGACGACGATCTCAAATCTCTGCATGCAGACCCGCGCTTTGACGAACTCGTCGCCGCAGCACGCCAACCCCCCGCCGTTGCTCAAAAATCAAATTAGTCCGACGCCGGTCTGAAGCGTGACGTAATACTAACCGGCCCGCCTCATTTCCTCCCGAACCACGCGTCGGAGGGTTTCCTCAAGGGGTTCCCTTGCGTTCGCGATATGCTGTCTTAATGCATCGTTGATCAAGCTCTGGTAATTGCCACCGCCAGCTCTTTCCACGTGGGCTCGAAACCAGGCAATCACATCTTCATCCAGCCTTATAGTAATTCTCGTTTTTCCCTTGGGAACTGAAATCACCGGCCCGCGTTTCGCGTTCGAAAAATTGTATTCACGTTTCATTTTGCCTCTTCGTATCGTCTGTGCTCGCGCGGCGTCGCTTTCCGCGCCGAGATTAAGCGCACGCTCTCGCCGCGCCAGGTGTAAACCACCACGAGAACACGCCCCAGGGCGTCCTGCCCCATGCTTACCCAGCGCTCTTCCTCATCGGAAAAAGGATCTCGCATCGTTAGCGCTCCTTCATCTTCCAGGGAGGCGACAGCGTCGGCGAATGAGATACCGTGCTTCCTGGCGTTCAACCGCGCCTTGCCGGGATCCCATTCGGTGAGCATGGCTGTGTACAATTGTACACCGCTGGACTGGCAGCCTGCTCCAGAAGCATACCAGCGCGGGTCCGCACGATATCCGGTTCGCCGGCGCATACCCTCCGAGCGGGATTCGATCCGCCTGTCCTCCCAATCAGGACCATCGACAAGCCCCAACGCTCGTATCGCAAAATAGAAGCAGCGCTCGTATTCTTGGCTCCGCGCCGGAGGCAGAATACGTGATCGTGCAGAATTTGATACACGGTAACAAGCGCGTTTCCAACGAGTGATCCTGGCCGCGGTGGAACAAGGAGCCTGGCGTCGCCTCGGAGATGCAACTTGCGTTCAAGACGGTTTCCATACTTAAGGCTCGTCGAATCGCACGCGTTTTTAGGATTTAGTTAAGACCCGGGTCTGTCGAAACCGCGATCGAGTTGGAAGCGATAATCCCAGTAGGGAGTCGCCTCAAAGGCTGGGTACCCATCCCCAGCCATCAGTAACGCTTGCTGCCGTTACGATCTGCTTCACTCCCGTGAGCATACGGCGACTATGTGAGTAAGGAATCTCTCGCCGGTGTTGTAGCTGGCCGACAACTATTCCAGGGTGCACACCCAGCTGCGCCGCGACTTGAGTAATTTTAACGGCCGAGTAGTAGGGGCGCACCCGCATAATAAAGTCATTTAGCAATTGCTGGTTCACCAAGAAGGTTACGGCGCACTCGTCAGCCCGCCTCTCACTTTCCGGCTTCTCATCAAGTGGTTGCGCACTGCTACCGACCAGTTCGGTGTCAAGCATTGGGTAGGGAACAGTCTGACCGTCGCGATTCTTGACGTGACACATTTCGTGCATAAGTGTGTGCCAGAACCAATCGACGCGATCGTACCGCAGGGACAGCACCACCACAGGCGAATCGTTGTCCAGCCAAAAGCACACACCGTCGATTTTCGTGTGCGAAAGCGGTTGAACAACCAGGAAACGGATACCAGCCTCCGAGAGGATTTTCGGTACCTCCCGCAGTTGCTCGACGTCCGCCCGCAGTTTGGCGAGGCTGGCGACCGCGCTCTTATACAGGTGATCTGAAAAATGTGACTCCACACGCAGCTGACGCGCTAAATACCTGGCGCGGCAAAACCAGGCTCTCTGCGCTGGTGTCGGAATTGCATCGTAGTTTGTGGACTGCCGAGCGGCGTGATTCAGATCCGGCGGTTCATCGAGTCGGTCAAGACTGTCGATGCCGTAAAATTGCAGTAGCCTGGCCTCGAGAACATTTACATCAGCGGAGTCCTCAACCCAGCGCCGGTCAACCATCTCCTTTACCGGCACGGCCCGATAGACTCGAGATCTCTTTTCAACGGCGGCGTCTCGATGTGGGCTGATCTTCGAGAGCTGGTAGGCCGCCTCGATATTCAACCAGTACTGCGGAGTGTTTCCGAATGCGGATGCCAGTCCGACTGCGGTCTCGGGAGTGACTGTCCGCTTGCCCGAAAGGAGCTCGCTCACAAACTGCACAGGCCGCGCCAAAATTTTTGCGAACTCAACCTGCGTCAGTCTTTGCCGATCGAGTTCGCGCCGAATGTATTCGCCTGGAGCTGATCCATCAGGAATTATCTCTGGCATGTTAACGGCGAGCCTCGACTGAGCGTGCCACCTCTTCTGCCAATAGCTGCTTCGGGGAGGTCAAATCGATCAGCGAGGGCTGTCCTCGTTTAGGTGATCGGGGCGGGCTCAGGAATGGGTGCAGAGTGTAAGCGGCCATTTAAGGACAATTATCTCATGGACTTGCAGCAATGTCAAAACATAATTCATACTTTCTGTGAAGTGATGAAATCCGAATATTCTGGGAATGCATGGTCTCCGGCTTGCAATGTGCGGTATACTCAGAACGATTGAGGAGTAGAACATGGCAACCGTCTCCGCCCTTTCGCTGGACAATCGCCAGGGACAAATGGACTGGCTCCTGGAACAGATTTGTCTCGCGGGGCAACTTACAACCCCGATGTACGAAGACGTTAAGGCGAAGTACAAAGCGGTGGGTGAGCTTCTCGCAGCCCCCGATAGTGGAATCGCAGTTTTCCAACCCGAGGTTTTCCCTGTAGGCTCGATGAGCTTGGGCACTACGAATCGCCCACTTAAAGGGGACGAATTCGACCTCGATGTCGTATGCCATCTTCGCTACGGCACCGACCCGACGCCGATGGAAGTCTACGAGTCAGTCTACGCCAGAATTTATTCGAGTGGCGTTTACCGCCCGATCCTCGAGAGGAAAGCGCGATGCCTACGGCTGAACTACGCCGGCAACTTTCACCTCGACATTGTCCCGGCCTGCCCCGATGTGGCAAGGGCGGGGACGGCTCTCAAGGTGCCTGACCAGGAGCTGGTTTGCTGGTGTCCGGGTGATCCGAAGGAATATGCCCGACGGTTCTTTGAGGCATGCAAACGACGGCGGCAGATTGAGGCCAGAGAGGCTTTGCTCTCGAAGAGCCTGGAGCCGCTTCCTTCCAATGTGCCTTCACAGTTCAAATACCCGCTTCAACGGATAGTCCAACTCCTGAAGCGTGGGCGAGACGTCTACTATCAAGGCGATCCGGACGCTCCCGCGTCGATTGTACTGACGACCCTGGCGGCGGAACTCTATCAGGGGGACCAGTCGATAGGCGAGGGTTTGGGTGTGGTCATCGGGGGTATCGCCGCAGGGATAGCGAATTGCCAGGGAATCTTGCCCGTCTGGAATCCGACGAATCACGAAGAAAACTTTACCGCGAAATGGACCTCCGACCGTTATGAGAAATTCAAAGAGCTCGTCGCCTTCTTCCATCGCCAGCTCGATCGCCTTGCGAGATCTAATGGATTGGACGGCGTCGGGGAACCCCTTTCCGACCTTTACGGCGCGAACTACGCCTCAAAGGCTATCCGAGCGCAAATGGATGAGATCCAAGCGGCGCGGGACCAGCGTACCTTGCGTATTGCGCGCGGTTCCTCGGCGCTGACCACTGCGCCCGCCGGGGGAGTCGCAATCGCCCGCAACAACTTCTTCGGGGGAGCATATGAGGCAAATCAGGGAATTGAGTCTTCGTGAACAGAGAGCGTGGATGCAGACATTTCATCCGACGTTCAGTTGTCATTTGAAAAACGGAGGGCTGACTTGCTGTGGCAGCGTGCGCCCCACGCCCGTCAGTCGCGAATATGACATTACTGTGGTTTGCCAATTTGGAAAGCGACCTCGGGTTTTCGTGATCGGGCAACTAAGGCGCCGGACGCCAGGTGAGCCGATTCCACACTCGTATTCAATCAATGAGCCGTGTGTCTACTTTCCGAGCACCGAAGAGTGGCGTCCCGATATGAAGATCGCGACCACTATTATCGGATGGGCGTCCCTCTGGCTGGCGTTTTACGAGGGATGGTTAGCTACTGGCGAATGGCAGGGCGGTGGCATCGCGCATTCGGAGGTGGCTTAGATAGCATGAGCAGCAATTCGGGTTTTCGAATTCTGAGTCTGGATGGCGGCGGCATTAAAGGTGTTTTCACGGCATCCTTTCTAAATTCCATCGAGGAGATGTCAGGCGGGTCGATCGCCGACTACTTCGACCTGATCACCGGAACATCTACCGGGGGAATTATTGCAGTGGCCTTGGGCATGGGTTTGCCCTGTGGCGAGATCCTGAAATTCTACCGGGACCGAGGTCCAGTTATTTTCCCGTCGACGGGTGCGCATCGCAGGCTCCGGCAGACTATGAGACGCTTCGTCGTCGGGAAGCATGACCACGAAGTTCTGGCAACAGAACTTCGATCCGTATTCGGTGACCAAAAGCTTGGCGAGTCCCGCTGTCGGTTGGTCATCCCGGCGTTCAACGCAAGCAGCGGGATGATTCATCTTTTTAAGACCGCTCATGACGAGCGCTTTCGGCAGGATTATAAGCGGACCTGCGTTGATGTCTTGATGGCGGCCGTAGCGGCTCCGACATACTTTCGTCCGCATCGGACCGAAGACGGTTCGGTTTTCATTGATGGAGGAGTTTGGGCCGGTAACCCGGCTCTGGTCGGTGTCCTAGAAGCCCTGCGGCAATTTCGAGTCCTGCCGGGAGATATCGACCTACTGAGTATCGGTACAACGGAAGAGCCGTTCCACCTGTCGAGAGGTAGAAGGCTGACGAGTGGCATGATTCAGTGGGCGCGAGGGATCTTGCCGCTGTTTATGCAGGCCCAGACGGACGCAGCTATGAAGCAAGCCGCGTTATTACTTGACCGAGCACCTCTTCGCGTCAGCCCGGTCGTTGCCCCGAAGCGTTTTTCAATTGACGATACGCGGCGCATCCAAGAACTATGCGCACTCGGAGTTGCGGAGGCACGGATAAACCAAAGCGCCGTTAGAGAGCGATTTCTCTTGCAGAGGGCGCCGAGATTTTTGCCGGCGCTGGTCTCCGCATAGAGGCCCCGTTCCTACGATGATCCCAAGAAACGGCAGCACCCCCTCCCTTCAGTAGCGATATGTCAGCTAGCGTCGCGTGGACTACTGCCCAGCCGCACAGCGGGATTCTGGCGAAGCCGCCGGGTGAAACGTCGGCGGAGACTCTCGCGAAATCGCTCATAATCACTGTGACATCGACACTTCAATCGTCTCCGAAGTCGCACACGCATCCGCCCATTCCCTCCCAATCAAAAATTATTTCCCCCTCCCCACCAACCACTTCCGACGCGCACCCATTCCCTCGCACCAAACGCGCTGTACTCTGACCTTGGAAGCACATGCCACAGCACCATCAACACGTCACCGCCTCGGCACCCACAGAAAACTCACGCTTCCGGAATGACGCATCACAAACTTTCGTGCGTCACAACCAACCAATCTCGGCGCTAACCAGCAAACGAATCAACCGCCTACAAAGATGTGCTCTCGAAACACAAGAATCGCCCGATGCGTCACAAGCATCCCCACAGAAACGAGAAACGAGAAACGAGAAACGAGAAACGAGAAACGAGAAACGAGAAACGAGAAACCAGCACCCGCATGGACAACCCCCACGCCCGTCCCGCAAAATAGAAGTAGTGCTCGTCTCCATCAACCCACAACCCGCTCGCCCCGCCTGGCTCCGCGCGCCCGCGCCCACCGGAGAGAACTATCACGAGCTAAAACGCCTGGTCAACGAACTGAAATTGCACACCGTCTGCGAAAGTGCCGCCTGCCCCAACACCGGAGAATGCTGGAATCGCCGTACCGCCACATTCATGATTCTCGGCAATGTTTGCACCCGCCGCTGTGGATTTTGCGCGGTCCAGAAAGGCCCGCCCCTCCCGGTCGATTACGACGAGCCGCGCCGCGTCGCCGAAGCCTGCGCCATCCTCGGACTCAAGTACGCCGTCGTCACCAGCGTCAATCGCGATGACCGCAAGGATGGCGGAGCCGAGCTATTCGCCCTCACCATCCACGCCATCCGCGAGCGCATTCCAGGCTGCAAAGTGGAAGTGCTGGTGCCGGATTTTCAGGGCTCACACGCAGCCATGGAAATCGTAATGAACGCTCAACCGGATGTTCTTAATCACAACATCGAAACCGTTCCGCGCCTCTACCGGCAGGTGCGTCTCGGCGCGCGCTACGAACGCTCACTCGACATGCTGGCCCATGCCAAGCAGTTGCGTCCGGATGTTCCCAGCAAATCCGGCCTGATGCTTGGACTCGGCGAAAATCCCGAAGAAGCCCAGCAAGTCATGCGCGATCTACGCGCGCACAACGTGGACATACTCACCCTCGGCCAATACCTGCGGCCGTCCTCCAAACATCTGCCCATCATCCGCTACGTCCCGCAAATCGAATTCGACGAATTCAAACGCCTTGGTTATCAAATGGGTTTTTCGCACGTCGAATCGGGACCCTTGGTCCGCAGCTCCTATCACGCGAGCGAACGTGTGTAGATTGGCTTCGTTTCGCGAAGTTTATCCCGGAGTTCTTTCGCTCGCGCTGCCGCTGCCCTTCGAGCTCGAATCGGTGAACGTGTTCCTGGTCGCCCTCCCCGCCGGCCACCTGCTGATCGATTGCGGAATGGAAACCCAGCCCGCTTTCGAAACTCTGCGCGCCGCCATGGAAGAGCGCGGCTTTCAGTGGCGCGATATACATCAAATTGTCCTCACCCACATGCACCCCGATCACATGGGGATGGCCGCGCGCCTGCTGGAACTCACCGGTGCCCCGCTCGCCATGCATCACGCCGAAGCCGAGCATCTGCGCTCGGTCACTTCAAGCAATCTCCGGCTACCCTGGCTCCAGGAAGCCTACCTCCAATCCGGTGTTCCGTTGCCGCTCGAAACCAAGATGGAGCAACATTTCTCAGCCATCCGCGAGAATTTTCATCCGCTGCATCCCAACCGGTTGTTCTCGGGCGGTGAGCAACTCGAAACGGCCCTGGGCCCACTCGAAGTCGTCTGGACCTCAGGGCATTCGCCGGGACATATCTGCCTCCATTCGCGCGAGCGAAAACTTCTGTTCTCGGGTGACCAAATCTTGGAGAACATTACACCGAATATCGCCTGGCACCCCGGCCGCGATATGCTGGCGGAGTTTCTCGATTCGCTCCAGGCGCTCGCCGCGCTCGATGTCGATCTCATTCTGCCGTCCCACGGCGAACCCTTTTCCGGACATCGCGCCTGGATCGCCGAAACCACCAGTCATCACCAGGAGCGCTGCGGCGAAATCGTCAACCTGCTGGCCGAATCACCCCGCACCGCGCATCAGATGGTAAGCGTCATGTGGCGTCGCCAGCTTTCACCCATCAATCATCATTTCGCGATTTTCGAAGTGCTGGCCCATCTCGAACATCTCAAGCGCCAAGGCAAGGTGCACCACCGCAACCAGAACGGAGCGCTCGAGTGGCACGTGTAGTTCTGGCCTTACTGGCTGCAGCTCTGCTCGTACCCGGCCAGATTCCCAAAGCGGAAATCGAACACCGGCTCCGCAGCTTTGAGGACACCAATTTCAAGCGCGAGCTGAAACTGCAATCCATGTTCGAGGAAGCGGGCTGTACGGGCGACAATCTCACCGAGCAACGTGTTAAGCACGCCCAGGCGCCCAACGTAATCTGTAAGCTTCCAGGCAGCACTGATTCTCAAATCATCGTCGGCGCACACTTCGATTTTGTCGATCGCGGAAAAGGCGTAGTAGACAATTGGAGCGGATGCTCGCTGCTGCCCAGCCTTTTTCAAAGCCTGAAAGAGACGCCGCGCCATCATACCTTCATATTCATCGGGTTTACGAACGAAGAAGAAGGTTTAGTGGGATCGAAGTTTTACGTACACCAGCTAAGCAAAGAAGCTCGGAGCAATATCGCAGCCATGGTCAATCTAGATTCGCTGGGTGTATCGCCAACCAAAATGGAGCTCGATCGCGCCGACAAGAAACTCACCCAGGCTCTCGCCACAGTAGCCGGCAGCATCAAGCTTCCGTTGAGTGTGATGAATGTCCACCGGGTAGGACGCTCCGATTCCGATTCCTTCCAGGACAGTAAAATCCCGGCTATCTGCATCCACTCCGTGACCACTGAGACCTTCCCGATCCTCCACACTTCCCGCGACCAGTTCAGCGCAATTCACTTGGACGACTACTACAACTCGTACCTACTGTTGCGCGCCTACCTCGCCTACCTAGATGAACTCTAGGCACAGTGGGGCGGCGCCATGCGCTGCCGGGGCTACTTCCTCTTCAGCCACCCGCCAGGATTAAACGTCATAATAAACGCCTCCCTCGAATAATCCTGCACAAAATCCTTACTCCCACCCTCTTTCATAAATTGCAGAACAGCGGAAAGCGGCCCCGGCCCAAAATTCGGATCAGTCGGCACTCCATCCATGTGCGTATCCTCAACCACCAGATAACTTCCCTGGCTCACCATCGGACCGTATGCCCGCATCTCCGCCAAAACGTGCTCGGCAGTGTGCAGGGAATCCAGAGTCACCAACACCTTGTGGCCCTTAACGCGCTGCGCGATGTCATTCACAACTTCAGGCGACGTCGAACTCGCCTTATAAAACCTCACGTATTTCTTCCACAGCGGATTCGCAGCGGCAGTCCCGGTAAGATCCTGGATATCGGAAGTGAAAACGTGGGAATTGTCCAGGCCCATTCCATTCAGCGTGTACGCCCAGTACAATGCGGATCCGCCCTTGAACGTACCGGTCTCAATCACAAAATCCGGCCGCGTCTCGTAAATAATCTGCTGCATCATCCAGAGATCCAGGGGATTCTTTTCGATCGGCACGTTCTCGAACCACATGTGGCTCCAGACCGGCACTTCATGGAACAACTTCATCAACTCGTTCTGCTTCTCGATGGGCAATTTAGCTTGCCGGGCCTTGAGCAGTTGCAAATAGCCTTGTCGGGCCAATTGCGTCGCCGAGTCACGATTCAAAACAGTTTCGTCCGGATGGATCAGCCGGACGTTCACCACAATGAGTCCGATCTCGTGCCCGTTGTTCGCATCTTTGGCCGCATGATCCAGCTCGAATTCCACTTCCGCTGGGGATTTCTTCAGCAACGCCGGCGCCACGCTGCATTGCAGGAAATAGCGCCCGCTCGCGGTGTACTTTTGGCTCCCTACCACTTGGCCGTTCACCCGCGCCGTCACCGTCACGTCTTTGACAACGCTCATCAGTTCATCCGGCGCATTGAAATCCAGAACCAGATATGTCGGCGCGTCGAGTGGTGGAGGTGCATCCAACGAGACAGCGAACGTGCGCCCGGTCCATCTCCAGGCATTGGTTCCATCGTAGAATCCGCGCAGCAGCCGGTCCTTGAGCGCCGGGTCCGCCACGGTAAGCTCGAACACCATCGCGGGAGGCGCTGCCGGCGCCGCTTCATGCTTTGGCTCGGCCGCAGCAGCCGCCGGTGGCGCACTCTCTTTTCGGCGGCACGAAATCGACAGGACCACCGCAAAACACACTACGGCAAGAAGCCTGGTTCTCATGACAGGACCGCGCTAATGGTTGTCAGATGACCACCCGCCGCTTGAAATTCAGTAAACATTTTCCGAGCCGCGCCTTCATCCAGCGCTTGGATTGCATCCGTTACCACTTCCACCCGCAAGCCTCGATTGAGCAAGCCGAAGGCTGCGAAGCGTACGCATATTTCTGTCACTACGCCGTAGACCACCGCGCGTTCAACGCCCAGTTCGCCGAGCAATGGCGTCAATCGCGGATTCGTGAAGCAATCCAACTCCTGCTTTTCGAGAATCACTTGCCGCGCTGCGTCACTTTTTTCGAGCAGCGTCACGGCCGGCTTCGCTTGACCAGTGGTGCAAACCACGCAGTGGTGCGGATACAGCTTGAATTCCCGATCGTCCTCCGCATGCGCGCACATGGTGGAAATAACCAATGGAGCCCGGCGGTTCAGCTCGGCTACAGCCGGAACTATCCGCTCGGCGCCAGGCACGTACAACGCGCCGGCTGGATACAGGAAATCAATCTGCGTATCGATGTCGAGGAAGACCGTTTTCACTTTGTACCTTCTCGTAAAGCGCCATCAGTTCAGCGCTGTGCTCCACGCGATACTTTTGATCGGTGTCGAATAAGCTTCGAATCGCGGTGGGCAACCGCTGGATGGATTCGGCAGCATACTGCCGCGCCGCCATCACTGCAGGCAGCGGTTCCACCAGCTTGCCGCCCAGCAGCACCGGACGCAGCAGCGCGCGCGCCTCGCCGTCAATATCGCCCGGCTCGCAGCCCAGGCATTCCCAGGAGCACGCCACACAATCATAAGTCGCGAATCGAAACACCTGCTTGGCGCCCGGGAGCGTATGTTTATCTTCGCTGAATTTGGCAGTGGAACGGCCGTTGAGCTCCACCAGTTTGTAGACTACTCCGAGGTTCGGCGAATCGGTGGATGTCGCGAGATCGGTACCTACCCCGAAGGCATCGATGGGCGCGCGAGCCGCCGCAAACTCCAGGATCTTGTATTCATTCAGGTCGCTGGTAGCCATGATTTTAACGTCCTGCATTCCGGCATCATCCAGGATTTTCCGAACCGCGCGGGAAAGTTCCACCAGGTTTCCGCTGTCCAGCCGCACGCCCCACAACGGACGTCCGAGCGATGCTGCCAGTTTGGCGCCCGCGATGGTGTCGTAAGTATCGATCAGATAGACGGTCGCGTCGCCCAGCAATTTCTGCAATCGCTCGAAGGCTTCGCGCTCGCTGGCGAACGCCTGAATCCAGGAGTGCGCCGCGGTTCCAAACACCGGAATGCCGTAGCGAAAACCGGTTTCAGTGTTGCTGGTTCCGACGCAGCCTCCGATGTAGGCGGCGCGTCCGGCCAACACTCCGGCTTCGGGCGAATGCGCGCGGCGGGTTCCGAAATCGACCACGGCGCGGCCGCCCGCCACTTCCACCATGCGAGCCGCCTTGGTTGCGATCAGCGACTGGAATCCGATGCTGGCCAGAAGAAAGGTCTCGACGATTTGCGCTTCGAGCAACGGCGCCCGAACTGTGAGGAACGGCTCGCCCGCGAAAACCGGGGTGCCTTCGCGCATCGCAAAAAGGTCGCCCGTGAAGCGCAGCTTGCACAGCTTGTCGAAAAATTCCTCCGGCACGCCCTTGAACTGCGGCAGCGATTTCAAATACCGGATTTCCTCGTCGTTGAAGCGGAGTTTCGTAAGATAATCCACCACCAGCTCCAGGCCGGCCGCCAATACAAAATTGCGGTAGCGCGGCAGGTGGCGGAAGAACAGTTCGAAGGTAGCGATTTCGTCGGCTTTGCCGGCCTCAAAGTACCCGGCCGACATGGTGAGCTGATAGAGGTCGGTGAGGAGGCCGGTCATTTACCTATCGCGATCGGGTTATTTCTTTTTGGCCGGCGGGGCTGCCTTGACATCGCCGGCGGCTTTGGAGAGATCATCCACGGTCTTCGCATCCATTCCATAGAGGGCAGGTTCGTTCTCGCGCTCCGCCATATAATCGTTGCCCTGCTTAGAGATTAATACTTTCTCGACGCGTTTGCCGTTGTTCGATGTGACGCTGATGTCCATGCTGGGGGTTCCAAACGTGCCCGAATCGATAAATTTGCCGGCGGCTAAATCGCGCAGTTTGTCCACAAAAGATTGGACGCTGGTGCTGTCCACCTTTTTGCCGCCGCTCAGCCAATCTTCGCCCTTTTTCTCGAAGGCGTAGGTTTTGCCGCTGTCGTGCATTTCGATCTTGTTCGGATCGTTGAAACCGAAGTCGAAGAGTTTCTTGTTGCGGAAATCGTCAACGCCTTTATCGAGACCGGTTGCGAGATCGCTAGTCAGTTTGTGAACTCCGTCCACCGCGCTCGATTTCGCGAAGTAATCGTCTTTCACTTTGCGAACTTCAAGCTGTTGCGTTCCGGATGGATCCGTCATCTTCAGGGTAGCGACTGGGGTTCCCGAGTTGAAAGTAGATGCGGCTTTCTTCGCGTCTTCGTCCGAAACCGTCAGATCCATCTTGGCATCCTTGACCTTGCGGATCAGCTCTTCCACTTGCAGCCCGTCGGCGCGCAGGGGCTTTGGCTTCACAATCTGCCATTGATCCTTGTCGCGGCCGAACTCGATGTCCTGTTTCTTTGCGATCAGTTCCACGCGGCTGAGTTTGTCCTGCTCAAAAGTGAGCAGCCGCTTATCGCGAAGATCGTTGAGCGATTTGTCCAAACTGGTTTTGGTGTAACTCGCGACGGTAAAAACACGCGGGTCGCCATCCAGCGAGACATAAGTTCCGCCATTGGCCGGCGCATCATCGCCGATGCGAAGCCTCTTGGTTGCGCCCTTCTTGGTGGTGATATCGATTTCGGTATTAGGCGCTTTCAGCCCGAAGGCGGAAAGATCGGATGCTTTGTCGTCGATCAGCTTATCGGAAGTAATCGTGCCGACGGCGCTCGATAGTTGGTTGGCAGCGTCCTGATCGGCACCATACTGTTTGGGAAAAGTGATCTGCCATTTTCCGGCGGCGGTTTTTTCCAGAATAATCTCATCGGCATCATGCTTCTTGAGCGCGATCTTGGTGATATCGCCGTCCGGAAGAGCCAGTATCTTGGGAGGAGCATCGGTGGGCGGCTTGGCTGCCTCCGCGGATTTCTGCTTGTTTGAGAAATAAACGCCGGCCGCCAGAGCGACCAGAACCAACGTTCCGAGCATCAATCCACGCAGCCGCATGTTATCTTCTCTTCCACCACACCATCACGCCGCCAACGATGACGATGAGCGGCAACATGAACTGGCTTACGCTACGCAGCATCAAGAACTGCGCGCGGGTTAAATTGATGCGGCGATCCTCCGGCTCCTTGGGCCGGATGGAAATAAGATCTTCGTCCGAAGAGAGCCAGTTCAGCATGTTCAAAAGCAGATTCTTGTTGCCGTTGAACCGCAGGAAATTGTTGGCGGCCCAGCGGGAATTTCCCACTACAACGAAGCGGCCCTGGCTGTTTTCTTTCCCGGTGCTGTAAGTGCCCACAGCCGCCAGGGCAAAAGGCCCCTGTTTGTCTTTATTGGGATCGATGCGGATTTCGGGCGCGTTCAGGGTGGTTGTGGCGAAGCTATTGCGCGAACTGGAGAAGAGTTTGGTGACGGTGGTCTTGTCTCCGTTCTTAACTTGGAGGGACCGCGCAACCGGGAAGCCGGTAGCAGTTCCAGACAGGTCGTTCACAATGGGATGCGATTCGTAGGTTGTCACCACCGGAACTTCCGGACCAAGCCCAACCAATTGGGCCACCGGATTCTCGTCCAGAATAAGATCCTTGTCCGCGGTAACTCCCCAGCCACTGAGCAAATTCAGCAGCGCGTCATTGTCGCCGATATCTCTGCGGCCCACTTTCAAGGGAGGATCCAGCATGATCAGCGCGCGGCCGCCTCCCTCGACGTATTTCTTGATGGCGTCGACGGCGGGTTGGATATAGTCGCCCGACGGTCCAGCGATTATCAGGGTAGTGCATTCGGAGGGAACTTCGGCTTTTTCGAGGAAGCTGATGCCTTTGACTTTGTAATTGTCTTTTTGCACCGCGGTCTGAAATTCGCTCAGACCTTCGGCGGTGGTATCTTCCAAGCGATGCTCGCCGCTGCCCGTCGCCACGCAAACGGTTCGCTCGCCGCCTTTCAGCGTGCGTATGATCGCGCCGGTTAGGCCTTCTTCGTCGAAGGTTTTTGCTTCTTCCTTCTTTGTACCATTGACGACTACCGCTTCGCCTTCCCGCGTGATATTGTCGGCGCGCGCCAGCTGCGGCTTCTTCAAATAGTCGACGTATTCGATGTGGATCTTGGGCGACAGCAGGGCGTAACGGTCCAGCAGATCCTTGCCGGCCTGCATGCCGCTGGGTTTGTCGAAGTACTGGATGGTGATGTCCTGTTTGAGATCGCGCGCGATTTTTTTGGTCTGATCGGAAAGGCTGTAGCGCTTATTGGAGGTAGCGTCGAACGTCTTGTTGTAGCGATTGGCCAGGAAGTTGGCCACCACTAACACCGCCAGGATGATGATGATGTAAGTAGTGGCGTAGGCCGCGTACTTAGTTTGTCTTGTTTTTATCCAATCGGTATTCACTTACGACCTCCATCGCAGAGATTCCATGGAACGCGATGTTAGAAACAGTCCCAGGAAGATCAGCGAGACATAATACAAGGCATCTTTAGAATCGAGGACGCCTTTGGCAAACGATTCGAAATGGGAGACCACGGAAAGATAGGCCAGCACCCGAGCCCAAGCGGCGGTTTCGTATCCGGCTACCCATTCCATTACCCACAGCATCAAACAGACTCCGAAGGTGGCGGCGCCCGCGATAATCTGATTCTTGGTGAGCGTGGAAATGAAAGTTCCGACCGCCAGCAGCCCTCCGGCTTGCAGTAACAGGCCCAGATAGCCTATCGCGAGCGGCCTCCAATCCGGATTGCCGTACCTGAACAGAAATGCAAAATTAACGGCAGTGAATGCCAGCATCACCACATAGAGCGTCAGCGCGGCCAGCCATTTGCCGATGATCACTTCGATGTCGCGAATGGGCGAGGTAGCCAGCAGCTCAATGGTTCCGCTGCGCTTTTCTTCGGCGAACAACCGCATGGTGATCATGGGGATGAAGAATAGCCCAATGACGCTGGCATTCGATAGCAGCGGGCGGATGACGTACTCATTCACGCTCATGGGGAAGCTCTGGCCGCGCATCTGCGATTCCAGACCCATCATGTTGAAGTAACCGACAGAGTTCCAGAAGAAGAACCCGAATATCACCGCGAACATGGTCAGCAACAGATAAGCGATGGGCGAAACGAAGTAACTGCGAAGTTCTTTCTTACAGATGATCAGAATGTTTCTCATTTGCTTTCCTCTTGGGCAACGGGCGCGGCGACTTCTTCAACGGCCGGCGGCGCCTCCGCTGGCTCGGTTTTTTCAGTGCCGGTGAGTTGCAGGAAGATTTCTTCCAAGCTCATGGCGGAGGGCCGCAGCTCGTTCAAATTCCAGCCGGCTTCCACCACCGCGCGTGCGAGATCTCCGCGAATAAAGCGATCCTTCAAACTTTCCACTTCGAAGAAGGACCGGTTGGCGCGCGATTCCTTGAACAACACGCGGCTGACGCCGGAAACCATTTCGAGACGCTGCTGGATGGTCTTGGAATCCAGGGCGCCATCGCGGCCTTCTACTTCGAGCACAACAGATTCGGCGCCCCGCGCGCGATTCTGCAGATTCTGCACTGAATCCGTGGCCACCACTTTGCCTTTGCTGATGATGATCACCTGCTCGCAAATGTGTTCCACTTCCGGCAGAATGTGGGTGCTGAGAATGATGGTGTGAGAGCCGGCCAAGCTATGAATCAGATCGCGGGTTTCGATAATCTGCTTGGGATCTAATCCAGCGGTTGGCTCATCCAGGATCAGGACCTCCGGATTGTGAATGATGGCCTGGGCCAATCCAACGCGCTGGCGGTAGCCTTTGGAAAGCTTGGAGATCAATTTCTTGCGAACGTCGGCGACGGCGCAGCGCTCGCAAACTTCACCGACGCGCGTAGCGAGGCTCGGTCCCGACATGCCCTTCAGCTTGCCGACGAAGGTGAGGTATTCTTCAACCTCCATTTCCGGATACAACGGCGGCGTCTCGGGAAGGTAGCCGATGCGCTTTTTCACTTCCATGGGCTGTTCCAGCACGTCGAAGCCGGCCACGTTGGCGCTGCCATCGCTAGGCGGGAGGAAGCAGGTAAGGATGCGCATGGTAGTGGTCTTTCCGGCGCCATTTGGACCGAGGAAACCCACCACCTGCCCCTTTTGAATTTCAAACGATATGTGATCCACCGCGACTGTACGGGCGTATCTCTTCGAAAGGTTCTTAACCGTAATCATAGATAGACTCGGAGGAACTGCGATTACCGTTCGGAATAGCCTCTCCTGGGGCGGTTTCTGAACGGGCTATAGAAATCCCATGTTAAAAAATGGCTTTGATGATTGTCAATCCCGTGCGTCCGGGAGGTTAGGTAACCGGCAGCCGTCCGCAAAGACCACTCCCGCAGGATGTGCGAATGAGTCGGCGAAGGCACCGACTCCCTTACGGTCGCGGTTCGGTACGTTCTTGGTAAAGGCACCGACTCCCTTACGGTCGCGGTTCGGTAACTTGTTAACATTGCTCGCGCGAGAATCCCATGATTTGCATGCCCGCGTCGACAAAAAGGATATTTCCGGTCACGCCGCGGCCCAGATCGCTCGCAAGAAAAACAGCAGCATCAGCCACCTCCGCAGGATCCGTGTTTCGCCGCAGGGGCGCCATATGAGCGGCAGCTTCCAGCATTTTTGAAAAATCGCGAACGCCACGCGCTGACACCGTTTTCACAGCGCCGGCCGAAATTGCATTCACCCTTATGTTGGACGGTCCCAGGTCGCTTGCCAGGTACCGCACGCTAGCTTCCAAAGCGGCTTTTGCCACCCCCATAACATTATAATTTTCAACCACGCGGGTGGCGCCCAAGTAAGTCAACGTTAGAATTGACCCGCCGCCGGCCATGAACGGCGCGGTTGCATGGGCGACGGCTACTAACGAATAGGCGCTGATATCCATGGCCTGGTTGAAGCTCGCGCGCGAGGTCTCGGCCAACGGACGGCTCAAGTCACCGAAAGCGATGCTGTGGACGACGCTGTCCAAAACCGTTCCCTGGATCTTCAGTGCATCGGTCAATTTCTCAATATCGTCGTCCTTGGTTACATCGCAGGCGAGTGTTTGATGGACTTTCAGATCGGCGGCCATCTCCTCCACCGTAAGTTTCTGGCGATCGCCCTGGTAGGTGAGGATCAGCTTGGCGCCTTCGCGCGTGAAAGCTTGGGCGATGGCATGGGCCAAGCTCCAGCGATTGGCCACGCCGAGAATCAGCGCGGTTTTGCCGGCTAACAGGTGGGACATGAGCTACCTATTGTAACGCGGGGCGGCCGAGGGGCTGGGGACGTGGCTGGTTGCTGGCCGCTGGTGGCTGGCCCCTGGGCGCCCGGTCATTTCTTCAGCTTGAGGTTGATGGTCACTGATTTTTTGCTGCTGAACACGCTGAGTGTTTTGCGCTTGCTTGAGACTCCTTGATATTCAGCCTTCAGTTGGTATTCCACAATCGGGCTCAAGCCCGCGAAGTGGTAGGTGCCGTCGGCGTTGGTGATGAACGATCGGATCTGCAGGGACTTGGTGTCCTTCAATTGCACGACTGCCTTGTCCACGGGATGGCCGGACGCATCGGTTACCACTCCCTGTACCGACCGTGGGCTGGTATCTTGACTGGACCTCCGGTCCTGGGCGCTCAGTTCGCAACTTAAAAGGGCGGCGATGAGACAGATGGCGCCGGAGATCGGTTTTTTCACACGGTATCCGTTTATTTGGATTCCTCGTGAAGTTGGAATGTTACGTCCACCCGGTCCTGGTCTTCGACAGTAACAGGCTTCTCTTCGTTGCGGAAGCCCTTGGCGCTCACCTTGACGATGTAGCGCATGCTTCCGGTAGGAAGCCGGAAGGCGAATTCGCCGCGGGCGTCGGAGACCGTTTGCAACTTCTTGAGCTTGGGGCGCGGCGTGTCCCCCGGAGGATCGGGAACTACAACCACTTCCGCGTTTGGCAATGCGAAACCGGTTTCCCTGAAAACTGTGCCCTGCAGCAAGACATAGGACTCCAGGATGGACTTCTTTTTAGCTCCCAAGCCCGGAAGAGCGAAGGCGGCGGCCAGGAACAGCAGGCTAATGCCAATCCTCTTCTTCCTCTTCCTCCTCCTCATCTTCCTCCTCCTCGTCTTCGTCGTAGTCTACGTCTTCGTCTTCTTCCTCTTCATCTTCGTCCTCATCCTCGCTGGTTTCGAGTTCCAAAGGATCCAGGCCGGTGACGCTGAGATCGGCTCCGCACTCATCGCAGGTCAGCGTGTCTCCTTCGTCCAGTTCTTCCACATCCAGGTCTATCACGGCGTCGCAGTTCGGACAGTTGACCATTTAAGATTCCTCCAAGGCACAGTTCCCTTATACAAGAATTCGCGTCGATTCGCTATGCTTTCGCCTTGGCTTGCCGCCGCCGGGTAGTGGGCGGCACAACACCATTCAATCGAAGATACATGAAAAGTTGCTGCCGGTGGGTGAGCTCGTGTTCCTTGACAAACTGGAGCATTTCGAGGCGTGTAACGCGCTGCCCGTCCATGCGGATGATCTCGCCGGCATAAAACTCGGGAGGTTGGGCGGCCAACTCGGCCGCACGACGATCCATGGCGGACCGAAGTTCGGTGGCAAGCGCCTCCGCGTCCTCGGTCTTGGGCAACTGCGCCATATGCTTTCCGATTTTTTCCCGAAAGTCCGGCGTGGCCAAATTCTCTTCGCCATCCAGCAGCACACCGGTGAGGCCATAGCCGGCACCCAGGATGTGGCGCGCGATGTCACTGAAACTCATTAGATCGGCGCAGGGTTTGAAATCCAACGGGTAAGGGGCGAAATCCTCTACTGCCTGCGCAGTGTCTTCCCGAACAGACTTCCAGGAGTTAAGTATTGAATCAAGGCGTACCATGACTCATTATTAGCACGCAATTCGCCCCAGGGTTATTTCGGGGGCGTCGAATCTAGCTGATGCCGAGCTTGGCTTCGATGCGGGTGACGCGATTGTCTACATCGATGACTTTGCCGGTGAGGGTGTCGAACTTGACGTCCAAATTGTTGAAGCGCGCGGCAACGCGGGTTTCCAGATTACTGATCCGCGTCTCGACGCTGTTGAATCCAGCATTCGTGGAGCTGTGATGAACGACGTTCGTTAGGATTCCGATCAATACGGCGAAAGTCGGTATCCCGATGGCGAGATAGAGTTGCAGGTCCGTCACTGAATATATTGTACTTCGACGGGGTGAATGCTCTCTGGTGGGTTCGAAGGCTTAGCCGATGCCGAGCTTGGCTTCTATGCGGGTGACGCGATTGTCAACGTCGATGATTTGCCGGTGAGGGTGTCGAACTTGAGGTCCAAGCTGTTGAAGCGCCCTTCAAGACTATTGAATCTGGCGTTCACGGCGTTCCATTGAATCACGCTGGTGAGGATCCCGAGCAGCACAGCGAGGGTCGGGATTCCGATTGCGAGATGGAGCAGGACGTCGGTCACCGATCATGTTGTACAGCGACCGGATGAACCCGCTCATGCAGATTTCGCCAAAGTTCGCCGAGGCCGAGCTGGCTTCGATGAGGGTGACTCGATTGTCAACGTAGATGACGGTGCCGTCGAATTTGAAATCCAGATTGTTGAAGAGCGCTTCGATGCGGCCTTTAACAGCCGATGGCGGCTCGATGGGTGGAAACTTGAGGGCCACCGCACTGGATATGAGCTGGCATACCAGGAATTCTTCCGGTTGGTCTCCGATCCATATTCGCAGCCGGTGATTGCGCCTCCATTGAAAGATCGGTATCGATACGCGATCGCCGGCGAAGGATCTACCACGATGGTGCTCTCGGAGCACGACATCGTGGTGGGCCTGCGCGGCCTGCACAATCAGATTCAGGATGACCCCCAGAAGCAAGACACCATTTATCAGCGGGCGATGGATCTTTGGCGATAGCTGTACACTGCTTTTATGAAGAAATTCCTCTGTCTGTTGGCCGCGCTGCCGCTGATAGCCGCCGCGCCGGAGCAAGAAATCCGTGGCGTTATGGACGCGCAGGTGGCTGCCTGGAATCGCGGCGATATTCAGGGCTTCATGGAGGGCTATGAGAATTCCGAAGCCACTACGTTCGTCGGCAAAGCGATTACGAAGGGGCACGCGCTGGTGTTAGCGCGCTATTTGAAGAGCTATCCGACGCGCGAGAAAATGGGGACGCTGCGGTTTGCCGATATCGAGACGCGGATGCTCGGGACGGAGTACGCTTCCGTGATCGGGAAATTTCATCTGGACCGTACGGCCGAGGCGGGGGGTGAAGCGGCGGGAATCTTTACGCTGCTGTTCCACAAAACTGGCCAGGGATGGAAGATCATTCTGGATCACACGAGTTGAGCGATATGGTTTCTAGAAGGGTCGCGCTACTTTCCGCACTGGGCCTGGCGAGCGCACGCCTTCGTGCTCAGAGCCCTGATCTGCTTTCGCTGCCCGATTTTGAATCGCTGGCGCGCACGCGTATTTCGCATGGAGCGTGGGAACGCATTCAAGGCGGTGCGGCAGATGAGCTGACGGTGCGTTGGAATCGCGAAGCTTACGAACATATTCGCTTGCGGCCGCGAGTGCTGGTGGATGTTTCGAAACTGGACACGCGCGTCCAATTATTCGGACAGGAGCTGCCGTTTCCAATCCTACTCGCGCCCACTGGAGCGCAGGGTTTCGTTTATCCGAATGGCGATTTAGCGGCAGCGCGTGGCGCGGGCGCGGCTCAGGCGACGCTGGTGATCAGTAGCAGCGCTTCATTGCGCGCCGAAGAAATTGCCAAGGCTGCTACTGGTCCGGTGTGGTTCCAGCTTTATGTGCAGAAGGATCGAGGATTCACGCACGATCTGGTGCAGCGTGCGGAGAGCGCCGGGTGCCGCGCCCTTTGCGTAACCGTGGATTCGCCCACGCACGGCGCGCGCAATCGCGAAGAGCGCGCCCGCGGCGAGTTGCCCGAGCGGCCGTTGCCAAATCTCCAAGGCAAGGACTATCTGGATCCAACACTGACCTGGAAGGATATCGACTGGCTACTGAGTTTCGCGAAGACTCCGGTGTTGCTGAAGGGCATTTTGAATCCGGATGACGCTGCGATCGCGGTGAAGGCGGGAGTTTCGGGAATCGTGGTATCGAATCACGGCGGGCGCAATTTGGATACGGTACCCGCGACCATTGATGCGCTTCCGTTGGTGGTGGAAAAAGTAGAGGGCAGGATTCCGGTGATTGTGGATGGGGGCATCCGGCGCGGAACGGATGTGCTGAAGGCGCTGGCGCTGGGCGCTAAGGCGGTGGGAATCGGGCGGCCTTATCTGTATGGCCTGGGGGTGGGAGGTGCGGAGGGGGTCACGCGGGTGGTGGAGATTTTGCGCAAGGAATTTGAAATGGCGATGATGCTAACGGGGCGGGCGACCATTGCCAGCATCGATCGCTCAGTGATTTGGGGAAATTAACGCTGGGCCCAGTATCTATCGCGGGCTTGCACTACCAGGCCTTTTTGTTTGACGGACAATTGGAGCTTGCGGAATTCTGAGATCCTCACTGGTTGGTCGGACACATATCCCAGGCTGTATTGGCTGCGCAGCTCATCTTGAATGGAGGCGTAGATTTGATCGATGCCGTATTTTTTGGAAACGTTAAAAAAGCCTCCGCCGGTTTC
>DASYNU010000313.1:0-17721 GCA_036008345.1 Bryobacteraceae bacterium
GGCGATGGTAGGTGGAGCCGTGCCGAGTAATCTGGTGTTCTACCTGCCGCCGGGTGGTTCCGCGTCCCAGGATTTCATCACAGCGTCGCCGGTGAAGGACACGGTGGCGCCGGAAAGCCCGTGGCTTTCACTGGCCGTGAATGGGCAGGGTACGTTCACGTTTAATGTTCCCTACAAACTAACAGTGACGGCGGCGAGCGGAATGGCGGCCGGCCAATCCACTGCCACGATCACGCTAACAGGCTCCTCATTTGCTCCGGACAATAAAGCTATTTCCGTGGTCCTCAACGTAACAACGATGCCGATTCTGGTCTCGAGCTCTGCCACCGTCTCCTTGACGGGCGTGGCCGCTTCGATTAAGCAAACTGCGACTATAGCGATATCGAACGGTGGACAAGGGACGCTCACCGTTTCGGGCGTTACGGCTGCCGCTGCCACGGGGACTTGGCTTACTGCGGTAGCAGCTACGAACGGATCGTCAGTTACCATTACCGCCGACCCAACTTCGCTCACCGCCGGTACCTACCCGGGCACCGTTACCGTGGCAAGTAATGCCGCCAACAACAGCGTGGTTATTCCAGTTGAGTTCACCGTGGAAGCGGAGGGTCCGCCGGTGGCATACGCGGGCGCGGCAGTCAACAACGGCACGTTCGCCTCGGGAGAAGCCTTAGCGCAAGGGGATATCGCCGCCGTGTTCGGCGATCAGTTTACACTGGGCGCCCTGGCTTATCCCAGCGGTCTTCCTTTGCCGACAAATGTGAACGGCACTCAGGTTTTGGTGAACAACATACCAGCGCCTGTGTATTTCATATCGAACGGCCAGATCGATTTCGAGGTGCCATTTGAGGTCCGGCCAGGCCCCACAACGGTGCAGGTAATCCGCAACGGTCAACAGGGAAATTTGATTGCGGCGAATATCGCAGCCAGCGCTCCGCGATTCCTGCTGCTGAACGGAGGCCCCTACGCAGTCCTAAACACGTCTGATTCGCCTCCGGTTGTAACGGGTACCCCCTCGCATCCAGCCAAGGCCGGCGATGTGGTGATCGCGTATGTGATCGGGCTGGGGCAAACCACGCCTGCTGTTGCGACAGGCACAGCGGCCCCCGGATCTCCAAATCTCGCCAAAGTACCGGCTGTGAAGGTTTGTCTGGGCGAGGCCAATCCGTTTTCGAAGGCGGATTGTTTCGTTCCCGATTTCGCCGGACTGGCCCCGACCTTTGTCGGACTTTACCAGATCAATATAACGATACCTGGCGGGCTGCCCACAGGAGATATGGCCCTCTACTTTAGCGTCGGCGATGTTGCAAGCAATGTGGTACAAATAGCGCTGCAGTGACAGAGCGTCTTTACTATCACGACAGCTATTTGACCGAGTTCCGGGCCCGCATAGTGGACGCGAGCCCGGACCGTCAAAAAATCTATCTGGACCGCACCGCCTTCTATCCAGTCTCTGGCGGCCAACCCTTCGATACCGGTCAACTCGGCGGGGTCCGCGTGACGGAGGTAGTGGATGAAGAGGAACGGATCGCGCACATTTTGAGCGGGCCGGTAACCGGAGAAGAGATCGCGGGCGCAATCGATTGGCGGCGGCGCTTCGACCACATGCAGCAACACACCGGCCAGCATCTTCTCTCGGCGGTATTGATTGAGCTTTTCAATGCGCCTACGGTCAGTTTTCATTTGGGCGCCGATGCCAGCACTATCGATATTGAGCGTCCCCTGGAACCGAACCAAATACGGCAGGCTGAGCGCCGCGCCAACGAAATTGTATTCGAGAACCGGCCGGTGCGGGTGAGCTTCGAGAATTCATCCCAGGACCTGGGTTTGCGGAAGCCGACCGAACGGGAGGGGACCGTGCGGATTGTAAGCATCCAGGATCTGGATCGCAGCGCCTGCGGCGGCACGCACGTTCGCGGCACCGCGGAGATTGGCGCGATTCTGATCCGCAAGCTGGATCGGATTCGCGGGAATCAAAGGCTTGAATTCGTATGCGGCATGCGAGCGGTGGAGCGAGCTCAAGCCGATTACGGCGCGCTCTCGGCGATTGCGCGCGCGTTCTCCTCTGCATTGGACGAGACGCCGGCAGTGGTCGCCGCGCATCAGGAGAAGCTGCAGGAATCCGAGAAAGCCCGGCGCCGTCTCGGGAACGAACTGGCGCTGGCAAAGGGACGGGAGCTGCATGCTGCCACCGCGCCTGGCGCGGACGGACTACGAAAGATCCAGCGGAGGGTCGGGAACATTTCCGAAGAGCTGCGCGCGGAAGCCCAGAGTTTCACTGCGGGTGGCCAGGCCGTTTTTCTAGCGCTGGCTGAAGATCCCCCGTCAGTTTTACTGGCGGCTTCGAAAGACAGTGGAATCAATGCGGGCGAGGTACTGAAGGCGGCGTTGGCCGACGTCGGGGGACGGGGAGGTGGAAACGCCACGATAGCGCAGGGCAGTCTGGACAAGGAATCGCTTCAGCGATTTCTTGCCCATCCGTTGTTCGGTTAATCGGTTATTCGGTTGTTCGGTTCTTCGTGGTGGGAGAGATAGTTGATGAATCCGCCAACAAGGTGTGTTACCCGAATTGCCTGTTTGTGCAGAGTTTCGAAGTCCTCTGTGCTGAGGTAGCCGAGGTCAAGCGCGATGTAGAGGTGGCTCTGAGTCTCAAGGGCGGAGGCGCGTGAAATACGGAGGAACCTGAGGAACTCAGTCTTTCCACCACGTCCGAAGCCCTCCGCGATGTTCGCCATGATTGACACTGAAGCTCTGCGGATTTGATCGCGAAGTCCGAAATCGGTACTGAACCGCCCATGGTTCGATATGTCGTAAACCTTCGCCGCAAGGACTCGGGCTTCTTTCCAGCCTTCGATCTCTTCGAATTGTCGAATGCCCACGGAACATTAGTGTCCAAATGGTCAACAATTCTCACGCATACCGAACCGAGCAACCGAACAACCGAATAACTAGCTAACGTAAAGCGGCGCTATCGCGACCAACATCAACCCCGCCAGAAACAAAACAAACATGAGCGTCAGCAGCACTCTGACGTTGGTGCGGGCGCCCGAGAATTCTTTCCACACCAGGACGCCCCATAGCGCGCTCACCATGGTGGCGCCCTGCCCGATAGCGTAGCTGACGGCGGGACCTACTTGAACTGATTTCGGGGAACTGGCCGCGACGAAGTTCGAGATCGCTCCGGTACACCAGATGATGCCGCCGATAATCCCTAGCGCGTGCTGCCCGAGCGTTCCCTTGAAGTAGGCGAACATCGACAAAGGCTCGCCCTGGACGGGCAGATTGAGAAAATACAGGTTGTAAACGAACGTGGAAAAAAAGACGCCGAGTGAGAAGAGGAAGGCGACGGCGTAGGGGCCCAAACCGGCCGCGTCGATGCCACCACCCTTGGACATTTCAACCAGCGGATAGAAGGAGCCCATCAACACGCCGCTGATCAGGCTTAAGAGAATCCCCTTACTACTGGCGGAGGACTTCGATCTGCCACGCGTGGCCGGCGGCGATGAGGCGGATTTAGCGTGAGCGGTGTAGGCCAACGCATCCACGATGATGGCGCACACCACCAGCGCCACGCCTGCGGCGAGCAGCGTTGGATTGCCCTGTGGATTCAGGAAATAGTTCCAGATGACGCCCATCACCAGGGCCAGTCCGATTCCAACCGGGAAGGCTACTGCGAGACCGGCTACAGAGATGGCAGCAACCAGCAACATATTTGCCAGATTGAACACCATGCCGGCGGCCACCGCGTAGGCCATGTTTCGTTTTGCAGCGACCAAGAGATTATCGGAGAACGATAGCTCGCTCCCCATGGAACCGAAAGTATATGCCGCGATGATCGCGGCTACCAGCACGCCAATGGAGTAATCGTAGTAAAACAACTCGAAGCGCCACTGGCCCGCGGGCTTACCAGTCAGCTTGAAAGTGTTCGCCCAGGAACCCCAGCAGAGCATGGACAGGATGATCAGCAGCAGGGCGCTTGCGTAGGAATCGGGAAGGATCATATATTTTGATGCTTCGCGATTCTACCATTGCGCGGCGGGCTGCTGCTAAGAGTACCGAGGTTCTAAGTTGGAAAAATCAAAGGCACCGGCCGCTTACGCTCGCGGTTTGGAAAGAATATCTCATGCTTAGAAAGTGTTACCGAAACCGCGACGGTGAGGGAGTCGGTACGTTCGTTGATTTTTGGTACCGAGGTTCTAAGGCCGGACGCCTAAAGTTTCTACAGGGTTGCTCCGACATATGAAGTATATAGATGCGCCTGGATTTCGGGAAGATATTGATGCGGCTTTTTGTTCCAGCGCTCGCGGCGCTGCTTGTCACAACAGCATTGGGGGCAGGCCGGCACAAATTGGATATCGATCCGGAGAGCGAGGATGGCATCCTGCTGCAGCGGATTCAACAGGAGCCCCTTCCGGAACGCAAGCTGGCCTTCCTTGAGAAGTATGTCGCGCAATATCCCAAGGCCACGTCGGTGGCTTGGGTATACGAGCAACTTCTTCCCATCTACGTAGCCGCCAAGCAATGGGACAAGGTGCTCGGAACCGCTCAGAGCCTGCTTGGGTTGGATGCTGCCGACCTGGATTCTGCATTCGCGGCACTGCAGGCGGCCGAGGCTCAGAAAGATCCGGAGCTGGTCCGGAAATTCGCGTTAGCGTCCTGGGATGCCGCTTCTAAAGCGGTGCTGACGCCGAAGCCCGCGGACGCTGACGACGTTCCGGATTGGACCAAACAGATTGAATTCGCAAATCAGGCGTTGGCTTATTCCGAGTATGTGCTGGCTTCGCAAGCGGCGCTGGAAGCAAATTCGCAAAGGAAGACAGAACTGATTCAAGCCTTGGAGCAACGCAATCCACAAAGCCAATTCCTGGCGGCAGTGAAGAGAAATATCAGGGTTCGTGAAGAGGCCAACCCGGCGCAGGCGTTCGCAATGGCTGAGAAGGGGCTGGCGACAGATCCGAATAATGAAGATTACCTGATGCGCATCGCCAATCATTACATGAGTCGGGAAGAGGACCTGTCGAAGGTTTTGAGCTACTCATTGCGTGTGTTGGAAGTGTTGGATCAGAAGCGCAAGCCGGAAGGGGTGAGCGCCCAGGACTGGGAGAAGAAGAAAGCGCGCTACACCGGCGGCGCCAACTGGATGATCGGCGTGGTTTACGGCAAGCAGGCCCGCTACGGCCTCTCGGACCGGTATTTGCGTGCCGCCCTCGATCTGATTCAGGACGACGCACAATTGCTGGCTGCGGCATATTTCTATCTTGGATACGACAATTATGCTTTGGCGGGTCAACTTCGCGACAAGGCCAGGGCCATAGAAGCCGCAAGGTTCAGCAAGCTGTGCCTGGCGATCGAAGGGCCATTTCAGCCGCTGGCGCAAAAGAACCTGGAAGTGCTGCGGAACGACTTCAACGTGGAGTGAGAAGTTCTCCAGCTGCCTGCCAGTTGCGCCCCGGTTCTCCAGTGGTATTCTTATAAATGCTTCTGAAAGTGCATCCGCGCCCGACAGGTCCCAGCACCCCACTTGCATTTAACCCCTCACTTGAGGCAAGCTGGATGGTTTTCCAACTTTAATGGAACCGAATCCATGCGGGTGAGAATTCTCTATCACGATCACTGTTTCGATGGGGCTGCGTCAGCCGCATTCTTCAGCCGCTTTTATGAGGGCAAATTCGCGCCCGCCGCTTCCTTCGAATTCACGGGCCTGGCCCACAAAGCTTCGCAGCTTTTCGAGGATGGGCTTTTTGACGGCGACGTGAACGCCATCGTAGATTTCAAGTATTCGCCGGACCCGCGCTTGGGCTGGTGGTTCGATCATCACCAGAGTGCGTTTTTGAGCCCTGAGGACGCCGAACACTTCAAGCGGGATCACAGCGGACAGAAATTGTTCGACCCTTCGTATCGCTCGTGCACCATGTTCATCGCCAGCGTGGCACGCGATAAATTTGGTTTTCAAGCGCCGGATTTAGCCGAGTTGGTGGAGTGGGCGGATATCATCGACGGCGCCCAATACACCAACGCTCAGGAAGCCGTGGAGCTGCGCGCGCCGGCTATGCAACTTACGCTGGTGATAGAGAGCGCGAAAGGCTCCGAGATCATCCACAAGATCATCCGCTGGATGCGGCATCGAACGCTGGGCGAGATTATGCTGGAGCCTGAACTGAAGGAATTGTACGCACCGCTGCACGAACGCCACATTCGTTCCATAGACGTAATTCGCCGCCACGCGCACAGCGACAACGGAGTGATATTTTTCGATTTAGCGAGCGAGGGGATGGAAGGCTACAACAAATTCATACCCTACTATCTCTTTCCGGACGCCACTTACACGGTATCGGTGAGTACGTCCAGCTTCCGCACGAAAGTTTCGGTGGGCTCGAACCCATGGGCTCCCGAACCTCCGGCGCATAACCTGGCGACCATTTGCGAACGCTACGGCGGCGGCGGGCATCCGCGAGTGGGAGCGATTAGTTTTGAGATTGGAGCGATTCAACAGGCACGAGCGGTTGCCGAGGAAATCAGGAAGGAACTGGGGGACTGAGAATTCGTTTTCTCGTTTCTCGTTTCTCGTTTCTCATTTCTCGTTGAGAGCTTACTCGGTTTGTTGGCACTATCATCGTGTGGTGATCTCTGGGTTTCAGGAAATTGAGAGCTGGCAGCTCGCGCGGCAACTTGCCGTTGAGATTTATGGCGCTTCGCGCCATGGGCCGTTTGCCAGAGATTTTGGGTTGCGGGATCAGATTCAACGCTCCAGCGTCTCCATCATGGCTAACATCGCGGAAGGCTTTGAGCGAAACGGCAAAGTCGAGTTTATCCGTATTTGACCATAGCTCAAGCCTCATCCGTGGAAGTACAAAGTCACCTCTACATAGCAATGGACCTCGGGTATGTCGCGCAGCCGGATTTTGAGCGCCTCTATTCGCAGACAGAAAGAGTTCGACAGGTGATCGGCGGGTTCATTCGTTATCTTCGAGGCCGCCTCGACCGCCCCCAACCAGAAACGAGAAACGAGAAACGAGAAACCGTTCCACATATTTCCCGATCAAATCAACCTCGACATTAATCTTCGTCCCATCGACATAGTTTCCGATAACCGTATTCTCGTACGTAAAAGGAATGATCGCTACTCCCGCCACATTCTCTTCGAGCGATGCGATGGTTAGGCTTACGCCGTCCAGCGTGATTGAGCCTTTGTGGATCAGGTAGCGATCGAGCTCTTTGGGTACGCGAATTTTCAGCCACCAGTTGCCGTCTGGGAGTGGATCGAGCGAAACGAACTCTGCTGTTCCATCCACGTGTCCTTGTACGATGTGGCCGCTCAGACGGTCGCCGACCGCGGCGGGACGCTCCAGATTCACACGCGATCCTTCGTGTAGGGCGCCTAGATTAGTGCGCGCCAGGGTCTCTGGTGACAGGTCGCACCAGAATCCGGCAGCATCCACGCTAGTGGCCGTCAGGCAGACTCCATTCACCGCGATGCTGGAGCCTTCGCGCGTGTCTTCCAGCACTTTGCGGCATTGGACGTTCATGCGAGCGCCGGGCGCTGCGATTGTTCCTACCTCTTCTACTATTCCGGTAAACAATATTTATTTCTCCAGGTAAGCTTCCACCGCGAATTCATCCGGAGGAATGGAGTGCAGCTTCACGCGCTGAAGCTGGATGGCATCGGTGCGGCGTAGCCTGCCCGCGCCCCCGGCCACTGGAAGAGATTGCAGGCCTCCCAAGATCTTGGGCGCGTAATAAAAGAAGATCTTATCCACGATTCCGGCTTCGAGCGCGGCCCAGTTGAGCTTGCTGCCGGATTCGATCATGAGTGACCGGTATTGTTCCCGGGCGAGATATTCCGGCAGTTTTTGAAGATCAGCCCGGCCCCCGGGACCGTCAAAGACAAGGACTCGGACACCGCGGTATTCGAGAGTGCGGCGGCGTTCTTCGGGCGCGGCCGAAGTGGTCAGAATCGCGACGTCGCCGGCGGCGCTCCGGACGATGCGGGAATCGAGTGGGATGCGCAACGTGGAATCCGCCACAATGCGCAGCAGCGGGCGGCTGCGTTCGAGACCGGTGCGATCGGTCAGCAGGCAATCGTCGGCCAATACGGTTCCGATGCCGGTGAGGATGGCGTCGGAATCGTGCCGGATTTGCTGGACGTGTGCGCGGGCGCGGACGCTGGTTATCCACCCTGAATTGTCTTCGGGAGCCGCGATCTTGCCATCCAAAGTCAGCGCGGCTTTCAAGGTGACCAGCGGGCGGCCTGTGCGCATGGAGTGGATGAAAGCTTCGTTTAATTGAAAGGCCTCGCCGGTGTATTCAGAAGCCATCTCGATGGCGATGCCGGCATCGCGCAAACGGGCGAACCCTTGGCCGGATACGAGCGGATTCGGATCTTGCATGGCAGCCACCACTCGCGTCACGCCAGCCTCAACTAAAGCGTCAGAACAAGGTGGCGTGCGGCCATGATGCGCGCAGGGCTCGAGGGTGACATAGAGCGTGGCGCCGCGGGCGCGTTCGCCGGCTTGCTCCAGCGCGAGAATTTCCGCGTGCTTCACCTGCGCGTAGATGTGATAGCCGCGCCCCACCACTTCGCCGCCATTCACCAGAACTGCGCCAACCGCGGGATTGGGACTGGCGCGCCCCACGCCACGCCGCGCCAGTTCCAGCGCTTCATCCATCCACGGATTGCTCATGTGGCGAAGAGCGACGCGATGAATTTGTCCGGCTCGAAGGGCAGCAGGTCGGCGGCTTGTTCGCCGACGCCGACATAGCGAATGGGCAAGTTCAGTTCGCGCGCGATGGCGACTACGATCCCGCCTTTAGCTGTTCCATCCAGTTTGGTGAGCACCAGGCCCGTGACGCCGCTCGATTGAGTGAATTTACGTGCCTGCTCCAGGCCGTTCTGCCCAGTGGTTGCATCCAGAACCAGCAGGACCTCGTGCGGGGCGGTGGGGATCACCTTAGCGGCGGTGCGGCGCATTTTTTCGAGCTCGGCCATGAGATTTGTTTTGGTGTGCAGCCGGCCTGCCGTGTCGACGATTACGTAATCCACTTTGCGCGCTTTGGCGGCCGTCAGCGCGTCGAACAAAACCGCGCTTGGATCGGCGCCCGGGGATTGGCGGATGACGTCGGTGGTGGTCCGCTCGCCCCAGACCTGTAGCTGCTCGATGGCCGCGGCGCGAAACGTATCGGCAGCACACAACAGCACGCTGCGGCCTTCGGCTTTGTAGCGGGCAGCCAATTTTCCGATGGTAGTGGTTTTTCCGGAACCGTTTACGCCCACCACCATCACTACGGCAGGCGGGTCCGTCAGGCGCGGTATAGGGCGCTCGGCAGCTTCCAACACCTGCAGCAGATGCTCGGCGATGAGCTGCTTGATCTGCTGGGAGTCGCCCACCTGTTTGCGGTCCACGCGCTGGCGGATGCTCTCTAGAATCTCGGAGGCGGTATTTACGCCGATATCGGCTGTGATCAATGCGTATTCCACTTCTTCGAGAACGTCGGCATCGATCTCTTTCCGTCCGGCGATGGCGTCTTCCAGGCGATCCACCAAACCTTCGCGGGTCTTCTGAATGCCGGCCTTGAGGCGCTCAAGCAGGTTGGGTTCTTGCGGAACGGAGCCGAATAGCGTTTGGATCATGGGGAAATGGCTGGGACCCTCCATTGTAGCGGATGCGTGTTAATCTGGAGAAAAATGCGGTGCTGGAGTAGAGTTCTGATTTTGCTCACGGTTGCGTTGGTGGCGCTCAACGCCCAGTGCTTCGCGAATTGTCTTACGCAAACATGCGGCAAGAGCGCTCCGCATTGCCATCAGCACGGGCAGGGAAAATCCGTGCATTGTTCGTTGCAGCATGATGTGGTGACGAGTTCGGTGCGGGTTGCGATGCCGGGCGCTGTTTTGATGGCACTGGTGAAACTGCCTGCGCTGTTCTTGAATTCGTTGCCGCACCAGTTTGTTGAACTGTTTGCATCGTCGCCGCCAACGCCGGTCGGCAAAGCCACACCTTTACCTCTTCGAGTCTAGAATCGTTACGCTTGCTTCCGCGCGCGGTTCGGTTTAGCGCCGGCCGTTTGTAGGGCGCGTTGAAGAGTGCGTGATTTGCGTTTATTCGCGGCCAAATCAAAAAGAGGTGAATTGTGTCCAGAATTCCCATAGTGTGTTTATTGTTACTGCCAGTCGCCGGCGCGCAAGAAATGAACATGGGCGGCATGAATCAGGCCGGCGTCTATCTGATGGGCCAGGCGTCGGGGACCGGCATGAATCCGCAGTCCTGGCCCATGCCGATGCTCATGCTGAAACCCGACGACTGGAGCCTGATGTTCATGGCCCAGGCATTCGTGGTGGACACGCAAGAGAGCGGCCCACGCGGCGGCGACAAATTCTACTCGGCGAATTGGGGCATGTTCGCAGCCAGCCACGATCTGGCCGGCGGCAGCTTCATGTTTCAAACCATGCTCAGCCTGGATCCAGCCACCATCACGGACAGACGCTATCCGGAACTGTTTCAAACGGGCGAAACGGCATTCGGCAAGCCGCTGGTGGACGCACAGCATCCGCACAATTTCATCATGGGGCTGGGATTCCACTACGCACATCCGCTGGGAGAAAACACCATGCTGCAGTTTTACTTTGCGCCGGTGGGCGATCCGGCGCTTGGTCCGGTGGCCTTCCCGCATCGCGCGTCGGCGGACGAATTGCCGCAGGCTACGCTCTCTCATCACTGGCAAGATTCCACGCACATCGCCGATGAAGTTATCACCGCCGCCATCATGCTGCACGATAAGGTGCGCCTGGAAGCGAGTGGGTTTTATGGAACCGAGCCGGGCGAGAATCGCTGGATCATCCAATATGGCCCGATCAATTCCTGGGCTACGCGTTTGTCGGTTTTCCCGAGTGAGAATTGGTTGGCGCAAGTTTCTGTAGGAAGGATTGCTAAGCCCGAGCGGCAGGAGCCTGGCGATGTGGTGCGCGCTACCGCTTCGATCCACTACACGCGTCCGATGCAGGGGTCGAGTTGGTCCACCAGTTTGATTTGGGGACGTAACCACGAGATACTGGACGGGCGCAATTTGAATTCGTACCTGTTGGAATCCGTGGCGCCATACCGGCGGAAGAATTTCTTTACGGGGCGAATCGAGCTGGTGGATAAAGACGAGCTTTTTAGTGACCAGCCGGCCCTCGAAGCTCAGCTTGATCGCACGGTGGGATCCACTTTTCGAATCGGCGCATACACGGCCGGATACACGCGCGACATCGGCACTTACCATGATGTCCAGACCGGAATCGGAGCGAATTTCACTACATACACGATGCCAGACGCTATCAAGCCTTATTACGGCAGCCATCCCGTTTCGGTCAACATGTACGTTCGCTTCAGGCTCAATCCGAAGTAATTTCGGCTGCCAGGTGTTTGACCAACTCGGCTGCCGGCATAGCGCGGGCTCGGGCCACGCCTTGTCCCGCCCAGAGCGAGAGGAAATCCGGGTTCGCTTGCTCGGCAGCGGCGGCGCGCATGGCACGCGTGAGTGCGTTCTGCAGCGGATAAGGCAGGATGGTGTTTTCACGACCCGTTAGTTTCTGGATGAACACATTTGGAAGACCGCGCGCAGGCCGTCCGGAGAAAGCGCGAGTGATCACGGTGTTGTCCTTCGTGGCGGACAGAATAGCTTGCTTGTGAGCTTGCGGCGCGGCGGATTCTGTTGAGACCAGGAATGCGGTGCCGAGTGATGCAGCGGACGCACCTGCCGCGATTGCCGCAGCGATGTCGCGGCCATCCATCAAGCCGCCGGTGGCGATCACGGGTTTCGGGACAACCGCGGTAATTCCCCGGACCAATTCCAAAGTTGGGACCATGCACAACTCGAATGGGCCGGCGAAAGTTCCGCGATGAGCGCCTGATTCCGTACCCTGTGCGACGATGGCATCCACTCCGGCTCCGGCCAACAGAAGCGCCTCCGCAACAGTGGTCGCGGTGCCAAGAATAAAAATCCCGCGTTTTTTCAGCCGGGCCATAGCGTCCGGATTAGGAATGCCGAAAGTGAAACTGAAGATGGGCGGCTGTGCGTCGAGGACGGCCTCGAATTGCTCCGGGAACGGATCGGGCTTGGGCAGCGGAGGAGCGGGCGGCGGCAAGCCGAGCGCGTGGTGAATCTCCGTCAAAAGCTCCAGCATCGGCTGCGGATCAGAGTGTGCGTTCGCATCCCACCCGCCCGCGAACAGGTTTACTTGAAACGGTTTTTCTGTAAGCGATTTAATTTTCTGAATAGCGGCAGTGATCTGTTCCGGCCTGAGATAGGCCGCGCCGAGTGAGCCGAGACCTCCCGCGTTCGAAACCGCTGCTACTAGTTCCGGTGTGCTGGGGCCTCCGCCCAGCGGGCCCTGGATGATAGGGTGTCGGATGTTCAGACGTTTCAGAAGCTCATTGTTCGGCAAGTTTGACATGCATGCTCCGTCTACTATAGTCTGAAATTTCAGACGCCGCGCTTGCCGCGGCTTTTTGTTTTTCCAACAACACATGCAGATCAGCGAAGGTTATGTGGGCACCGGCGATGGAGTGCGCCTGTTCTTTCGCCAGATCGGAAGTGGTGCGAAGCCTGTCGTAATCCCAAATGGATTTCATATGGCCGATGATTTCGACTGTCTCTGCGAAGATCGTACGTTGATCGTTTACGATCTTCGCAATCGCGGTTGGTCGGATCAAGTCAGCGATCTGTCTAAGCTCGCGGCAGGCACCCACAACGATGTAAATGATTTGGAAACTGTGCGCCGTCATTTCGGAATCAGCCGGGTTGACGTCATCGGACACTCGTATCTAGGGCTGATGGTGATCCTGTACGCGATGAAGCATCCGGAGTTCGTTAATCGAGTGGTGCAAATCGGTCCGATGCAGCCGCATGCCGGCAGGCAGTATCCGGCTCATCTGATGTGCGCTGATGCGACGCTCACGGAAGTGTTCTCGAAGCTTGGCGAATTGCAACAGGAAAGAGGATCTACAGATCCTGTGGAGTTCTGCAAAAAGTTCTGGGACATTCTACGGGTGATCTACGTTTCGAATCCCGCGGATGCGGGAAGAATCAACTGGGGACGATGCGAGCTGGCGAATGAGCGCAATTTCATGAAGTATTGGAGTGAGAGCATTTTACCGTCTATGAAGGAACTTGACTTCAACGAGCTGTCAAACGCTCAGGCGCCCGTATTGACGATTCATGGAATGAAAGACCGCAGCGCCCCGTACGGTGGCGGGCGCGAGTGGGCGATGATGTTGCCGAATGCGCGGCTGTTGAGTGTCGAGAATGCGGGTCATGCGCCGTGGGTGGAGGCGGAGGAATTGGTGTTTGGCGCGATTGAGCAGTTTTTGGGTGGGACGTGGCCGGAGGGGGCTAGGAAAGTGATGTCGATGGATTTGTGAGGAAACCGACTCCCTCACGGTCGCGGCTCGGTTACTTTGCGGCGGGGCTTGGCGGATCTTTCGTCACTGTGTAGAGCTGGCCGTTGCGCATGTATAGCCGCTCGGCCTCAGGGCGGTTGAACGGACGCGAGCCGCGGCGGTTGAATACCGCGAGCTGGTTGCCGTCCTCATCCACGGCGCGATCGCGGTCGATGCCTTTCGAAACCGCTAGCGCCGGACCTTTGGTGTGATACGTGGCGATCAATTTGGGCGTGGGGCGCGGGCTGAAGCCGAGATAGTTCGGCGTGTCGTTGGGTGCGAAGAGTTGGACGATTCGCAGGCCGTTCTTACCATCGGCCAGGTAAGCAAAAGCGCTGGCACTGGTCATCCCCAGCTTTACGTCGCGCGTATCGTTGATCTTGCCTCCGGCGTTGAAGGTCTGATCGAGTTTCGGATGCTCGGGGCGCTCCACATCCACAATCACCAATCCCTGCCTGCCGCCGGCTACGTACGCATAGGTGCGCGCGACGTAGATGTTGCGAGCGTCTTCGAGTGGCAGTGTCCCGCCTGGAATTATACGGGGATGGGCCAGCGAGGTGACATCCAAAACCTTCAAGCCTTCGTGATCCACGATGAACGCGTAGCGGAACTGGACGGCCACGCCTTGCGGTTCCGCGAGCGCGATTTCCGATTCCACTTTCGGGGCGAGTGGATTTTCGATATTTACCACTACCAACCCGCGGTTGCATAGAATGTAAGCGTAATGCCCTGCGATAGTGATGCGTCGCGCGCCGTTTAAGATTCCACCCGGATTGAAAGCGCCGGCGCGCTTTAGGAAATTATTCGCGGGATTTCCGTCCAAGAGCGTGCCTACGCCGGGAGTCTTGCTCTTCAGGTTCGGATCGCCGATGATTACCAATCCTTCCTCGAGGTCCGTGACATAAAGAAAGCCGTAGAATAACGCGATCGGCTGTTCCTCATTGGCGGGGATATGTACGCGCAGAGGATCCACGGCCAGCGTGGACGGCGAGCCGACGGCAGTAGCGAACTTGGTCTTCACATAGAATCGCTGGCCCAACGGAGAGACCGGTGCAGTGACCATCTTCTCCGAAAAATCTTTGTTATCGATGTTCGCGACATCGAATGCGCGGAAGCCCCCTTTACCGAGCGCGGCGTAAAGATATTCGCCGCGTAGCTGGACGTCTAAAACGTTGCCTTCCTTGTGGTCCGCTTCTTCCAACTCTCCATGATGCTTCTGCAATTCTTCGTAGTCGTGCGAATAAACCAGCTTTTGGAGATCGCTGCCGAAGACTGCGGGAGGGTCATCATGCTCGGCAACCGGAACCGCATCGTAGCCGTGGGACCCCTCCGCAACGTACACGTAGCGCCCCATGAAATTTACCAAATTAGTGCCTTGCATCAGGAGCTGCGCCATCCATGCGTTGTTGTCACCATCGCGGGAGACATGGCAATCGGTGCAGGTTTTGGTTTCGGTGGACCGCACGGTGTGCGGATAGTAAGGGCTGAACGCAAATCCGCTGTAGCCCTCGGCCGAAACGGTTTGCTGCATGTAATACAGCCAGTCGCGATTGGCGTTCTGCGAGCTCACCACCACCGCGCAAGTGGAGCGCGTGGGTGCGACGCGATGCTTGGTCACCGTGCCATCGATGCCCAGCATGTAGATGTCGTCGCGCAACACCTCGAAATTGTAGGACGTATAGTTGCGCGTGGTGAGTCCTTCGTTGTGCAGCATGGGCATCTTCTTGTTGGCGATCATGGGCAGATGACAGCCGAAGCAGCTGGTGGTCCAGGAGGAGTGGCAGGCATAGCAGGTCATGCTGCTGTTGGCGTGAGCCAGGGATGATTCGCTGGCCGCGGCGTCGCCCCAGGTGGCGCCGTCTTTTTGGATTGTCTTTGCGAGACGCGATTTCTCGCTGTAGTGTGGGTTGCCGGGCGTGATGGTGTCCAGTACCTGCACCACTTCCCAAGGCTCGCGATTCTGCTCCACCATGGAGCGCTGAAATAATCTGCCATCCTGCCAATAGAAGCGGCGCTGGCGCGAAGGCGTGCGGAGCAGCGCGAGATCGGTGCCGCCGGGTGGCGCCGCAGCCGCGGACGTTTTCAAGCTCGCCTTCTTTGAAATTGTTCCGTGGCAATCTACGCAATCCACTTCCACGGCGTTGCGCGTCTCTCCATAGAGATTGCCGTTACCGTGGTTGTCTTGCGCAAAATGACAGTCCTCGCAGTGCATCCCTTTTTCGAGATGAATATCGCGGAGATGAACCGCCTTCTGGAACTTGTCCTGGTCGTCGGACGGCACCACGTTGTCTTTCGCGTCCAGCAGATCGCCTTTGCGATCGCGCTTGTAGACGGCGCGGAAAACCCAGCCGTGGCTGTGGAAATCCGCGAATTGCGTGTGTTTGAGCTCGCGGTTAAATTCGGGCGTGCCGATTTTTTCGAGGAAATCCAGATCCTTCCATTTACCGCGCGCGGCTGCGCTTTCCGGATTAGCGATCCAAGCTTGATAGCGCTCGGCGTCGCTCGGATTGTGTTGCTTGGCTGGATACATGTGCTCGCCGTCCGTCTCGTTGTCCCACCAGATGTAGCCGAGATAAGACGCCACCATGTTTGTGCCGGGATGGATGTGGCACACGATGCACTGGCTGGTGGGGATGGAGCGCGTGAACTCGTGTTTGATGGGATGGCCGGATTCATTGCGCGGAATGGTGGGGTCAAGCTGGAAGCTGTGCGCCAGGTTGCCGAACTGCGCATAAGGGCCGGAGTGAATGGGCGAGCGATCGTTCGCGTAGATGACGTGACATGCAGTGCAGCCACTTTGCCGATAGTCGCCCGGATGGTCGTTGGTGCCGGGGAGCGAAAGAATGGGATCCAGCAAACGTGTTTTTTGCAAACCCAGAAAGACTGGATCTGTGCGCAGCTCGGTTCCGAATCCGCGGTCGCTCAGCTTGACATCGGGTCGGCCGGGATCTTCCTCCGGATTGGGATTGCCGATTTCCGATCGCTCACCTCCGCCGCGCTCGAAAACGCGCAGCACGTTGCCGGGCTCAGAGACTTCCCAGCGCGCCAGCGGTTCCAGATGCGGAAGTATGCCGTTTACTTGGGTCTGTTCCTGAGACGGTGGAGGAAACGTGTTGATGCGTTGCGGCAGTCCTTCCGCCGAGTAGCTTTCTCCGAAGCGTGCATCCTTATAGGCGAATGCGCCGTTGTTGTAGAGTGCGGCCTGCCATAACATGGCGCCGTGCGTCATCATGCTGGTTTGGACTGCCCGCACCTCGCGAGCATGGCAGCCTGAAGATCCGCAGGTTTCTTCCGCCACGCGCAGATCGCCGGGATTGACGAACTGGATGTATTCCTTGCTTTCCTTCAGCCAATTGGCATAGGGGCGAACTGGGTTCGCGGAGCTCTTCCACATGCTCGCGATGCGCGGCTTCGGGTGGGCTTGCTTCTTCGCCTGATCGTATTGAGCGTCGCCCGATTTGATTCCAGAGGGTGGTTGAATAGCGGCGTTGCCGCCGTGGCAATCGGTGCAACCTAAGCGGACTGTTCCGGTAGTATGCATGGACGGAGAATCGGTTTGGCCGTGACAGGCGACGCAGCCGGTGCTTTTGCGGTCGGCCTCTTCCTGTGGCTGCAGAAGCCGCGAGCGATCGGCTTGCTGGGCAACCAAAAACGTGCACAGAAAAGCTACCGAGACGCCGCAGGCGCCGGTGATCGCGAGCGTCTTAGAAGCGGAAACGGACATTGGCGAATAGGGCGAGCAAAGTTCGATTGGTGGAAATCTCTCGAAAACCTTGGAACGGCTCGAAGACATTGACGCCGCCCGTGAGTACAATGTTTTCCGACAACGGCGGCCGGTAAGTGAGTCCAAGGCCGGAATCCGCGCCTACTCCGGCGTGAATTGGTTTCTGGAATAATAACAGCTCCAACGATTCGGTACGTGCGAACCGGATCAGGTTCAAATTCGCAAACGCCTTCAGTTTCGGCGTGAGGTCCGCATCCACTCCCGCATTGTATAGGAACAAGCCGGGATTCACGAAGTTTGCCTGGCCTTCGAGTTTGCTGGATTTGAGATCCGGCACCAGGCTCCCTCCGTTTTCCAGGGCCACGCCCGTGCCTGTCAATCGCAAACCTTCGCGGTTCCAGAAGCTGAAGAAGCCGCCGGCAAAGTTGGGATTGTCGAAGATGGTGTCAAATCCACGTGCGCTGCCGTCGCGAGGATCTTTATCGCCTGAAGAATAGAAGAATGACGTACGGTAGCGCAGCCAGTTTTTGTCCAGCGACAACTCAACCGCGGCCATTTGGGCATTGATGGAGACACGTCGCCCGG
>DASYNU010000314.1:0-9342 GCA_036008345.1 Bryobacteraceae bacterium
CTGCTTGAACACATTGTTGGATTTCGGAATCCCGGTTGCGTTGTTGTCAAAGGAGTTGGCATTGAGGGCGTTGTTAAACAGGTACTCATAACCGGTGCCGTGATATTGATTGGTGCCGGACTTGATGTTGAAGTTGGCAACCGCGGTCAAGCCTCCGCCATACTGGGCGCTCAAGGCCCCGGTTTGCAGAGTGAAATCGCTGACGGCGTCGACACTGGGAGTATACTCGGCGGTGTCGCCGGCGATGTCCGCGCGTCCGATGGACATTCCTTCGATCAAAACCTCGTGCGAAAAAGTAGGGCCACCGTTGATCGAGCCCTGAAAAGAGCATCCAATTGCCCCGGGCAGGCTGTTGAAGATGAAGGCCTGGATCTGGCGTTGGCCGCAATCGCTGCTGTCGATCGGCCAGGTGCGGAATTCCTCGGGCGTTACCGAGTAACCGATTTGTGAAGTCGACGTATCCAGGTGCGTCTCATTCGCATTCACCGTGAGGCTCTGGGTAACATCACCCACCTGCATAGACACATTCGCAGTAACGACCGCCGCTGTTGAAACCAGTACCGGCTCGACGACTGCCGTCTTGAATCCCGGGACTGTTACTGTCACGCGATACGTCGCCGGCGGCATATAGGGGATGCGGTAGATGCCAGCCGAGGTTGTCTTCGCCTTGAACTCAAGGCCGTTCGTCGAATCCTTCGCCACCACCTCGGCGTTCGGAACCGCAGCTCCGCTCGGATCCGTGATTAGTCCCGTGATCGCCCCGCGTTCTCCTTGCGCGAACAGAACACCCAAGGCCGTCAAGGTCAACACCAACGCACTTAAAGAGATCTTCATTCCCACCGCCCCCCTAATTTGCATCGCAACATATGTATCGAGATCCGCCAGGCAATTTGCTGAATTTTGCCTTACCTCGTGTAGACGATTCAAGGGGAACTCACGGTGAATTTACCGTAAGAGTACTCGCCCTATCAGCCTGTTACGCAATCGATACAATTGGCGGGCGGGCCTGTGAGTGGGAGCCGTCCTCCGTGTTATACTCGCCAGCACAAGGTCAAGCTTACTGTTAGCTTACGTCCTGGAATGAAGGAACTAGCCACAGCTCGGCAGCCTACGGCCGATATCCTCACGGACCCGCGTTGGGAGCTGGCGCAGAGAGTCGCCAACGCTTCTAATTTCCGTAATTGCACGAAGCTCCGCGCTTTCTTCCTGTATATTTGCGAGCACGCTCTTCTGGGCCGCCTCGAGAACGTCCGTGAGCAACCCATCGGAACTCGCGTCTTCGGCCGCGCACCCGACTACAATCTCAACGAGGACAACATCGTCCGGGTAGAGGCGCGCGAACTTCGAAAGCGCCTGGAGACTTATTTTGCCGGGGAAGGCCGTAACGAGCCGTTGGTGATCGAGGTTCCGAAGGGCGGGTATGTACCGGTTTTCAGGCTGCGCGAACAGCCCCCAGATGTCGCTGAGCCGGCGGCGCGGGCGCCCGTCGCGGCGGTTCTTCCAACGGAGCCAAAATCGAGAGCAGCCGGCAGGTGGATGCCCGTGCTGCTGGGGAGCCTGGCGGTTATGATTGCGGCCGTCTTGTGGCTGGGACTGGAAAACTGGCGGTTACTCCGGCGATTCGAGCCGCAGGTGAATGCTCGCTCGGCCGCTGCCGCCGAGGACTATTCCTTCTACGGCGAACTCCTCGGCAAATTGGGTGCAACTCCCAACCGGGAAACCCTGCTCGTGCTTACCAATCCCAAAGTAGTCCTCTACTACGGCGCCCCGTCTAACCAGCCGATCCCCACCATGCCCGGTCACACCATCCCTGCGCCAAAAGAACTCAAGGGCACCTTCGACGACGCCCTGAATAACATGGACCAGAACCAACCCTTCCAGTTCCTGCGGGCCACGCGCGAAGATTATACCGGGATGGGCGAGGCTGTGGCTGCATTCAACGTGGGGCGCCTCATGCAGTCCTTGCAACGCCCGGTTCGTCTTACACAGGGGCGCTTCCTGAACTGGGACCACGTCCAGAAAGGGGATCTGATTCTGCTCGGCGGGCCGAAGATCAATGACTGGACCTATCACAACATTTTCAAGTCCAATTTCAATTTCGAAGATCGCGGGATCGAGAACGTCAAGCCGCTCTCCGGTGAGCAGAAGCAATATGTGCCGCACGCTGGGCCTGGGTCTTCCGTGACCGATTACGGTGTGATTCAGATGGCCACTTCACCGTACGGTTTCAACATGCTCCTGATGGCCGGCTGCTCCAGCGCAGGCTCCGCCGGCGTCGGTGAGTTCTTCTCGAACCCCGAAAAAATGAAGTCCGTCTACAACCGCATTCGCGCCGTGGCGCCCGGCAAGACATTCCCCACGAATTGGGAAGTCTTGGTGCAGGTCAACGTGCGCGACGCTCTGCCAGTGGAAACCGCTGCCATCGCGCTACGCCCGGAGCCGGCGGCGCACTGAGGTTGTTGGAGGTGGGTGCGCCGAAGTCACCGACAATTTACCGAGCCGCGACCGTAAGGGAGTCGGTGCTCCAATCGGCGCAAACAAATCCTGGCCCTGCTAGGATGGCCATGAGACCGACCCATGAAGTTGACTTGCCTGGCATTCGCAGCTGTGGGGTGTGCCTTTGCCGCTGACTGTCTGCAAGTGGATCTCGATCGATTCCACGAACTGGACAAGAAGGCTCAAGTCGAATTCCGTCACGGCGAGTACGCTCAGTCCGCCGAAGACTTTCGTCAGGCGGCCTGCGTGGCCCCCGACGACCTGCGCAGCTATTACACGCTGTACGGTGACGCCATTGGCGCCCTGGCGGCAGGAAATCTCAGCAGAGCCATCGAGCAACTGAAGCAAGCCGATCAGCTTCGTCCGGATTACCCGCTGCCACTGGCCATGCTGGTAAAGGTCAGTTTGCAATCGCCGGATCCGGATCAGGTGAAGGAGTTCCTAAGGCTGGCCGCGGAGCGCTTTCCGCGCGCCGGTAAGCTGCACGCCGAGTTTGTCAAAGATCTGCTGCATCAGAATCGGCTGGATCTGGCATTGGCCGAAGTTCTGCGATTCGAGCAGACGGGCGTCCAGGATCCCGAGTCCGCCCTAACGCTCGCGGTGATAGAGAACAATGCCGGCGCTTTTGGCGACGCCTGCCGGCACGCTCAAGCCATCGAACAGCAATCCGAACTGCCCGCCGCCGCGCGAGCTTCCGGTGCGACGGTGGCCGGCTTGGCTTACGAAAATCTGAACCAATACCCGGAAGCAATCGAGCATTTCAAGCGTGCGATCGAGCTTGCTCCCGAGCGCGAAGATCCATATCTTTACCTCGCGCGTGTGTGCGGAAAGAAGCATAACTTTCAGGCAATGGTCGCGATCCTGGAACAGGCGAGGAAACAGATTACGGGGTCGGTAAAGATCGAAGTCGCGCTAGGCGGCGGCCTGGTTGGCGTGGAGCGCTACAAGGAGGCTATCCAGATCCTTGCCGAAGTGGTGCGAAATTCGCCGGACGAACTGGATGCCTATCCAAATCTCGCGGAGGCCTATCGCAACACAGGTGAACCCAAACTCGCCACGGATACCATGCGGAAGCTCGCTCAGCGCAAGCCGGATTTTCCTATGATTCATCTGGTGATTGCGCGATCCGTATCGCAGGAAGATCCGGTTGATTCCGCGGGCATGTTGCAGGAACTCGATCTAGCCGGGAAGGCAGCGCCGGATGATTATGAAGTCTACTATCTGCGCGGAAAAGTCTACCTCGGCATGAACAAGTTCACGGAGGCCATCGCGAGTTTGCTCCGCGCCATCGAATTGCGGCCGACGGATTCCAGCGCCCACTACCAGCTCGGCCTCGCATACAACAAGTCTGGACAGCACGCCCTCGCCGCACGGCAGTTTGAGGCCGTGAAATATCTTGAAAGCCAGTAGGTGCTCAGCGCACCGTGCAGTGTACCGGCAAACAGTAATTCATCTCGTAGCCATCTTTCCGCGTGGGGTCGCGTTTGATGGGTTGGCTGCCCGCGTCGTCCGTGGCGCGGCTCATGAGCACGTGCTCGCCTGGTGCGGCGCTCCACAAATATTTCCAGCGTACCCAGGTGAACCGTTTGGGAGGCGCTTCGAACTCGACTGGCGTCCAGCTGGCGCCCGCATCCGCGCTCACATCCACACGGCGCACCATGCCCGCGCCCGTCCACGCGAAGCCGCGAATCACGTGCCGGCCGGCGAGGAGCTTGGAATGATCCGCCGGCCAAGCGATGGCAGACTTCACCAGGACGTCGGTTAGCCGCGTGACGTCCACACCGCCGTCCGGGCGTTTGAGCAGCCGATTGTAGAGCTTGTTCATACCGCTAGACTCAAAATTCGGTGCGGTGTCATTGGGACCAAGAACAACCATCCGCCGGAGCCACTTCACCGAATCCATACCGTACCAGCCAGGGAACAGCGCGCGCGCCGGAAAGCCGCTTTTCCGTGGCAAGAACTGCCCGTTCAGGCGGAAAGCCAACAGGCTTTCGGGTTGCAGACATTTTTCCAGGGCTACAACCTGGCAGTAGGGAAGGTCAGGTGAGTTCTTCATCAGGCGCCCGGTATCCGCTCCCTCGAGCAATACAGCACGGGAGTTGCGCGCGACCCCGGCTTGTTCCAGAAGGCTGGCGAGCGGTACGCCTTCCCAGACCGCATTGCTGGCTGCCGAACCGTCCGGCGGACTGCCGGCGCACTCCAGCATGGCTTCCAACACCTTCGTGGGGGATTCGAGAATATCGGACAGGGTCAACTCGAGCGGGCGCTCGACGCGCCCTTCAATCTTGAGTCGCCACGAGCTCAACGATAGTTCGGGCTCGCGGAAATGATCGCGCACGAAGAATCGATCCGCGGGAGTGATCGATCCGGCGATGGCTTCGAGCGGAAAGGTGAAATTCAGCGCTTCGGTGGTGGAGAGCACCTGCGGTTCCGGGGAGGAGAGCTCCTGCCCAAAGATTGAACAGACGCCAGGCAGCAGCAGCAATTCTCTGCGGGTCATAAGGTGCGGGGCGCGCACACACCCGCTCGGGTTTCATTATAAAGCCAGTTGGGGCACGGTGCCTGTCCGACAGCATGATTGAAAATACGGCGCCGACTCCCTGAGAATCCGTGAAAAAATCGGCAAAGGCACCGTCTCCCTTACGGTCGCGGTTCGGTAACGGGGTGCCTCTTTCCGAACCGCGAGCGTTAGCGACCGGTGATTTTGGTTTTCCAACCGTTGAGACTGCAAGCATTCAAGGCGTTGCTTTCTCATCCACCGTGAACGCTATCAGTGCATCCGCCGGGCGGCTCCCGAATTGCCCTCCGCCGCCGGCCGCGATCACGACATACTGTTTCCCATCGCGGCCTTGATAGGTCATCGGTGTGGCGTGACCGCTGCCATCGATCTCGGCCGCCCAAAGCTCACGGCCGGTGCGAGAGTCGAAAGCGCGGAAGCGGTGGTCGTTGGTCGCCGCAATAAATACCAGGCCTCCGGCGGTCGCAATTCCGCCGCCAATATTGGATGTTCCGGTATTATGTATGCCCTTGGCTTGGAGCGCTTCCACGATTCCGAGCGGAACTCGCCAGGCAATCTCTCCCGTGTTCACGTCGACGGCCGTCAGCAGTCCCCAGGGAGGCCTTACGCAGGGCCACTGATTTGAGTCCCAGAAACGCGCGTATTCTCCCGAAGAACTGGTGCGCCCGTAACGGACCGGCGACCCCTTCGGGAGTTCCTTCATCCAGCCCACGGCTCCGGTCTCGTTCGTGTTCACGAAAATGTATCCGAGGTCAGGATCGAATGACACGCCCGACCAGGTCGCGCCGCCTAATGTGCCCGGGAATACCAGCGATGGTTTCAGCCCATAGGGCGTGTATCGCCCCCGGTTTTCGAGCTGGTCGAAAAGCTCGGCGCAGAAACGATGCGATTCCGGTGTGACATCCGTAATGTCGTCGCGCGTCACGCTGCTACGCGATAGCTGAGGTGGTTTTAGCGGGATCGGTTGGGTGGGCCAATTGGATTCGCCCGGAACATCGCTTTTGGGTGCAGGTTGTTCCTCCACGGGATAAAGCGGTTTCCCGGTGACACGATCCAGGATGAAGACCAGTCCCATCTTGGTCACCTGAACCACGGCAGGAATGTCGCGCCCGGCACGGCGAACGGTGATCAAAGCCGGCGGCGCGGGCGGATCGTAATCCCACAAATCGTGATGTACGAACTGGAAATACCAAAGCAATTTTCCGCTGCGGGCATCAAGTGCAACCAGACAGTTGCCATAAAGGTTTTGTCCTTTGCGATCGCCCCCATAGAAATCGTAAGCGGGCGATCCGATGGGCAGAAACACCATTCCGCGCGCGGCATCCACGGTCATGATGGACCACACGTTGACACCGGTGCGATCCTTCCAACTGTCGCCTTCCCATGTTTCGTGGCCTGGTTCCCCCGGCTGAGGAATGGTATGAAACTGCCATACCAGCTTGCCCGAGCGCACGTCCCACGCCCGTACGTCGCCGCTCGGTCCGCTGCCAGGGCGCTCAGGTACTTCGGCGCCGGTGATCACCAGATCGCGATAGATGGCTGGCGGGGAGGTCACCGCATAGACCGCGTCGGGAAATCGATCCGCGACTCCGGCGCGCAGATTCACTTGCCCCTCTTTTCCGAAGCCGGGAACGGGCTGGCCGGTTTTGGCATTCAGCGCGATCAGCCTGCCGTCGAGGGAACCAAACAGGATTCGCGGCGGTGTGCGCTGGTCGCCCGGCCAGTACGCCACACCGCGGTGCGCGCGAGAACCTCGCTCGCCGCGCCACTTCGCCTGCGGATCGAAGGCCCAGATCTCGCGGCCGGTTTCCGGTTCCAGCGCGATTACCCGATTCGCGGGCGTGGAAAAATACAGGGTGTTCTCGATCATCAGTGGCGTGGTTTCAAAGGCCACTGCGCGAGGGGACGACTCTGCAGCTTTTGGATCGAGCAGTTCGCCCGTGTTATAGGTCCAGATGCGGCGAAGGGTAGAAACATTAGCGGTGTTAATCTGCTTCAGCGGCGAGTAACGCATGCCGCCCGCGTCATGGCCGTAAACCGGCCAATCCGTTTGAGCGCCCAGCGTGGACGCTAGGGCCGCCGTGAGCAGAATTCTAGATAGGACCATGATTGGTGCAGAGTTGGCAGGCGAAAGCGCCTGCCCCACGGTTTCGCAAGGTGGAGCAGGCGCTTCCGCCTGCTAACAGTTTCTTACATCCTGCGTCCTCATCCGCTATAGTTCAGCGTGGCTCTTCGATCGAGACGTACCGGTCGGCGGGCAAATTCTCCAGAAGCTGCTTCGTTCCCGACGGCCATTCAATTTCCAGCCGCTTGATCCGTTCCGCACTTCCCAATCCGAAGTGCACCGTGCGGTCGCTCGAGGACGCATATCCAACCGTGGTGGTCACACGATTCCATTGCTCGCCCCGATCCGTCACCAGATGCACCCGCGCTCCAATCGCATCGCGATTGCTCCGAGTCCCGCGCAGGCACAACGCGATCCAGTGTCCGGTTCCAGCGGAGGTGTTCCACAAGATAATGGGCGCTTCGTTGAGACGCGTGACAACGATGTCGACTCGTCCGTCGCGATCGAAATCCGCGAACGCCGCGCCGCGATGAAACGCCTCGCCCGGTAACACGACACCTTGAAACGTCCCATCCCCGCGGCTGAGAAAGACGCTATTCGGCTGACGGGATTGGCGGCTGGAGTTAAGCTCGGCGTTATCCATCACGTGGCCGTTCGCCACGAACACATCCTTGAAACCGTCGTTGTTGAAATCGAACAGGCCCGCGCTCCAACCGGACCACGGTAAGCTGGCTGGGCCGATGCGGCTAGGGTAGGTCATGTCCGCGAAAGCGCGGCCGTCCAAGTTTCGATAAAGAGGATATGTCTCGTTGGAGAGGGCGGTGACGAGGATATCCTCCCGGCCATCGTTATCGTAATCGCGAAAGTCCACACCCATGGAGGAGATGGCCTTGCCGTCGTCGTTATAGGCCACGCCAGCTTCGACTGCGCGCTCCTCAAATGCGCCATGACCGTTGTTGCGGAACAGGAAATTCGGGACGGCATCGTTCGCGACAAATACATCCAGGAATCCGTCACCATCGTAGTCGCCAAACGCCAGACCCAGGCCCTTGCCGTCATGCGCGGCGATACCTGACTCACGGGAAACATCGCGGAATGTTCCGTCTCCCTGGTTGCGATAAAGCAGATTCGGCAGCGGCTGGTAGTACTTGGGATGACAATACATGCGGTATCCCGGCTTCGATTCGCCACAATATATTTCGGTGGCTGGATTCCAAACCACGTAGCGCGTCACGAAGAGATCGAGCCGGCCGTCGTTGTTGTAGTCGAACCAGCCCGCGGACATCGACCAGCCATGCTTACCGCCCAGTCCGGCGCGATCGGTTACGTCCTCGAAGGTTCCGTCGCCTTTGTTGCGATAAAGGATGTTGTAGTCCAGGCCGGTGACGAACAGGTCCACGAAACCGTCGTTGTCAAAGTCGCCGGCCGCGACGCCCATCGAGTAGCCGCGGCCGGCAACGCCAGCGGTCTCGGTCACGTCGGTGAAAGTTCCGTCGCCGTTATTGCGAAACAATCGATTCCAGAAGGACGGATCGGTTTTCTTACCGGAAGGCAACTCGGCGCCGTTCACGACATAAATGTCCGGCCAACCGTCGTTGTTGTAATCGACGGCTGCCACTCCACCGGTCATTGTCTCGGGGAGATATTTCGTTCCGGTAGCGCCGTTCTTCAAGACCATGGGCAGCGCTTTTGCGTCGAACCGGACTGGCGAAGGCGCCGTGACTCGAAGGTTCGTGACGGGCGCGTGCGCCAGTGCTGCGGCCACCCGCTCAAGCTCGGGGTGTGCGTTGGCGCGCCGAAGCATCTCGATGCTCTCGGTTCCGCGGCCGTGCTTATACAGAAACACGCCGTAGTCAACCAAGGCTCGTTGTTCTTTCAGACCGATCGCTTGCTGATAAAGCTGTTCGGCTTCCGCATCCTTGCCGAGAGCTTCGAACGCGAGAGCCATCCCGTTCAACGTACGGCCTGGCCGGCCGGCTTTGCGTAACGCCGTATCGAAAGCATCGACGGCTTCTGCAAAGCGGTTAAGGCTGTAGCAGGTCCGGCCGAGGAAATAGCAGGCGTTCTCTTCGGCGGGACGGAGCTGGCAAGCGCGGCGCAGCGGATCTAGCGCGGATTTGTAGTCCTCCTCGGCCGCATACGACATGCCCAGGTAGGTCAGCGCCCTGGTGTCGGACGGCTGTTCCCGCGTGGCTTTCAGAAAGGCTTGCACAGCTCCGGGAAAGTCTTGGCTCTGGAACCTCTCTACTCCCTCCTCCAAGGC
>DASYNU010000315.1:0-48060 GCA_036008345.1 Bryobacteraceae bacterium
TTTTCAATCCGGGCGTCACCCAGGACGACTGGATATTCAGAATGTTCGCCAGATACAGCCGCGATATCGCCAGCGTCTTCAGGTATTCGACGCCGGTCGCCTCTTCCTTCACGAACCGCCCGAGCGATGTATTCTCGCGCTGGAACGACCAGGGGATGAACGCCGTGAAGCCTCCTGTGTCCTCTTGAATCTCGCGCACGATGTCGAAGTGATTCATGCGCTGCTCAATGGTTTCGCCACACCCGAACATCATGGTCGCCGTGGTTCTCAGGCCCAGCGCATGCGCCGTCCGATGTACATCGATCCAATCCTGCGTGGACGATTTCAGCCGGCTGATCCGGCGCCGCACCTCGTTATCCAGAATCTCCGCTCCGCCTCCGGGAATCGATTCAAGCCCCGCATCGCGCAGCCGGGCGATGGTGTCGCGCAGCGTCAACCCGCTCACTTCCGCGATGTTCACAATCTCGGGCGCCGAAAAACAGTGGTTCCAAATCTTGTCTCCGAACCTCGCCTTGATGGATCGCAGCAGATCCTCATACCACTCGATCTTCAACTCCGGATGCAGCCCGCCCTGCATCAGAATCCCGGTACCGCCCAAATCGATGGTCTCCTGAATCTTGTCGAAGATCACTTCCTTGGAATGGATGTAGCCTTCGGCATGCCCCATGGGCCGATAGAACGCGCAGAAACTGCAGTACTCAGTGCAGAAATTCGTGTAATTAATATTGCGGTCGATGATATAGCTGACAATGCCGTGCGGATGGAGCTTGCGACGGACCGCATCCGCGGCCATTCCGATTCCGATCAAATCATCGCTGCGATAAAGTTCCAGCGCTTCTTCGCGCGTCATCATACACTCACCCTTCTCATTTCTATAGCGCTCCCCAGCTCCGAAGCATATTGTAGAAAAGTTGCCAATCCCTTGTACTCCCGGTCGCCCAGCTCGAAAACGATGTTGCGCGTCAGATACTCGCGCGCCAACGCTTCCGAAATCCCGAGCTTGGGATGCTCCTGGCGCACGATATCCTCAATGTGCGCCATTCCAAAACCAAGCGAGGCCACAAACGGCCGCGGATCCTGCACCGGAACCTCCGCGCGCGCGGCCCACACAGCGAATACCATGGGAAGACCCGTCATCGTGGTCCACTCCGTACCCAGATCGAGAACATGGAATGGAAGCTCGGCCGGATCCAATACCAGTGCCGCATCTCCGATGATCAGCGCGGCATCGCAATGCTCCAGCATCGATCCCAAATGCGGACGCTCGGAAAAAAGCCGAGGCTCTACGCCATATTTCTTCGCCAGCACGATGCGGCTGAGCGCCACCGAAGTCCGCGAGCTCGCGTCTGTGGCCAACGTCCGGATTTCCTCAAACGGCACTTTCGAAATCAGCAAGATACTGCGCACGGGCCCATCGCAGGCAATCCCCGTCCCCGGAATAACCCGCAGATTCTGCCGATTCAGCTCCACCGAAGGAACAATGCCGATATCGGCGCGCCCGTCGGCCAAACGGTCCGCGCATTCCGCGGGGATCGCAAAGGAAAGGTCGAACAGGCCGCGCTCGTCACCATGCAGCATGCCCCAAACCAGCGGCACTGTATTCAGATAATTGACCACCGATACGCGAGGTTTCAATCCACTAGTTTATCAGTGGAGCGAGGCACCAAATCTTACCCTGCGCGTCCAATCATAAAGGACAATCACCCATGCGTTATTTCCCTGCCCTGGCTCTGCTGCTATGCGCCTTCCGGTCCCAAGCCCAAGATAATCAACTCTCGTCGCTGATTCCGGAGCTGATGGCCCGAGCCAACGTCCCCAGCCTTTCCATCGCGCTTATCGACGATGGAAAAATCGCATGGGGCGGATCTTTTGGAGTCAAGAACACCAAGACCGGCGCTAAAGTGGATGACCGCACGGTATTCCAAGCCGCGTCTCTCAGCAAAGTAGTGTTCGCCTACGGCGTGCTGAAGCTGGTGGATCGGGGCAAGCTTGATCTGGACACACCGTTGTCCAAATATGTCCCCGAATATATACAGAACGATTACCGCGTAAACGCTATCACCGCTCGCCTTGTTCTGACGCATCGCACCGGTTTTCCCAATTGGCGGCCCGATGGCCAGCCGCTGGTAATCCATTTCAAGCCCGGCGATCGATTCAGCTATTCCGGCGAGGGCTTCGTCTACCTGCAGCGTGCCGTCGAGAAGATCACGGGCCTGCCCCTCGATACCTGGATGCGGCAAACAGTTTTCGATCCGCTCGGGATGAAAGATAGCAGTTACCTGTGGCAGCCGAAGTATGAAAATCTCGCCGCGTCAGGGCACTCCCCCACCGGCGTACCGGACCAGTTTTTCAAACCAGTCGCCTCCGGCTCGCCCATCAACGGCGGAGGCGGACCAGCCGCCGCGTCCACGCTACTGACCACCGCGCGGGATTACGCAACTTTCGTAGTCGCGGTAATGAACGGCACCGGTCTGAAGAAGGAAACCAGCCAGGCCATGCTGACGCCGCAATCCGAAGTAGATGCCGGATGTTCCAACTGCATCGGCCGCCCAATCACGAAAGCATCCGACTCTATTGCGTGGGGTCTCGGTGTAGGCATCGAGCAGACCGCCGGCGGCCCATTCTTTTGGCACTGGGGCGATAACGGCGACTTCAAGGCGTTCATGGCCGCCTCAGCCGGCTCCAAACGCGGCGTCGTGATTTTCACCAATAGTTCGAACGGCATGCTGATCATTCCCGATATTGCCGCTCGCGCCCTGGGTGAATCGCAACCCGCATTCAACTGGATCCACTACGAGCGCTACGATTCGCCGCGCATGCAACTCCAGCAAGCCATTTTCGATAAAGGCATCGACGAAGCGCTCAAGAACTACGCGTCCGGCCCGCCCATCGAGGAAGACCCCATGAATATGCTCGGCTATCAATTGATGGCGCGCAAGAAATTCAAGGAAGCCCTGCGCATCTTCGAGCTGAACGCGGCAACCTATCCGAAATCCTCCAATGCCTGGGACAGCCTGGCCGAAGCCTACATGACCAGCGGAAAGGAGCTGGCCATTCAGTATTACCGGAAATCGCTGGAACTCGATCCCCAGAATTCGAACGCCTCCGACATGCTGAAGAAACTCGACACGAAGTAATCCTTCGCCTGGAATTAGTCGTCCTCATCCGGCTCAGCCAGCAAATCGCCCAGCCGATCCAGACGCTTCTCCCACCTCGAACGGCGCTCACCGATCCATTGCGCCGCTGCCGAGAGTCCCGCAGGTTCGATGCGGCAAGTGCGCACCCTCCCGATCTTTTCGGTTTGTACGAGCCCGCTTTCCTCCAACACTTGCAGGTGCTGAACTACCGCGGCTAACGTGATGTCGAGCGGCTCGGCTAAGCGCGAGACCGATATGGGGCCCTCGCTGAGTTTTTCCATAATGGCGCGGCGCGTGGGATCGCCGAGAGCGTGGAATATACGGTCGACATTGGGTTTCTTTTTCTGCATGTAGTGGGGCAGGGCCGTGCCCTGCCGCGTCCTGGCCGATTCGTTATGTTGCAAGCAGGGCATGGCCCCGCTCCACAAAGCCAGTTTCTAGCCTGCGAACTCTTCGGTCAATTTGTCGAGGTGCTTCCGCCATCCTTCCTTTCGCATCTCAGGACCATCGGCGCCCTCGAAAAATACACCCTGATGCGTGAAGATGAGGTCGGTACTGGTTTCCGTGGGCAAGAATTCAAACGTGACCAGAGACGCCGAAATACGTTTTTCAGCAATGCTCATGGTGGAGGCAGTCACAACACGCCTGTTGCGCACAATGTCCAGGTAGCTGACATCGTTGGTGCAGGCGACTCCCTCCAGGGGAGTGTCTGCTCCGAGGCGAAGACCGACCCGTTCCTTGCCACCCACCCGGAAGTCCAACTCATAGTGCTCCAATTTATGGTGGTCCCCGTCCGCAAACCAACGGCGTTTCTTGGCCGGGTCAGAGAATGCGGCGAACACGCGCTCCGGTTTGGCCGGATAGCTGCGCTCGATGACGAAAGTGCTGTGAATTACGGATTGTTCATGCATAGTTACTTAAGCCTCCACTTAAGTATCCATCAGCAGCAGCCGATTGTCAAGTGGATACTTAAGTATTCTTGCCGTATATAGTCGGACCTGATTATGGGACCTGCCTCAGTTTCGCTATCACCCCGATCCGGTCCGCAGCGGCAGCATCGTCGAGTCCGAAAAGAAATGCAAGATCTGCGGCCAGAGCCGGGGATACATCTACACGGGTCCCGCCTATTGCCAAGAGGATTTCGATGACGACATCTGCCCTTGGTGCATCGCCGACGGACCCTATCTTCCGACCATGCAATGGCTCGTGGAGCATCATTGTGACTGCGCGACGGAGTTGGCGGCCATAGAATCCGGGGGATCAAATAATAGAAGGCACCCAACTCCCTCACGGTCGCGGTTCGGAAAGAGAGCGTTACCGAACCGCGACTGTGAGGGAGTCGATGCATTTTTCGCGGATTCCGAGGCGTCACCTAACTATTCTCATACCCAGACGTCTATATACTAAGAAGTCGGAGTATCCTGAGGGACGCCATGTCATTGTGGTCGCGTATCGCCAATGTATTTCGCGGGGTGGATCCACGCCGCGAGATCGATGAAGAGCTGCAGTCGCATCTGGAAGAGGCCATCGAACAAGGCCGCGATCCCAGCGAAGCGCGGCGGGCATTCGGTCCCCCGTTGCGGCACAGCGAACAAAGCCGCGATGTCCGCTTGATTCCCTGGCTCGATTCCCTCCGTGCAGACGCGATTTTCGGCTGGCGGCAGCTCAATAAGAAAAAGATAGCTTCCGCCGCAGCCATCCTCTCACTTGCCCTGGCCATCGGCGCGTGCACCTCGGCATTCCGTCTGATCGATGCATTGTTGTTGCGCCCCTTGCCGGTATCGAATCCCCAGCGTCTGTACTCCGTCGCTTTCGAGAGCATCGGCGCCGACGGCAAGCTTAATACCTACGATAGTTGCTCGTATCCCATGTTCCGCCAGTGGCGCGCCGTATTGAAGGATCAAGCCGAGTCAGTCGCTATTTCCTACGTCGACCGCGTCGACGTGACCTATGGATCATTTCAAGAGATCGAGAAAGCGTACCTACAATATGTTTCCGGCTGGATGTTCCCCACATTCGGCTTACAGCCGGCGCTGGGCCGGCTGCTCACGGCGAACGACGATCTTGAGCCCGGCGCTCATCCCTACGCCGTTCTGTCGTACGACTATTGGTCGCACCGTTTCGCGCGAGATCCCGAAGTGATCGGACGCACCGTTCGAATCGGGAACGAGTTTTTCGAAATCGTGGGCGTGGCCGAAGGCCCTTTCGCCGGCACGGAAACCGGCACCATGACCGACATTTTTGTTCCCATGGCGATGAAAACCGCCACCACTCTCGCCAGTCCGAACAACTTTTGGCTCCGCACACTATTACAATTGAAACCTGGCATCGACCCGGAACCCGTTCACCAGAAGCTCAGTGCGACATTTCAAGCCTTCGAACAGGAGCGGGCGAAAGGTTTTCCCGCCATGCCAAAAGCAAATATCGCGAAGTTTTTCAATCAGAAGCTATTGTTCGAACCAGCCGCCGCCGGACGCTCGAACCTGCAGCGCGATTACCGGCGGGCGCTCGAAACGCTGGGAGTTCTGGTAGCGCTGGTGCTGCTGATTGCTTGCGCCAACGTCGCCAATTTGATGACCGCCCAGGCGTCCGCTCGGGCGCGCGAAATGGCACTGAGAGTTTCAATCGGCGCGGGACGCTGGCGTCTGGTGCAACTGGTGCTGGTGGAAAGCGCACTGCTCGCATTGATCGCAGCCGCCATCGGTGGACTGTTTGCGTGGCAATCCGCGCCGTTCATCGTCCGTATGATCAATCCGCCCGACAACCCGGCGCGCCTCATTCTTACGGCGGATTGGCGCGTATTGATCTTTGGCTTGGCGCTGGCCTTTGGCGTTACTATCCTGTTCGGTCTCGCGCCGGCGCTGCGCGCTTCCTCAGTGAAGCCAGTCAACGCGCTCAAAGGCGGCGAAGATCCGCACTCTCGACGCCGTCTGATGTATGCGCTGATCGCCGCGCAAGTTGCATTTTGTTTTGTAGTGCATTTCGTCGCCGGCCTGTTTGTAACATCCTTTGAGCGCCTGTCGAATATCCCCACTGGTTTTTCCTCCGAACGAATTCTCAATCTCGAAACGCTCACGGTTCGTCCGATGTCGCCAGTTTTCTGGGATCAGGTGGCGCAGCATCTACGCGAGCTACCGGGTGTCGAGAAAGTGGCCTTGACTACTTGGCCGCTGCTGAGCGGAGAAAGCGCCGTGGACTATGTTTCCATCAACAATGCGCCTCCGACAGATGTTTTCGCCGATTTTCTCAGCATCTCGCCCGGCTGGATCGACAGCATGAAAATCCCTTTCATCGACGGGCGAGATTTCCGCTATGGCGAGACATCTCCGGGCATTGCGATCGTTAATGATGCGTTCGCGAAGCAGTTTTTCAACGGCGAGAATCCAACTGGAAAATCTTTCACTCGCACGGAGGCAAGGGGCGCCCGCGTTCCTTATCAGATTGTGGGATTCGTTCGCGACGCGCGCTCGCGAAACTTACGCCTACGCATTCCGGTCCGGCCGACCGTGTATGTTCCGTTTTCCTCGGTGGACGCCCAAGGCGTATTCCGGCCAAACGGCCGTGGGACCTTCATCGTGCGCACCTCCGGCGCAAATCCTCTCGCGTTGGCGTCTATGCTTCGGCAGGAAGTATCGCGTGCCCGCTCCGAATTTCGCGTGAGCAACGTCCGTACACAAATCGAAATCAACCAGTCCAACACGGTTCGCGAACGGTTACTCGCAACGCTGGCGCTGTTCTTCGCGATAGTCGCGCTCACGCTGGCAGGCGTGGGCCTGTATGGCGTGCTGGATTATTCCGTGCTGCAACGCCGCCGCGAGATCGGCATTCGGATGGCGCTGGGTGCGCGAGCGGGTGATATAGCGCTGCGAGTAACCACGGATGTTTTTTCAATGGTCCTGGTGGGCGCGGCTCTGGGTCTGGCGCTCGGAATCACCTCAACGCGATATCTCGAAACGATTCTCTATCAGGTCAAGCCCACTGAGGCCGGACTGCTGGCGCTTCCGGGGCTGACCATTCTCGCAGCGGCGCTCATGGCCGCGCTGCCGGCTGTAATCCGCGCAGTCCGAATCGACCCAGTCAGCATGTTGCGTACTGAATAGGAGCACAAGATGTCACTCTGGTCGCGCATTACAAACGTATTCCGAGAAGATGGTCCCACACGCGAGATCGACGAAGAACTGCAGTCGCACATCGCCGAGGCTCTCGAACACGGACGCGACCCTGCGGAAGCCCGCCGCGCATTCGGCTCACCTCTGCGCCATCGCGAACAAAGCCGGGATGTCCGGCTGATCACGTGGCTGGATTCTCTACGCGCGGATGCCATTTTCGGTTGGCGGCAGCTCATGAAACGAAAGGTTACCTCCGCAGCGGCGATTCTGTCGCTTGCGCTCGGAATTGGAGCCTGCACGTCTGCGTTCCGGCTGGTCGATGCCCTGCTGCTGCGTCCATTGCCCGTGGCTGATCCCCAGCAACTTTACGCTCTGTCGCGTCAAGTATCTGTGGATGGCAAGCTCGCTACGTTTGACGAATGGGCGTACCCGGCGTTCCAGCAGATGCGCGATGCCGTGAAAGACCAAGCCGAGTTGCTGGCGATCTCCAATCCGGGGCGAGTAGATTTGACCTACCAGTCGGATCTAGAGATCGAAAAGGCGTACGTCCAGAATGTTTCCGGCCGGATGTTCCCTTCGTTCGGACTTCAGCCCACTCTGGGACGGTTGCTCGCTGAAAGCGACGATCTCAAACCAGGCGCGCATCCCTACGCCGTCCTCTCTTACGATTATTGGGCGCGCCGCTTCGGTCAAGATCCGAAAGTGATTGGACGCACCTTTCGCATGGCCGACAGCTTGTACCAGATCGTCGGCGTGGGGCCCAAGCCGTTCACCGGAACCTCCACCGGCACCGTTACCGACATCTTTATTCCAACCATGATGCATCCCGGAATCGCCCAGAACGACTGGAGCTGGCATCAAATTCTAGCCCGCGTAGGGCCCGGCGTTGCCCGTGAGCCCCTGCGCCAGAAATTAAGCGCAATTTCTGCAGCGATCGAGCGCGAGCGGTCGAAGAGTTTTACAGGCATGCCCCAAGCGATGATTGAGAAGTACCTCGATCAGAAGCTACTGATGGAGCCCGCCGCCGCGGGCGCTTCCGGCCTGCAGCAGGATTACAAATCTTCGCTTCTAGCTCTGGGCGTTTTGGTAGCGCTGGTACTGTTGATCGCGTGCGCCAATGTGGCAAATCTGCTGACGGCTCAGGCAGCGGCGCGAGCTCGTGAAATGGCGCTACGAGTATCCATCGGCGCGGGGCGATGGCGTCTGGTGCAGCTGGTGCTAGTGGAAAGCGCGATGCTGGCGATCCTCGCTGCGACCACAGGCGCGCTGTTCGCCTACTGGTCCGCGCCGTTTGTGGTCGCGAGAATTAATCCACCGGATAACCCGGCTCGCTTGGCTCTCCCGGCGGATTGGCGCGTACTCGGATTCGGACTCGCGCTAACCATTGGCGTAGCGCCGCTGTTCGGCTTGGCGCCGGCTTTGCGTGCTTCCTCGGTAAAGCCATCCAGCGCACTGAAAGGCGGGGAGGATCCGCACTCGCGCCGGCGCTTGATGCACGCGCTAATCGCCGCGCAGGTTACTTTTTGCTTTGTCGTCCTCTTCGTCGCCGGCCTTTTTGCCGAAACTTTCCATCGGCTATCAAATCGCCCGATGGGATTCTCCGCGGAACGGCTTCTCACTCTCGATACCATCGCGGCGCAACCCCAAGCGCCGGTTTTCTGGGATCAAGTGGCCGAGCATCTACGCGCAGTGCCCGGCGTCGAAAAAGTAGCGCTTTGCGGATTTCCGTTGTTAAACGGGAACGCGTGGAGTAGCTTTATCTCGATCAACGGCTCCGAGCCAAGCTCGGATTCGGTCTATCACTTGAGCATCTCTCCGGGTTGGGTGGACACCATGAAGATTCACTTCATCGCTGGCGGAGATTTTCGCGCGAGTGACACATACCCGGGCGCCATCGTCAATGAGACGTTCGTGAAACAGTATTTCAAGAACGAGAATCCGATCGGACGAAAGTTTGAGACGACGTTTCCACGTGACTCCTTCCGGATTGTCGGTGTCGTCCAAGATTCTCCATATCGCAACCTGCGCGATCCAATATTGCCGGTGTTCTACGAGCCATTTCAGCGGCTAGGTGGCAACGGCGTGCCGTCGCCGGTAGGCTCAGGGACTTTCATCGTCCGGACATCCAGCTCAAACCCTCTCGCATTGGCAGCCACGCTTCGCCGCGAAGTACCGCGCGCACGGTCCGAGTTCCGCGTCAGCAACATCCGCACGCAACAGGAGATTAACGAATCGCACAGCGTACGGGAGCGCCTGCTCGCGATGTTGGGGCTCTTCTTCGCCGGAGTCGCGTTGTTGCTGGCGGGTATCGGACTGTATGGAGTGCTGGATTATTCCGTTCTGCAACGGCGGCGCGAGATCGGCATTCGCATGGCGCTAGGCGCGCGAGCCGGCCATGTCGCGCGGAACGTCACGCTGGATGTTTTTTCCATGGTGCTGCTCGGAGCAATCGCCGGTCTAGCACTCGGCCTTGGATCCGCGCGCTACATCCGGACGCTGCTCTATCAGGTGAATGCCGCCGAATTGGGCGCGCTCGCTCCTCCCGCGCTAATCATTCTCACAGCAGCGATGCTGGCCGCGCTCCCGGCCGTGATCCGCGCCGTCCGAATCGATCCAGCGAACACGCTACGCGCGGAATAAAGGATTTCCATGTCACTTTGGTCACGTATCACGAACGTATTCCGCCGGGACAGCTCCAGCCGCGAGATCGACGAAGAATTGCAGTCGCATCTCACAGAAGCGCTGGAGCACGGCCGCGACCCCTCCGAATCCCGCCGCGTGTTCGGCTCACCTTTGCGCCATCGCGAACACAGCCTCGACGTCCGGCTGATCGCGTGGCTGGATTCTCTCCGCGCCGATGCCATCTTCGGTTGGCGGCAGCTCTGCAAGCGAAAAGTCACGTCCGCCGCGGCGATCCTGTCGCTTGCGCTCGGTATCGGAGCGTGCCTATCCGCATTCCGCCTCATCGACGCGCTGCTGCTGCGCCCTCTACCCATCGCCACGCCGGAGCGCCTCTACGAACTCTACCGCGATGAAATTGGTTTTGACGGCAAGCCCGGAACGTTTGATGGATGGGCCTATCCAGCATTCCGTCAGATGCGTGACGCCGTCAAAGATCAAGCCGAGCTGATCGCCATCTCCTACGCCGAACGGACGGATCTGACTTACAGGTCCGATCAGGAGATGGAGAAGGCGTACATACAATACGTTTCTGGTTCCATGTTCCCCGCGTTCGGGATCCAGCCTTCCGTGGGGCGCCTCTTAACTGAAAATGACGATCAAAATCCAGGCTCGCATCCCTACGCCGTAATTTCTCATGATTATTGGACGCGCCGCTTTGGGCAGGATCCGAAAATCGTCGGCCGCACCTTCCGCCTGGGTGACCGCATTTACCAAATCATCGGCGTCTCAGGCGGCCTCTTCACGGGGACCGAACCCGGAACCATGATCGATATTTTCCTCCCCACAATGATGCATCGTTCCGTCACCCGATCGGACTCCACCTGGCATCGGACCCTGGCCGTGATGAAACCCGGAGTCGCCGTTGAGCCAATTCGCCAGAAGCTCAACGCAATTTCTATGGCATTCGAACAGGATCGAGCCAAGGGGTTCACCAACATGTCCCAGCAGAGCATCGAGAATTATCTGCATAAGACGGTGATGCTCGAGCCCGCGCCCTCGGGCGTCGCTGCCTCGCAACAGGACAACCGCCGATCGCTGGCAGCTCTGGGTGTACTTGTCGGTCTAGTGCTGCTCATTGCCTGCGCAAATGTCGCAAACCTGATGACGGCGCAAGCCGCTTCCCGCGCACGTGAAATGGCCCTCAGAGTTTCGATCGGTGCCGGCCGTTGGCGTTTAGCGCAACTGATGCTAGTGGAAAGCGCGATTCTGGCATGCTCAGCTGCCGCGTTAGGAGCGTTCTTGGCGTGGTGGTCCGCGCCTGTCGTAGTCAGCATGATCAATCCTCCGGACGAACCTGCCCGGCTGTTTCTTCCCATCGACTGGCGCGTACTTGGATTCGGTCTCGCGCTGACGCTCGCGGTGACAATCCTGTTCGGACTGACGCCCGCTCTCCGAGCCTCGAGCGTAAAACCCGCGAGCGTGCTCAAAGGCGGAGACGATCCGCATTCGCGGCGCCGACTGATGCACGCGCTGATCGGTGTGCAGGTGTCATTCTGCTTTCTCGTGCTTTTCGTTGCCGGGCTCTTCGTTAACACATTCGACCGGCTGGCTCATCAACCCGTTGGCTTCTCATCGGATCGACTTCTGGTTCTCGAAACGGACGCGGCGCATCCTCAGCATCCCGCGTTTTGGGAGGACGTGGCGGAGCACTTGCGTGCCATTCCAGGCGTGGAGACCGTGGCGCTAGCCAATCGCGTGTTGCTGAACCGCAACAGGTGGAACAACTCTGTTTCGATTGACGGCGGCCCGCCGAGCGACGACCTGACCTATTTCATGCACGTCTCCCCGGGCTGGCTGGATGCCATGAGGATTCCGCTCATCGAAGGCCGGGACTTCCGCTCGAGCGACACGTATCCGGGATCGGCCATCGTAAATGAAACGTTCATAAAACGATACTTCCGGGATCGGAATCCTGTCGGAAGAAGCTTCGACGAGACCGGAGATGAGGGCGATCGCACCCACCTGCAGATCGTCGGCGTGGTGCACGACGCGCGATACAGTGACATTAGGGGCGCAATCCCGCCCGTGGCCTACATTCCTTTTCGTTCCATCGACGAAAAAGGCGCGGACAGGTCCGTCAAGAGCGGGACGTTCATCGTGCGCACATCCGGACAGAATCCGCTCGCACTCGTGCCCATCCTGCGCCAGGAAGTCTCGCGCGCAGGTCCCGGATTCCGGGTGAGCAACCTCCGCACGCAACAGGAGATCAACGAAGTACACACCGTCCGGGAGCGGCTACTAGCGACGTTGGCTTTGTTTTTCGCGATTGTGGCGCTGCTGCTGGCGGGTGTGGGCCTGTACGGCGTGCTGGATTACTCGGTGCTGCAACGGCGGCGCGAAATCGGCATTCGCCTTGCCATCGGCGCACAACCCGCGGACATCGCGCGCCAGGTAACCACGGATGTTTTTTCCATGGTCGTACTTGGAGCCATCGCCGGCGTGGCCCTCGGGATGGCATCAGCGCGATACCTGGAATCCCTGCTCTATCAGGTGAAGGCAACCGATTTCGACGTGCTAGCCCTTCCATCCTTGACAATTCTCGCAGCCGCCCTCGTAGCCGCCCTACCGGCCGTGATGCGCGCTGTGCGAATCGACCCAGTCACCATGCTGCGCGCGGAATAAGTCCCTCCCAAGCTCGCAGTTGCAGTCCGGCATTCATCTTTCGACGTGGTCACCCGCTAACCTGACCACGAATGATCTCATTGTGCAGCCCATCGAGCGCCCACCAGTCCCCAGCCCCCAGCCTCCAGTCCCCCATCAGAATTCTTTCCATGGATGGCGGCGGCATCCGCGGAATCATTCCCGCCCTGGTGCTGGCCCGGATCGAAAAACTCACCAATCGCCCTATCGCCCGGCTGTTTGAACTGGCCGCCGGGACTTCTACGGGCGGCATCCTGGCTCTGGGTCTGACCGTTCCGAAATTTCCTGGACGCCCGCTTTACTCCGCGCAAGAATTCGTGAGAATGTACGAGCGGGAAGGTCCACGAATTTTCTCGCGATCGCTGGTTCGCGCGCTGGTTACCAGCGACAGTCTGTTCTGGAAGAAATATTCCTCGCAAGGAATCGAGCAGGTGTTGCTCGAGTATTTCGGCGACGCACGGCTCAGGGACGCGGTCACCGACGTTCTTATTCCAAGCTACGAAATCCAGCGACGGTTTCCCTTCTTCTTCAAGAGCAGCAATGCACGCCGCCGCAGCGACTACGACTTTCAAGCGCGCGACATAGCCCGCGCCACTTCGGCTGCCCCCAGCTACTTTGAACCGATGCGGATTCCAACCGGCACGAATTCGGATAACTATACACTGATCGATGGCGGCGTGTTTGCGAATAACCCGGCTGCCTGCGCGCTGGTGGAAGCGCAAGCGACACTTCCCCACCTGGGCGGCTATCTGGTGGTTTCGCTCGGCACCGGATCCTTAATGCAAACTCTGCCGCCAGGGCGCGCAAAGAATTGGGGCTGCCTGCTGTGGGCAAAACCGCTTCTCAATGCCATCTTCGATGGAGTGAGCAGCACCGTGGATTTTCAGCTCCGCCAGCTTTTACCAACCGGTTACTATCGCTTTCAACCCGCGCTCAACGCCCGCAACCACGGCCTCGATAATACCAGCCCTACGAACATCGCGGCCCTGAAAGATCTGGCCAACCAGATGATCGACGAAAGATCCGAGGATTTGGAGGCGCTCTCGGACGCTCTGATGAAGTCGGAAAATCTCCAGCCGTCAGTGGTCCGCTAACGACGCCGAGCGTAGCGCGCTCGACGCCATCCGGCCCCAACGGGCAACTTGTCTTCGGCGTCCCGCGGGCATGGTGTCGACCGCGGCTTTACATTCTGAAAACGCCTGTTTAGCTTCGGCGGCGTGCCCCGAAGCCAGCAGCGCCTCGCCGTAGTAATACAGCCCTTCCGGATCATACGGCCTGCGATCTATATATTTCCTCAGCGCGTCACAAGCCTCCTGCAGCCGCCCGATTTCTGAGAAGGCTCGGCCCAACTCGCGCCAGACCTCGTGTGAACGGCACTTGTCGTCCAGCGCGGCTGCGTTGTTGAAAGAGCTAATTGCCTCCTCGGCCTTGCCCTCATCCAACGCGATCGTGCCGAGTTGGAAGAACGGATCCGCCTCATGATTGTCTATTTCAATCGCGCGCAGGTAGCGTTTGCGGGCCTCGTCGTACTGATGCCGCTCCTGATAAACCAGCCCAAGCTGATACTGCGCATCCGCGTCCTTTGGATTCGCGGCCGCAATATCCAACTGCCTCCGAAAATGCTGCCGGCTGCGCAGCCCGCCACCCAAAGACCGCACCTCCGATCCCAGAAAAATCCACGCGTAGTAAAGCAAAATGGGCGACGCCAGATAGGAAACAAAGCGGCCCAGCAGCAGCGAAGCTATCAGAGCGCCAATGCTTGCGCCAAAACCCACAGCCACCGAAGCAACCGCGACAAGATATCCAGTTCCCCAAAGAGTACGTGTACAGCATGCTGCCAGAGCGGCAAAGGCAGCCAGCGCGACAAATCCAAAGATCGGCTGGAACCATGCGAAAGGCAGCAACGCGTGTGCCACTGTGGATAACGCCGCGAACGGAATATACACAGCGGCAAACGCCATGAGCACCGAGGTCAGCAGAGGCGAAAAATCCTTTCGGAGCATCACGCTGAAGCTCTCATGGGAACGCCAGATCGTGACAACCAAAACCACTCCGGGCACGAAGCCGAACGCGAGCGCCGCCAGCACCTTGATGACTATCGTTGGGTCGGCGATGTAAACCTGGCCGCGGTAAGTAACTGCGCGCATCCACACCAGCGCGAGCGCGGCAGCGACGACAGCAAACCAGAAACGCCCTTCGTCGATAATACGGCTGGCTGTCTTTAGCGGCGACCGGTAAAACCCAATTAGCAGTTCAATCTGTCGACCGAGCATAGAAAACAGAAACCAGAAACCAGAAACTAGAAACCAATAACAACCATCCTCCCATCGGTTTCGATCTTATCCCCCGTCGCATTGAACAAACTCACCGGCACTGCAGGCCGATCCACCAGAGAAAGCCCGTTCACGAGACCAGTGAACAAAAGATCGTTCACCACCTTCGCGCGCTCGTGATCAATGTCGCCATCCACCTTGTGAACAAATGTCCGATTCTCCTCGGAAAAATCGATCCCCGTATCATGCGTGGCCGAACCCACCCAAACATCTTTGCCATGAAACTCCTCCGGCCGCCGCCAAATGCGCAAATGATGACGCGAATTGAAAGTGTCATTCTGCTTTTGGAACACCAGGTCGGGCGCCCGGCCATCTAGATATAGAACCGATACGGGAGCTTCTTTGTAACCGCGCTGCTCCACCATGGCACGGAAAGTCTCAAACTTCGATTTGGCGTTCAACTGTTCGGCCGCCGACCAGCCAGCCTCCTGAAACGCATTCTCCAGATCCTGCCGGCGGCCCAGAAACAAGATGTTAGTAATATCGGATTCCTTAGGCGGCTTGGCGGCGTTGGTTCGAAACGGCTGCCGGTTTACCAAAGCCGGTAGTTCAGTCTGAGGTTCGACGGCCCTGACGTTCGGACCCGCCGCGTCACCCGTCCAATTGAGCGGCTTGGTGACTTCGATGGTCATCTCGACGCCGGCCTCGTAATCGATGTTGGCGTCCGTCTCCTTCACCACGGCTTGTTTGATGGTACCCAGCAACTCACCGAGGCCCGAGTATTTCTCAGATACTTTGTTGATCCCTTGATCCAGCCGACCCGATCCGGTTTGGGATGCAATGATGCCGAGAATTCGGCCATCCTTATCTATGGATTCCCGCGCATTATCCACGCCCACCAGCCTCGCGGCCACCAATGCCTTTCTGCCGCGCGAATCGCTGATCTGATCGAACCCCAATGCCAGCACAGCCTGATCATCCGGATTGACGGCCGCCTTAACTTCCTTGACATGCCCCTTCACTCTGACCCCGGCAGCAATCACGATCTGTTTACCAGCCACCACCGGCGCAATCACCACAGCATCGAACGTCTGGTCCACTTTCGCCGAAGCAGTATTCACAGCGCCAGTCAGCCGAATCTGCATCTGGGTTCCGGAAGGAACCTGCACCGCGCACGCAGTTCCCATTATCAGCAGTCCAATCCCGAACCTCATTTCCATATGCTAACGCGCACCGAACCGAATAACCGAACAACCGAATAACCGAACAACGGAGGAGCTCAACCGACCGCCAGACGGAACAGTTAAGGTCCTCCAAGCGTCCCCCCCACCCCGAGTGCTACATTAATTAGCCAAGAACCGTAGGGGAAAGGACGAATCCCATGCGAACCGTCGTAACGGCATTCATCTCTGTTTTTTGCGTAAGCTGGTGCGCCGCGGCAGACGATCTGAGTCTGCACGCCTGGCAGATGGAATCGAAAGGCGATCCCGCCGGAGCGCGTGAATTTTTGGAACGAGGCGCGCAAAACGGCGCTGCGGACTCTATCGAGGCCTACGCCCAGTTTCTGGATCGGCATCACGATCCGGCCGCGCGCGAGGCATACGAGAAACTTCTCAAGGTCGCTCAGGCCGATCAACGCATCTTCGCCGCCAGCCGGCTCGCGATCCTTGACCTGTTAGCTGGCGATCGCGATGCCGCCGCGCGCCATCTGGAACAATATCGCGCCGCCGGTGGCCGCGACCTCAACCTGGCGCCGCCCTCCACGCCTGCGCCCGAAAAAAGACAGACCGTCCCCATCCCCGGCCCCCTGCGTTCCTTCGCCCGAATGGCCGCCCTTTCACCGGAGCTAGGTCCCGAGGACGTGATTTCCGCCCTCGCCCGCAATGTTGTAACGAATGGTTATCAGGCCGCCAGCAGCAACGAAGCGCTGGAGCAGACCGAGTACCTCAAGCTGGTGATCCGCTATCTTTCGCAAGCCCGCGAGCTCGAAAAACTCTCGGGAGCCGACAAGATCATCAAAATCGAAACCTGCGATTCCTCGCAAACCGCCGAGCTGCTCCGCGTGCTGGGCTATCGCATGCGCGGCGCCTGCGGCAGTGAGGTTGTGCTCGAGACCGTCAATGCCACTCGCGCCTTCCTCACCATCGATTCCGGCTTCCCGTTAGCCGAACTGGAACAAAGTCTGCGCAACAATCGGCCCTTTACCTACGATTACAAACCCACTCAAGCGCTGGTAGTTTATGGACCCGACTATTGGCTCTCCGCCAAGGATCGTGAAGGCTCCGATTTCATTGATGCGTTCCTGGGCGATCCTTCTTTGTGCCGTCTGTACCTGGGCCTGTCCAAGCTGGATCCGGCCACCGCCGACGAGTTGCGCAAGAACACCACCGTGCAAAAAATTCGTGCATATGCCCACGTCCTGGATTTCTATGGCGGCATGTTTCAGATGCGAAACGGGCGCGCCGTCGTGCCGGGAGGCCAGCGCAGTGACAAGATATGGGCCGAGCTGGTGGGTGTCGCGCCGGATAAAGGCAGTGCCTTCTTTGAGCGTCTGGTGGCCAAGGACGATGGTTGGCTGGCCAGCTATTTCGATGCGTTGGCACGTATCACCAATAACGCCGCCAACGGTCCGGTGTTGAATTATCTCACCGATCCCGATCGCCTGCGCCGTTTCTATCAGGCCATCCGCGGCAAAGTTACCAGCCCTGGCCCGGCACGCCCGGTTTTCCGATCCAACACCGACATGATGCTGCTGACCAACCGATTGCGTCTTGATCCGGATGGAAAGCCGCATATTCCCGGCGGCCTCGACGTATGGCGCACGCTATTCATTGAACATCCGCAGGGCAGCGGCAAATACGATAGCAAGCTCAGCAAAGCCGCGCCCAGTTGGAAAGACCCCGACGATGTGCTGGAAGCGCTTTTCGCGCTCTGTAGAAAATCGGTGGAGAATGAGCCGCTGAAGATCTTCATGGCCTTGAGCGATGTGGATCGCCGCCGCAAAACCGTGCTGGACGCTCACACAGCCGATCGGATGGCGCGCGAATACCGGCAGTTCGGCGCTCAGTATTCCATTTTCACCGAGGCCCCGGAAGCCTCCAATACCACCATCCAGCAATTTCTGGATGTCGCCACGGATATAAATCAGATCCATGACCAGGCTCTGCGCGCGGACGCCGCGGGAACCATGCAGGCTCTGATGGGGCTGTGGCAGATTTTTTATCGCCAGGGATCCATCCCCTCCGCCGACGCGGATCGTACGCTGTCCACAATCCTGGCGCCCTTCGCGAAGGTCAAGGGCGAGCGCGAAGTTTTCGAAGGCGGCCGCGAAGGTGTGAAGACGCTCCTGACCGCCACCAAATCTGACACTGGATCGCCGCAGGACCGCATGATCGACCTGCTGGCCGGTACCTCTCAACCCGACAGCTCCGACGCCCACACGCAACTGGTGGAGGACATGATCCGCATTTTCGAATCTCAGCGGCTCATTTCGCTCGCCGATATTTTCGGACTGGTAGAGAACTTGGAGAGCCTTGCCAAGGGCGATAAAGTAAACAGCGCGCTGATTTCGAAGACCGCGTCACGCATCGCCGAGATTCAACTGCCGCGCGCGCCGTTGAGCGGCCTGGAGAAGAACGCTCTCAGTTTCGGTTACTGGTCTGAGAAACATATCGAGCTGCAGCGAAAACTGAACCTGCGTGCATTGATTGACCACGCCTCTACCGATCCCAAAAAACTGGACGAGATCCGGGGCTTGATGGCGCCGTTCCTGCGCGATACTCTGGTGGGCCTTAACTACGTGCACTATGCTCCACCCGGAGCGCAGGTTCTCTACACCAATCCGCTGTTCGTCCGGAGCCACGATTTTGTTGGGCTTCCCGGCACCAATCAAATCTGGAAGGCCACTGAGGTTGCGGGCACCGGCTGGCCTTCGAGCGCCGGAGGGAAACTGATCGGCTCACTGGTCAACTTACCGTATGCGCTGGCGGAGGCCGAACAGAATTTCCTGATTCCATCGCGCGAGCAGGCGCTCATATGGGGCGATCTGGTTCCCCAAATGATTCTTTCAGCCACCATCCAGCGCTGGTGGAATGTTACACCCGCGCAGCTACACTGGGTGGGCCTGCACATGGATTACGGCGAAACCCTGTTCGCCGAAGCGGCGTTGAATGTGGAACGGCGGCAAGCGGTGTTGGATGCACTGGCAAATTACGCGCCCCCTGCGCGAGTCCAAAAGATCAGCGACTTGATCGCCGACGGGCAGGTGAAGGCCGCGCTTGAAAACGTCATGCCTTCGGAGCTGTTCGTCATTGCGCGCGACATGCCCGCATCCAATAAGCCCGGCGATCTTCCGCTAGCCGCCGAAATTCGCCGCGAGGCCGCGGAATCGCCCCAAGAGTTGAATTACGACGCCATCTCGCATGCTTTCGGCACGCCCAAACCAACGCTCGCAAATTCGTATTCACCCGAGCTGCTCAATCTCCGAACGTTTCCCACGCTGATGGGTTATTCCAGCAGAATCCTGGCCGAGAGCTGGGAATCGAACTTGCTTTATTACGGAGCGCTAGCCGACCAGTTGCACCTGGCACCGGCCCAGCTCAACGTGTTGGTACCAGCCTGGACACGCGATACAGTGGAGCGGATCTTCGCCACGCATCTGGAGGATTGGCCGGCGCTGCTGCGGTCATTGCGGCTGGTGGGCGATGACGTCCGCCAGAAAGCGCACAAGCAGGCCGCGGCGGGCGGCGGTCAATGATCCCGCGTGTGGGGCAGGCTCCCACCCTGGGCGCCGATAGCCAATCGGTGCATGTCTGCGCGGGATATAATTCAAGAACTGAAGTTGGGAGGGGATTCCTTGACGCTATTCAAAAAAACAGTCTTGGCCGGAAGCGGGATGCTGGTCTCGGGCGCACTGTGGCTGCTTGCGCAGGAGCGGCCCACCTTCCGGATCAAAGTGGACATGGTGGTGCTCAGCTTTACGGTCACCGATAGCAAAGGGCACTACATTAACGGTCTCAAGCCGGCGGACTTTCGGGTTACTGAAGACAGCATCGCTCAAAAGATCAATACCTTCGGCGAAGGCAACAAGCCGCCGGTACAGGTGCTGGACGATGGAACCACGCGCCCGCTCAACCCCGGGGCAGTCAGCGCCGATGCGGATGCAAAAGTCGGCGAGGTTCGCACGGATTCCTTCGTAGGCACCAACGTCTTCGTACTCTTCGATACCAGCAATTATATGTATCGCGGCTTTGTGTACGCCTCCGACGCCATCGCCGACTTCGTACGCGGATTGGACCGCAGTGATTCCGTAGCTGTCTACACTTTTAGCCGCAACCTGAAGCGCGACGCACCACTCACGCGCGATCGAAGCGATGCCATCCTCGGGCTACGCAAGGCCGTGGCCGGCGACGATGCCGCGCTCTACAACGGTCTGCTGCTAGCCCTGCGGGATGCCGCGAAAGTTCCGGGGCGCAAGGTGATCATCGTTTTCTCGAACGGCCCGGATAACGCCAGCATGGTGGCGCCCGACGATGTCCGCGCCGTGGCTGAAGACGAAGGCATCCCGATTTACGTCATCTCCACCAACGATGTGAACAAAGATCCCATGTCGAGCGCGGTCTTCAAACGGATCTCCACGCGCACCGGCGGCAAAGCCTACTTCGCCAAGACATGGCAGAGGCAAGTGGAAGCTTTCGAATCCATCCGCGAGGATCTCGGCAATAGCTACACCATCACCTACTATCCGCAAACCAATGCCAACGAAGGTTTCCGGAAAATCAACGTAGAAATCGTCTCCGATGTTGGCAAGAAATACCGCGTCCGCGCCCGTCCCGGATACCGGCCGCGCGGCGGATTCAACTAGAAACAGCGAACCACGTAACCGAACCGCGACCGGAAGGGAGCGCTACCGCGAGTGCCACTTACCGCGAAGAGTATCTCGTCGCCCACCGCGATAAAACAAGCTCAGAACACGATGCGGCTCCAGTTGAGCGACCAGGGCGGCTACGTCCACAACTGGCATCATTACGGTGACTGTAATTGACTCTGAGGCCCAGGATATCGCTCCGCAAGTTATACAGTGAACCCAAGTTTTACCTGAAAACAAAATCCGGCCCGTGCGTCTAATAGCGGGCGATGATACATCGACATTTGGGATCGCTACTGCTGATCGGGCTCTTAGCCATCCCCTCGTCTTCCCGGCGCGGGGACTTCGAGTTGTTTTCCCAGGACGCCTCGGCTGCCACTGGACCCCTTAATTCCGCGGCCTGGGATGCGCTTCGCCAAGGGATCGACGACAAAGATGCGCAGCACCGCAAAACCGCTATCGCGGCCATTGGAACTATCGGGGACGATCCGGAGGCAGTAAAACTGGTCGTGCGCGGACTCCAGGACAAGGACACGGAGGTCCGGCAGACTGCGGCCGCCACATTGGGTGAAATGGGCGCTCACGACGCCATCCCACACCTGAAAGCTGCCTTAGACGATGGCCCGGAAGTGAGCTTCACCGCCGCCAAAGCGCTGTGGACTCTCGGCGACTCGAGCAGCCGCGATATTATTCAGGCCGTAATGATAGGCGAGCGCAAGGATTCACCCGGCAGGATCCATGGCGCGATCCAGGAGGCCAAACACAAGATGCACAACCCCGGTGAACTCGCCTACATGGGCGCCAAAGAGGCTACCGGCGTAGTTTTCGGTCCAGCATCCATAGGGATTACCGCCATTCATGAAGCCATGAAGGAATCCAAGCACGATCCTGCCGCTCCCGGCCGTGCGGCGGCTGCCGCGATTTTTGGCAAGGACCCGGATCCCTACTCGCTAACCCTGCTGGAATGGGCCCTCGGCGACAACAGTTGGGCTGTGCGAGTGGCCGTTGCCAAAGCGCTGGGCGAGCGCGGCAACGAACAGAGCATCGCCAAGCTCTCTCCGCTCCTTTCCGACGATCATCATGCAGTGCGCTACATGGCGGCCGCATCCATGCTGAAACTGAGCTTGAAAAAAGCAGGCCAGGCGCCTTCGCCTTCCAACTAATTTCTTCACCCTCCGGCTTGTGCCACAATGACATCGGAGGCGCATCATAGTCAAAATCTGTGTGCTCTCGAGCAGCAGCTCGGGTAATTCTGCTTTCATCCGCACTGAGCGTACCCGCATTCTAGTGGACGCCGGCCTAAGCAAGCGCGATCTTCAGGCCCGCCTCGCCGCCATCAATGAGCCCTGTGAAAGCATGGACGCCATCCTGGTCACCCATGAGCACTCCGACCACGTAAGCGGCCTGGTCTCGCTCGCCAGGCAACTGAACGCGCCCATTTACATCACACGCCTGACCGCTCCCGCCATTCCCTGGGGTGAGTACACTCCCAAGCTCGATTGCTTTCAGGCCGGAACCACCTTTACGATCGGCGACATCGAAATCGATAGTTTTACCATCCCGCACGACGCCATCGATCCGGTGGGATTCTGCTTTCGCGCGCAAGGCATCAAGATCGGCATCGTTACAGATCTGGGCTACCTTCCCGATTCCATCAAATTCCACTTGCGCGGCACCGACCTGCTGGTGCTGGAATCCAACCACGATCTTGAAATGCTGAAGGTGGGCCCGTATCCCTGGTCCGTGAAGCAGCGCGTGATGGGCCGCAAAGGCCACCTTTCGAACGACGTGGTGTCGGATTTCATCCGCATCGACCTGGATTCCACTATCAGCACGCTGGTGCTGGGACATTTGAGCGAACACAATAATCATCCCGAAATTGTGCGCACCATGGCCGGCCGCGCGCTCGATAAAGCCGGCCGCGCGCTATTCACGCGACTTGTTGTTGCCGAGCCGAAACAGCAAACCGAGGTTTTCACTTACTAAATGATTGAGCGCTACACGCTGCCCGCAATGGGCCAGGTCTGGAGCGAAGAAAGCAAATATCGCGCCTGGCTGGAAGTAGAGCTGGCCACCGCTGAAGCTCTAGCGGAAACGGGCGAAGTACCCGCCGAAGCCGCGCAGCTACTGCGGCAGCACGCTAGTTTTCAAGTCGCCCGAATCCAGGAGATTGAACGCACCGTTCGGCACGACGTAATCGCGTTCACCACCGCGGTGTCGGAAAGCATGGCGGCCGCCGGTCATCCGGAAGCTTCGCGATGGCTGCATTACGGCCTGACCTCGAATGATGTCGTAGATACGGCGCAGGCTCTGTTGATACGTAGCGCATCTGAGATTATATCGAGGGGCGTAAGTAAGTTAGCGGATTCCCTTAAGACCCGCGCTTTCGAGTTCAAGCATACCGTGCAAATCGGACGAACTCACGGAGTCCAGGCTGAGCCCATTACCTTCGGCCTGAAGCTGGCCCTGTGGTACGACGAAGTTCAACGCAACCTCGGCAGGTTTTCCGCCGCCACGGAAGAGATGCGAGTTGGAAAAATCTCGGGAGCAGTGGGCACCTTCGGCCACATCGGCCCGGAAGCGGAAGAGCGAATCTGCAAGCGGTTAGGCCTGCGCCCGGCTCCGATCGCCTCACAAGTAATTTCTCGAGACCGGCACGCTAACTACGTCTCGGCGCTGGCCCTGATCGCGGCCACGCTCGAAAAGATCGCCATCGAGATTCGTCATCTCCAGCGAACCGAAGTTCGTGAAGCCGAAGAGCCGTTCGCCGCCGGGCAAAAAGGCTCCTCCGCCATGCCGCACAAACGCAACCCGGTTACCTGTGAGCAAGTGGCGGGATTGGCTCGGGTGGTTCGCGCCAATGTTCAGGCGGCTTTCGAGAACATCGCCTTGTGGCACGAGCGCGACATATCGCACTCCTCGGTGGAGCGAATCATTCTGCCTGATTCCACAATCCTGGTCGATTACATGCTGGCTAAGACGGACTGGCTCATCGCTGGTCTACGGGTTTATCCCGATAGAATGCTGAAAAACCTAGGGTTAACACGAGGTCTGGTTTTCTCCGGCCAGCTTCTTTTAGACCTGGCTGCGGCTGGCATGCTCCGTGAGGATGCCTATAAACTGGTCCAAAGTCACGCCATGAAAGCCTGGGAGGACGACCAGGACTTCCGGGCCGCCATCGAATCCGACCCGCAAGTTACCAAGATGTTAACCAATCCTCAGCTCGAAGAGAGCTTCTCTGTTTCCAGACAGTTAGCCAACATAGACCGCATCTTCGATAGGCTATTTCCAAACTCATAGCCCTCTTCTACGCTTGTAGTTTTCATTTAAACCGAAATCTTCGCTTCCATTTCGGCACTGTTCGTTTACACTATACCTAGGAGACGGGCTGTATCGAATGCGTAACTTTACTGATTCAGACCGGTGTTTGGAACTCGAAATGGCCAGGGTACTCCTGGTAGATGACGATCCAACCTCGCGTTTAACCTTACAAACAGTACTCCAAGCCGGTGGATACCATGTAGATGCAGCAGCTTCGGCTGCGGAGGCCGTTGGTAAGCTGGAAGAGTTTGAGTATCAGCTAGTTCTGAGTGATCTTCAGTTGGAATCCCCGGAAGCTGGCCTTAAGGTGCTGGCCCACGCCAAGATGATGGATTACAAACCGGCCACGGCGATCGTAACCACCTATCAGAATTCCAAGCAGTCCATCAAACCGCCCTCCTCGCATATGCTCATCAAGCCGGAGGACATTCCCGAGCTGCTGGGCAAAGTTGCCAATCTGATCAGCGACCGCGCGGCCAAAAAGATGCGGCGCGAAATGCGTCACGCCACTACATCTGGATAATCGCTTCTGATTCAGCTCGATAGAATTGAAGCTGCATCCCGCTCCGTCGACCCCGTCTTTCTGAACACGCCGCAATTTGAAAGCCAGCCTCTGAGCGCTCAACTGGGAATGCGGTTGGTTCTCAAAGTTGAGACTGTAAACCCCATCCGATCCTTCAAAGGCCGCGGCACAGATTTCCTAGTCTCAGGTCTTCCAGCGGGATCGCCTCCGTTGGTGTGTGCCTCGGCGGGAAACTTCGGCCAAGGGATGGCGTACGCGGCACGCAAACGACGCATTCCGCTAGTGGTCTTCGCTGCGGAATCCGCCAATCGGTTGAAGCTGGAACGGATGCGCGAACTGGGAGCCGACGTGCGTCTGGAAGGCCGCGATTTCGACGAAGCCAAGCAGCACGCTCGGGTGTTTGCCGATGAAGCTGGAGCGCACTTCATCGAAGATGGACGGGAAGCAGCCATCGCGGAAGGCGCGGGCACTATCGCCGTGGAGCTGGGCCGCTGGCCGCACACTTTCGATTTCGCCGTGATCCCTCTAGGCAATGGCGCGCTCCTGGCGGGCATCGGCACTTGGATGAAAGCAACATCGTCCGCCACGCGGGTCATTGGTGTTTGCGCCGCAGGTGCTCCCTCCATGGCACTTTCGCTGCAACATGGAGTGCCGGAGTCGACTGATTCCGTCGCGACCATTGCCGACGGCATCGCGGTTCGCGTCCCGGTGCCGGAAGCTCTGACCGATCTTTCGGGCGTAGTGGACGAAGTCCTGCTAGTGGACGACCACGCCCTGATTGCGTCGATGCAATTAGTATTCCGCCACCACGGATTAGTAGTTGAGCCTGCGGGCGTAGCTGGTCTGGCAGCGGCCCTCACCTTCCGCGATCGATTTCGAAACGCCTCGGTGGTGACGCCCTTGTGTGGGGGAAATTTGACAGTGGAGCAGATCGCGCAGTGGTTGTTAGGGTGACAGGCTGTTAGGGTGAGCGGTCATGTAAGTAGGCAACCTGATAGTCTGAAAGCATATCCTTCCGATCTGGAGGTTAGACATGCGGCGCTTGCTTGTGCGCTTACGCTGTGCGTATCGCTCTTTTGTCCCGTCGCTCTTCCGGTTCGTGCTTAAAAAGCAACGTCCCAGAGGGACAAACAAAGTCAAACAGTCTACGTCACCCGCTCCGGCAAGAAGTATCATCTCGATGGATGCCGGTACCTCACAGCAAGCAAATCTGCGATCAGTTTGAAGGATGCGCAGAAGCAGGGGTACACGCCATGCAAAGTGTGCCACCCGCCGGAGTGAGAGCTCCGCCGGCTTCCGAGGATGGCGCCTCGATAGCTTAGAGCTACCTGGCACGATACATCGCCGCTTCAAACTCATCCAACGCACCGGCGAAAAAGTGGTCTCGCGCTTCGACCCAAATCAGTTCTTTCGGGCCTGGGAGCACTGCGAAATAGGATTCCATGGCGTCTCGCGGACCGAACTGGTCGTTGGTGCTTTGGATAAAAACTCGCGGAATTTCACAAGTCCCAAGCGTTCGGCTCGCAGGGTCCGCCGCTGGGAACCCGACTGCGATCAACCGCGTCGCTCCCTCGATTTCGCAACCAAGCCTCAGAATAATTCTTGACCCGAATGAAAATCCTGCCAAACTAAACGGTAATTCCGGATACCTTGATCGTAGAAGTTCGAGCGCCGCGCGCGCGTCTTCCAACTCACCGACGCCATTATCGTAGGTTCCTTCGCTCATATTCACGCCACGATAGTTGAACCGCAGCGCTACCGCGCCCGCCCGGCGCATGCCTCGCGCCATCCGGTACACAACTTTGTTGTGCATGGTCCCGCCAAACTGCGGATGAGGATGACAGATCAATACCGCTTCCCGGGGCGCTTTATCTTCCGGCTCTTCAATCACGGCTTCCAGCTTTCCAGCAGGTCCCGGGATAAACAGCGTTTCGATGCGCCGCGGCATCAGTTGGTGCGGTAGTTGGTGAACTGCATGTCGATGCCGAAATCCTGGCCTCTGAGCAGCGCGATCACTTCTTGTAGCGAATCGCGGTCGCGTCCGGAGACGCGCACCAAATCGGCCTGGATGGACGCCTGCACCTTTTTCTTGCTGTCCTTGATGACCTTCACGATCTCGCGCGCTTTTTCGATGGGAATGCCCTGCTGCAGTGTGATCTCCTGCCGCACCGTGGACCCGGCAGCCGGAGCAACCGGCCCGAACACCAGCCCTTTCAAAGGTACCTTGCGCTTCACCAGCTTCTGCTCGAAGACTTCGGTCACCGCTTTCAGCTTGAACTCATCTTCGCTGGTCAGCACAATCTTGGGGTCCTTCTCATTGAGCTGAATATCGGACTTGGAGTTCTTCAGATCGTAGCGCTGCAGAATCTCCTTCATGGCTTGCTGGATGGCGTTGTTCACTTCCGCCAGGTCGATTTTGGAAACGATATCGAAAGTATTGTCAGGCATGGGTCAATGTCGGTGGGGTCAATGTCGGTGGGGTCAATGTCCTAATGCTATCAAGACCCGCTCGGTAATTTCATGGATCATGGCAGGCAGGGCCGCGTCCAGCGCCAGGGTGATGGCGGCGCGAACGCGCTCGGGATCGATCTCATGCGGAACGGCTGCCGGCGCATTCACGGAAGCAGTGGCAACCGCGGATGCCAGCACTTCCGCGAAAAGCCCGCGCGCCAGTTGCGCCTCCTTCACCAGCGGATGGATGGTCTCCATCACCTTCGACGCTTCAAACGGCTTCTTCAGGATTGCGTCACAGCCGGCGCGCACAGCTTCTTCTTCGTCGAAAGGCTCCAGCAATCCGGCCGTCAGTACGACGCGGATGTGCCGCTGAGTGGGATCGTTCTTGACGTGACGGCACAGTTCAAGACCCGATTTTCCAGGCAGGAAAACATCCGCCAGGATCAAATCGGGATCCACGTCGGCCAGGCGCAGCAACGCCACGTCGCCATCCGTCAGGCTGACAACTTCGAAACCTTCTTCGCGTAAAATGCGTTCGCCCATCCGCTGAGCGTGCGGGCTGTCGTCCGCCAGCAGGATGCGGCTCATCAAGGCTGGCTGGGCGTAGTCGGCGTAGCGGGCGTGGTGGAAGCCGGCGGATTCGTAGCCGGTTGCGGCTTTACCTTCTTGTCCTTCTTTTTCTTCTTCGCCTTCGGATCGGCAGCTTGTGCCGTTTGCGTACCGGCAGCGCTGGCGTTCGCGTCCGCAGGTTTCGCTGCTGCCGCTGCGTTTGGATCACCGGGTTTTGCGTCACCCGGTTTGGCGTCTTCCGGTTTCGCACCGGCAGGCTGACCCTCGGCTCCCGTAGCCGGCGGGTTCCCCCGTGCATCCGGCAGCTTGTCCAGCGCCGACGGGTCTCCGCCAACCGCTGTCGCGGTGACTTCGCCCGTAAACCCCGGCGTCCCCCGTGTCAACGGCACACTTACCGGAACCGTGCCGCGCAATGTGGTCATGGCCGGTTGGCCGGATTTAGCCGCGGAACTCATGTCAGGGCCGCGCCTTATTAGGTCCATCCCCTTTGACAGTATGCCGGCCTTGGTGCGGTTTTCAGCTTCCCACTTCATCCGGTTGTAAGCCACCGGATCGGCCTGCGGAATGGGCATCTCGAGTTCCGCTAACTTCTTCTTAGCGCCATCGGCGTAACCGCTCAGCGGATAGTCCCGCACAATGCGCCCGTACGCGTCGCCCGCATCCTTGCGGAACCGGGTTCCCATTCTTGTGTAGGAATCGCCCAGCTCCCAAAGTGCCAGATCGGCTTTGCTGTAAAGGGGATATTGATCCACCAGGCGGCTAAACCGGTTCGCGGCGGACGGATTCGATCCTCGCCTATAGTAGAAATCCCCCACCAAATACTCGCCCTCGGCCAGACTCTCCTGAATGTTCCGCAGCAGTTGCTGAGCCTCAGGTACGAACTGGCTGTTCGGGAATTGGACAACCAACTGCCGGCATTCGTCCTCGGCTCTGAGCGCCTGCACCGAGTCGCGATCCGATTTCTCCATCTGTTTGTAGTGGATCTGGCAAATCTTTTCCTGCGACTCCCCGGCTTCCGCCATGGTGGGATAGAACAAGATGAAGTCCTTATATTCGGCTTCGGCTTGCGCAAAACCCTGCGTGCCGCCCTCCCGGAACCAGCTATCCGCGATGGCCAGCTTGGCTTTCGCCATAAATTCACTTTGGTCGTAAGTATTGATCAGCGTGTTTAAGGTGATGCGGGCGACTTCGTAGCGGCTATGCTCGATGTCGTTAATGGCCCGGTCGTAGAGAACCTTGTCCGGCTGCTTCGTGTCTTTACTGATCGGATTGTCGTACTTCTTGCGTTTGAAGCCACAACTGGAGGTCAGCAGACCTCCGACCAGTATCGCGTAAAAAATGTATCGAGACATAATATTCAACCTTACAAGTTTAACCTAACAAGCTTAAGCCCTCGCCAGTGTCGCCTCGCGGGCCGTCCGTTCCAGTTCCCGGAAGGCTGCACCCGGGTCCGGAGTGTGAAATACCGACGTCCCTGCTACCAACCAGTCACACCCGGCACGAGCGATCTCAGCGGCGTTATCCAGCGCTACTCCTCCATCGATTTCAATGGCGAAATTCAGTCCTAACTCCTTGCGCTTCCACGCCAAAGCCTGAATCTTGCGAAGCGCGTTCGGAATGAAATGCTGCCCTCCAAAACCCGGATTCACGCTCATGATCAGCACGTGATCCACCAAATCAAGGACATCGCTCAGCGTGGACACCGGAGTGGATGGATTCAGCACCACACCGGCTAGCGCACCCTCGCCCCGGATCATTCGGAGAGTGCGATCCAGGTGGATACAAGCTTCCTGATGCACCAGGACGTGATCAGCACCGGCTTTGATGAAATCCGGCGCGTAGCGGTCCGGATCGCTAATCATGAGATGCACATCCAGCTTTAACCGGGTAACCTTGCGGACTGCCTCCAACGTCGGAATTCCGATGGCAAAGTTGGGGACGAAATGCCCATCCATGACATCCACATGCAGCATGGACGCGCCGGCACGTTCCACCTTGGCGATCTCCTCGCCCAAATGCGCAAAATCCGCCGCGAGAAGGGATGGAAGGATTTCGACCATTAAGGAAAAGCCGACTAGCTAAGATGTTAGCACAGCCACAAAAAAGCCATCCCCGGGGTCCAAGCCGGGTAGCCGCTTAGTGATTTGCCAGTGCCCTGGCACCGCTTGGATCACCAGACGGTTCTCCTCCTCCTCCAGCGAACAAGTGGCGTAGACCAGCCGGCCTCCGGGCTTCAAATATTGGATGGCGTTGCGCAGCAAAGCCACTTGCTTGCGATGCAACTGCAGCAGATCCGAAGGTTGCAGACGCCACTTGATCTCCGGATTCCGGCCCAGCGTTCCGGTCCCGGAGCAGGGCGCGTCCACCAGAATGCGGTCGAACTGAGCACGGAACGGCAGCGGCTCGGTTGCATCCAGCACCACGAGCGGGCAATCCAGCTCACGCAGATCTTTCAAACGATGCCAGTGGATATCGCAAGCGATGGCCCGGACTCCGTATTCGAGAGCTTGCGCGGTCTTATTGCCGGGAGCGGCGCAAAGGTCAAGAAAAGTCATTCCTAGATGAAGGTCCAGGTGCGGCACCACGGATTGGGCCGAGATGTCCTGAATGCGTCCAGTGCTCGCCGTGTAGCTTTCCACCGGCTGTAGAAATGTCGTGGCGATCTTCTCGGTAGTTTCAGCGCCAAACTGGCGGATCCATTTTTCAATCAGCCAGGCTGGCATGGAGAGCTCGGTGGCCTGATCCGGCCAGGCGAGAGGCTTTCTGTCAACCTTGCGAAGCACGGCATTCACCAGCCCGGAAGCCGCTTGCTTCCGCGCGCGCTTGGCCAGCTCCACGCTCTCGCTGACCGCTGCGTGCGGCGGAATGCGATCCAGGTAGCGGAGTTGGTAAATACCCATCCGCAGTATTATCCGAATTTCGAGATCGGGAGGACGCGGGACAAAGCAACTAATAAGATGGTCGAGCTGTGCCTGATAGCGCAGGCATCCGAAAACAATTTCAGAAGCGAGGCCGGCATCGCGCGGATCGAGCGCAGCGGTGTGCTTGAGCAGCAGATCGGATGCATAGCCGCCTTGGGAGACTTTCTGCAGTACATCGAAGGCAACCTGGCGCGCGGGTGATACCAAATACCATTTTAGTTCCTCGGTTCTTTGGTTCTTTGGTTCTTCAGTTGTGGAGCCGCGCCATGCGCTGCTAAGGAACATACTAGGCACTTACCTCCCTGTTGACAGACTAAAGGGCGCCGTTATATACTCCTGTAGGCAGCCGAAAGGTAATTCCCAATGACTAAGGACAAAACCGACGTCCTCTACGGTTCGCTGGCCCTGATGGTGCTCCGCACCTTAGACACACTCGGCCCTCAACATGGCTGGGGCATCGCGCGGCGCATCGAGCAGATCAGCGGCGACGCGCTGGAGTTGAATCAGGGATCGCTCTACCCCGCGCTTCTGCGCCTGCAGCAAATGGGTTGGATTTCTTCGAAGTGGGGCGCATCCGACAACAACCGCCGCGCTAAGTTCTACGCCATCACGCGGGCCGGCAAGAAGCAGCTCGCTGCCGAAGCCGCGAATTGGGAGCGAATCGCCGGCATCCTGTCACGCTTCGCCAATCCGGCGAGGGAATCATCATGACGAAAATGCGTGTGTTCTTTTCCCGGCTCGCCGGGCTTTTTCGCAAAGGAAATCTCGAACCCGACATCGATGCAGAACTCGATTTTCATCTGCAAATGGAGATCGCCGAAAATCTCCGCCGGGGAATGTCGCCGGATGACGCACGGTCGCGCGCCCTGCAGCGCTTCGGCGGAATAGCGCGCGTCAAGGAGACTTACCGCGAAACACACTCCTTACCTTTCTTCCAAGTCCTGTGGCAGGATCTTCGCTACGGCTTCCGAATGCTCCGCCGCAGCCCGGGCTTTTCCCTTCTCGCTATCGCGTGCCTGACCCTTGGAATCGGCTCCAATGCCGCTGTCTACACGTGGATCGAAGGAATCCTGCTGCGGCCATTTCCCTTGGTCGCCCATCAGGACCGGATGCTGGCCATCGCCGGCTGGAACCGCGAGGTCCCTAGAGACCCCGATATCTCCTGGCCCGATTTCCAGGATTTTGAGAAAAACTGCACCCTCATCGACGCCTTCATTGTGGACCGCATCACCGGCGTCACACTCGCCATTGGCGACAAAGCCGAAGTTGCCCGCGCCAGCATTGTGTCGGCGAATTATTTCAGCGCTCTGGGCGTCCGGCCCATCCTCGGACGCGGCTTCGAACCCGAGGAAAATTTCGGCCGCAACGCTCACCCCGTAACCGTCATTAATTATCAACTCTGGCAATCGCGCTACAAAAGCGATCCGGACATCATCGGCAAAACGCAAATGCTGAACGGCATGCCGCACACCATCATCGGCGTTGCGCCCCCAGGTTTTAATGGAACCTTCGTGGGCTGGGCCATGGAGTTCTGGGTTCCCTTGTCCATGCAGGAAAAATTCGATTTCGGTGGATACAAACTCGAAGACCGCGGCGAGCGCTGGATTGAAGGCTTCGTGCGGCTCAAGCCCGGTGTCACGCTGCCACAAGCCCAGGCGGAGATTTCGGCCGTGGCCAAGCGCCTCGAAACCGCGTATCCCGCCACCAACCGGAATCACGGTGTCAATTTGTTTCCGCTCTGGCGTACCCCTTTCAACAATGCTCGCACCATGTTCCCAACACTCGGAATCGCGCTGGCTGTAGTGATCGCCGTGCTCCTCATCGCCTGCGCGAACGTCGGCAATCTGCTGCTGGTCCGCGCTTTCGGACGCCGTCATGAAATGACCATCCGGCTGGCCGTGGGCGCGGGGCGCAGCCGGCTATTGAAGCAGCTTCTCACTGAAGGCATGATCCTCGCGACTATCGCCGCCGCCGGCGGATTCCTGCTGGCGTACTGGTGCCGCAACTTGTTCGTGCTGTTGCTGCCGGCGCGAGGCGGTTCGAGGATGAATCTGCCGGGGGAAATCGATTGGCGCGTGCTGGCGCTGAGTACCGGCGTTTGCGTGATCTCAACACTGTTATTCGGGCTGGTTCCTGCGATTCAGACCAGCAAGATCGATCTCACTTCGGCGCTCAAGGCTGAAGCCGGTGGCGTGGTGGGTGGTGGACGCCGGCGTGGCCTGGTGCGATCGGGATTGGTCCTGGTTCAAGTAGCGCTCAGTTTCGTTTTACTGGTCGGAGCGGGACTTTTGCTGCAGAGCCTGCGCGGAATTCAAAATATCAGTCCGGGCTTTTCCACCGGTACCCTTACCACCGGAGTGGATTTCGAAGTTGCAGGATACGATCGGCAGCGCTCTAACAATTTTCAAGATGCACTCATCGACCGGCTGCAGGCGCTCGCCGGCGTACAATCGGCTGCCGTTGAGCGAACCACGCCATTCGGTTATCGCAGCTATTCTTCCGGTCCCATTGCCGTGGATGGCTATGAGACCGCGGCGGATCGGCAGCTCATCGTGGATTACAACGAAGTTGGCCCCGCGTACCTCGCCACCATGGGCATTCCCCTGGTTTCCGGGCGCGAGTTCACCCGCGCGGACAATGAGACAGCTCCGCCTGTCGCCATTGTGAATGACGCGATGGCGGCGCAATTCTGGCCCGGGCGCGATCCCGTCGGCAGCCGTCTTCAAGTGAAGGGAAAGTGGCTGCAGGTGGTGGGTGTCGCCAAGGTATCGAAGTATGAACGTTTGATGGAAACGCCCCAGCCGTTCTTTTACGTGCCGGTTCGCCAAAATTCTGAAGGGCTAGGGTTGGTCATCCGCACCTCGCTCCCAGCGGCTGTCATGGCCAAGGAATTGGCGCGCGAAGTAAAAGCGCTGGATGAGAATCTGGCGCCGGGTGAAGTGATAACGATGCAAGAGCAGGTGGACCGGACCACTGCATTTCAACGGACGGCGGTATTGTTGCTCGCCGTTTTTGGCGGATTGGCGTTGCTGCTGGCGGCCATCGGGCTATACGGCGTCATGTCGTATACGGTCTCCGAAAGCACGCGCGAACTGGGCTTGCGCATGGCGTTAGGCGCTGACGCAGGAAATCTGGTGCGGCTGATAATGTCGAATGGACTCGCCTTGACCGTAGCCGGCGTTGTAGTAGGCGCGGCCGCAGCGCTGGGTTTGACGCGGTTGATGGGAACGCTCCTGTATAAAGTTAGCCCTCGGGACCCCGCGGTATTCGGCTCGGCCTTCCTGGTAATGCTCATCGCGGCATCGGCCGCATGTTTCCTGCCAGCGTGGCGAGCGACGCGAACGGATCCCGTACGAGCTTTGCGGGATTGACCGCCATGCTCAGAGTTGGCAGGCGAAAGCGCCTGCTCCACATGCCTCCAAAGTCGTGCAGCAATGTGGGGCAGGCGCTTCCGCCTGCCAACCCATCACCGAGGAATCACCGGCAACACCAGCGCCGATGGATGCTTCGCGTCGTGATAAATCTTCTGACTGGCCTTGACCATCCGAGTAGACCCTAAAATCGGCTCCCCAGTATTCAAATTCCGATTAAACCTTGGAAAATTGCTGCTCGAAATATACAACCGTATCCGATGCCCCGCCTTGAACACGTTGCTCGATGCCCACATATCGATGCTGTAGCGATAAATCTCGCCGGGCACGATCGGCTCAGCCTTCTCCGTGGACTTGCGATAGCGTGCGCGAACGATACCGTCGGTGAGAAATCGCGCGTATCCGGAAGGTTCCACATCCGCCAGCAGCGCTGTGAAATCGGTATCCACGGCCGAACTTGCTGCGTCGATTTCAGCGTGGATCCAGCCAGTCACTTCCACCTCGCGATCCAGCGGAGCGCTGGAAAAAATCAACACGTCCGGCCTCACTTCGTTCGGCCGCTGATCCGCCGGACCCGGCGGAATCTGATTCCCGCAGCACAGCCGTCCTCCGATGGTCGGCACCGGGTTGGCCGGATCGTATTCGTAGGCGTCAGGGCCATCGCCGCCCGGCGCAGACGTGTTGAGTTCGTGCGAGGAATGCAGGAAATACTTGGTATACTGCGTCCGCGCCAGTGGAAACTCGCGCTCTTCTCTCCACTTGTTCTCGCCCATTACGAAAATGCGCACGGGCGCGCCGGTGGCGTACTCGTTCTGAACGCCCTTCAGCGCGTAGTCGAACCATCGCAACACGGTGCCCGTCATATCCAGCACGGCGTCCTTGCCGAAAGTCACATCACCCACTTTGCCTTCGGGCGACGTAGCGGCGTGCGCCCACGGACCCAGCAGCAATCGTTGATCCTCGCGCGCCAGCGAAGCCTTGCGCATCCCTTCATAGTTGCGAATGGAGCCGCCTAGAAAAATATCATGCCAGCCTCCGCCGTGCAACGCTTTCACTTTCATCTCCGGATAGTGATCCGAGATTTTCCAGGGACGCCAGTAGTCATCGTTGCGCTCATGCGTCACCCAATCTTGAAAGTAGGGAGCGAGTCCGGAAACCGGAGGAACATCGGTCATTCGATATGTTTCAACCGGAAGTGTTGAGGTCCATTCCTTGGGATGGAGCCTGGAATTCGCCTGCTTCGTGAGCGTATCGATGGTCAAGCCCGACGACCATGAGCTGGCGAACCACTGCATCAAGCTTCCGCCCTGGTAGGTCCAGCCTTCGTAATATTCGGCGGCTGTGACGTAGGGAAAGATCGCTTCCAGGTGCGGCGGCTTAGCGATAGCAGCCAACATTTGCGTCGCGCCCACGTACGATCCACCGAACATGCCGACGCGGCCGTTGGAATTAGGCAGAGCAGCGGCCCACTCCACGGAATCAAACCCATCCGCGCTCTCATAACGGAACGGATAGAATTCGCCATCAGAAGCAAAGCGCCCCCGCACGTCCTGAATCACAACGACATAGCCGTGCGCGGCGAGTTCGGAAGCGGTGCTGGTATCTCCGGCACGATTGTACGGCGTGCGTTCCAACAGTACCGGAAATTTTCCGGGATCGTCCGGCCGGAAAACATCAGCGCGTAGCGTGACCCCATCGCGCATCACGACTGGCACTCCGGTCCGGATGATGACGCGGTAGGGTTGAGCAAATAGGGGGATTGCGAGGAAGAGAAGGACGGGTCGCATAGAAAATCAATACTAGCCTAACGGCGATGGCGATGGTTTTCTGTGATGCAGGACGCAAGCGATCCTAGAGGCCACGCATATGCTCACTAGGAGGTCCGAGCTCCACGACGTTCATCGCGCTGCCACTCGAGACCACCGAATAGAACCACTGTTTGGAGGGCATTCGAGGCGAACTCAATCGCCAGCCAAAGGTGTACTCTCCAATGCCAGGCGGAAGCCCGACTACTAACTTCTCATCATTCACTCTAAACACTTGTCCTTCCCAAATCGGCAACTTGGCCGCCACGCTCCAGTTCATCTGAAGCACGCTGACCGGAATCTTCGTGTTGTCCGCGGAATCTAATTGATGAGACCTCGCGACCCAACCGCCAGAGCTTAAGATCTTCGCGCGGGCATCTATGTACACCTGAATTACGACATGACTGGCGGGCTCGGGAGAATCATTTGAAATCGTAACTATCAGCTCTAGGGTGGGAACGGGTGCAGTTGGGGTTATAAACTGAATATTGAGCTTTGGATCTGGAAGCTCGTTGCGGCGGCTAGCATCGCGGACCTCGTACTCCTCTATGGGCACGGACTCGAAGTTGAACGTTTATAGAATCGATTGTCAGCAGCCATATGCGGTGCCCGTGCGCTCTGAGGGATCGAGACCACGTAGAGTACCCTGCCAGACGCCGGCCCCGTTAGTTGGATGGGGTTGATCCTGAGGCCATCAATCCGCCGCTGGATATTGGCGTGGACTACGTGTTCAACCCATTCTTTGCTCATGTCGGACGGCAAGTAACCGACGTCGATTTTCGTCGGAACGTGTTTGTCCTCCAGAACCCCGTAGCCAATGGTGCCTCCAGCGGAGTTGGCAAAAGCGGAGACATCTTTGCTAATTTCTCTTTTTTTGCCCTCGGCTCGCGCCAGAGCGTCGCATGCCTTGTAGTCGAGGGTCAGACTCTCTTGGACCTGACCTGCTATTAGGTCGCGGATATCAGACTCGTCCCACTCCCATGGCGCCTTCAATGCTCCTCCTTGATGCGTTGAGCGGTGCCCGTTTTGGAAGAGAAGGGTACGAACATCCTGCGGTCATCTTAGCAACTGCACGATTGTTGTAGGGATAGAAGTGTTTCAACGGCGCATCCGGGCAAACTCGCCAGGACTACAATCGACGAGCGACCGCTTAGAGCCTGCGCCGCGACGCCGGGCGGCGCGACCGGTGTTTCTGGATGATTCCCGCCAGGGCGCGCAGCGCCTCGTTGGCTTCTGCTGAACTCGGAAACGCGGCAGCCACATCGGGTTCAAGCACGACCACAGCACTTCCCGCGGCGTAACGCGAGGCGTACTTGTTGTGTGAGGCCCGGCTGAAATCATACTCTGGAAGAATCTCGTCAATACCGGTCCGCCCGGCCGCAAGCCGCTTAGTGCGCTTTTTCTTCATAGTTCCTCTGCTCGCGCCGCGTGACCCGGCGCGCGCTGATGATGCGAATGGCGTCGCCCCGGTCAGCATACATCACTGCCAGCAAACGCTGGCTCTCCGACAATCCCAGCAACACGAACCGTTCTTCTTGAAACGAATGACGCGGGTCGGCCACAATCAACGCCAATGGGTCGCCGAAGACCGTCGCCGCATCCTCGAACGAGACCTTGTGTTTGGCCAAATTTGACGCGGCTCTGGTCTGGTCCCATTCGAACTCCGATCTTCATTATACGTTTCTCACCCATAAATCCCCGGCGCCTCATGCCCCAACGCCCGAACATACTCAACATACGACCCTGGATACACCACCGGCTCGCGCTCCACGCCGCTTTCGCCTCCCAGTTCCAGCACGCGTGACCCCAGACCCCGCAAGAACATGCGGTCATGCGATACAAAAATCATCGTTCCTTCGAAATCCTTCAATGCGTCGACCAGCATCTCCTTGGTAGCCAGGTCCAGGTGATTAGTCGGTTCATCCAGCACCAGAAAATTCGGGGGATTGTACAGCATTCGCGCCATCGCAAGCCGCGATTTTTCTCCCCCCGAAAGTGCCCGGATCTTTTTATCCACATCATCGCCCGAAAACTGAAAAGCGCCCGCCAGCGAGCGCAGCGAGCCGACGCCGTCCTGCGGGAAATCACGCTGCAGCTGTTCGAAAATAGTAAGCTCAGCATTCAAAACATCCAACGACTGCTGCGCGAAATATCCCATGTTAAGGCTGGCGCCCAGCCGCACGCTCCCTGAATCGGGCGCACTCGCGCCGGCAATCATTTTCAGCAGCGTCGTCTTCCCCGCCCCGTTCCTTCCCATCACCGCCCAACGATCTCCGCGCCGGATGGTCAAACTGAATCCGTCATAGATCACGCGCGCGCCGTAACTCTTGTGCAGATCCTCAATCACGGCAACCTGATCGCCCGACCGCGGCGGAACCCGGAATTCGAACTTCACCACGTGGCGCTGCTTGGGCAGCTCGATCTTTTCGATCTTGTCCAGCGCCTTGATCCGGCTTTGCACCTGCGCCGCCTTGGCCGCGTGCGTCCGGAAGCGGTCGATGAAGCGCTGTTCCTTCGCCAGCATGGATTGCTGCCGCGCGAAAGCCGCTTGTTGATTCGTCTCGCGGATGGCGCGCTCGCGCTCATAGAAATCGTAGTTGCCGGAATAAGCGATGATCTCGCCGGCATCGATCTCGGCGATCTTCGAAACGATGCGGTTCATGAACTCGCGATCGTGCGAGGTCATCAAAAGCGCGCCTTGAAATGTCTTGAGAAACTGCTCCAGCCAGATGATGGATTCGATATCCAGATGGTTGGTCGGTTCGTCCATCAACAGCACGTCCGGCCGGCCCAGCAGCACGCGCGCCAGCGCGACACGCATCTTCCAACCGCCCGAGAGAGCTCCAACGTCGCCATCAATCTGGTCGTCCTTGAAGCCCAACCCGTGCAGCACCTCGCGTGCCTGTGCCTCCAAGGAATACCCGCCCAGATGCTCGTACTCCTCCTGCACTTCGCCGAAGCGCGCGAGAATGCTATCCATTTCGCCAGCGCGCTCGGGATCCTCCATGGCGTGATGCAGAGCTTCCAGCTCGTGATGCAGATCGCCCGCGCGCCCGCTGCCCGCGATCGCTTCATCCAATACGGACCGTCCCTGCATTTCCTCTTCGTCCTGCCGGAAATAACCGATGGTCAGCCGCTTGGGAACCGAGACATCGCCTTCATCAGGAGCCTCTTCGCCCACCACCATGCGAAAGAGAGTAGTCTTCCCCGCGCCGTTGGGACCCACCAGGCCGACCTTCTCGCCAGGGTTCAATTGAAACGAAGCGTCGACGAAGATCAACTGCTTGCCGTACTGTTTATGAATGTTCGAGAACGAGATCATCCGGAACTTGTACCTTAGCAGAGCCAGACAGTTTGACATGCTGGTGGGGCAGGTTGATAACCTGCGCGCCGATTGCCAATCGGCGCAATTCCGGGGCAATTGCCGAGCGTAGATCACCTGAAAACCAGCTAAGGCCGCTGGCAGTTGATCGTCGACCAAAGACTTCACGAAGGCTGAAGGACGCCGCGATCGGTCTGGTGCGCCGCATAATCGATAGCAGCGGGGATATGGTCTCGATCTAGGAACGGGTAGCACTTCGCACCCCAATAGAAACCGCCGGCCCCGCGCCGCGAGAATGCGATAATGACCGTCGTGATTCGCTCGTCTCTGTTTCTCGTCCTGAGCGCGGCCCTCGCGGCTCAGCCCGCCGACCTGGTCCTCCGCTACGGCAAAATCGTTACCCTGGAATCCAGCGCGCCGGAGGTGGAGGCGCTCGCCGCGCGCGGCAGCAAGATCGTAGCCATCGGAACAAATCAGCAGATCCGGAGCTACATCGGCCCATCCACCAAAATCGTCAACCTGCGCGGGCGGCTGGCTATTCCAGGATTCGTCGAAGGACACGGCCATTTCATGGGTCTCGGCGCTTCGAAGATGTCGCTCAATCTTCGCGACGCCAAAAATTGGGACCAGATCGTGGCCATGGTCGCCGCGGCCGCTCGCGAAGCCAAGCCCGGTGCTTGGATTATCGGCAGAGGTTGGCATCAAGCCAAGTGGGACCCTGCGCCTTTACCCAACGTTCAAGGATTCCCGCTGCACGACGCGCTCAGCAAAGCTTCTCCAAACAATCCGGTATGGTTGACCCACGCCAGCGGCCACGCGGGATTTGTGAACGCCGAAGCCATGCGGCTCGCCGGCGTCGACAAAAACACGCCCAATCCACCCGGCGAGATTTTGAAGGACCCGCAGGGCAATCCCACGGGATTGTTTAATGAACGGGCGCAAGGTTTGATTGCGCGCGCTGGCGGAGTATCGCGCAAATCTGCCGCCCACTGAAATCGCTTCCGAAGCGCGCCACCAGGCGGATCTCGCTGCGCGCGAATGCCTGTCGAAAGGCATCACCACATTTCAGGATGCCGGCTCTCCGCTCCCTACTGTGGATTTACTAAAGAGCATGGCTGAAGAAAACAAGTTGGGTCTCCGCCTCTGAGTGATGCTTCGAACCAGCAACGCAATTCTCGCTCCCAACCTGCGTAAGTACTACACCATCGGCGCAGCTGACGATCATTTCACAGTGCGAGCCATAAAGCGCATGCTGGACGGCGCACTTGGCTCGCGCGGCGCTTGGATGCTGCAACCTTACTCGGATCTGCCGAGCTCTTCGGGTCTCACCACTGAAGATCCAGCCGACATCCGCAAGACCGCCGAGCTCGCCATCGCCAACGGCTATCAGCTCTGCGTCCACGCCATCGGCGATCGCGCGAATCGCGAAGTGTTGAACATATTCGAAGCAGTCTTCTTCTGCACGCTGGCCAGATCAGCGCCTGCTTCCAGTTGATGGGTCGCGTAGCTGTGCCTCAAAGAATGCGGAGAGAGCTTCTTCTCGATGCCGGCCCGTTTCGCCGCATGCCGGCAAGCGTGCCAGACTGCTTTGGCCGAAATCGGTACGTCCGTGCGGCGGTAATTTTTGTAGCCGGGGAACAGATACGTCTGCGGCCGCATCCAGCGCCAATAGCTGCGTAATTCTTTGAGTAGTTTCTCGCTTAGTTGCACCTCGCGGTCGCGATTGCCTTTGCCCTGGTAGACGTGAATCACCATCCGCTGGGTGTCGATGTCACTGACCTTGAGCTTGACCAGTTCGCCTCGCCGTATGCCGGTCGAATACAGCGTCATGAGCACGGCCCGGTGGAGCGGATTCGCGGCGCAGTCGATCAGCCGCGTCACTTCTTCCTGACTGAGAATGATCGGCAGTCGGCGCCGTTGTTTCGGAAAAGGGATTTCGTCCGGCAGATAGGACCGCTTGAGAGTTTTCACGTAGAAGAACCGCAGAGCAGCTACGTGCTGGCTGGCGCTGCGGGAGGAGAGTTTACGTTCGCGAAACAGGTACGCCTGATATTCACGGATATGGTCTTGGGTGAGCTGCTGCGGGGCGCGATGGAAGTGCTTGGCAAATCCTTCCACAGCGCGCAGGTAAGACTCCGCAGTACGCTGGGCGTAATTACGACGCTGGAGCTCCTCCAGCACCATTTTTCGTTGTTGGGTCACAGGGACCTCCTTTGTGACCCAACCGTATCGCGCCCTTTACCCTACTGCTGTCCCTTCCTGCGTACGCGTAGCGTCCGCCGCGTCAGCGGCTTAGTGCAAACGGCGTTGAGCCACTCTTCTGCCTGGTAAGCAGGCCGGCAGCTTACAGCATTGCGAAGCACATCCCTTAGTGCGCCAGATCGAAGGTGCGAGACCGGGCGCACCGGGCTTCGGGGAGAAGACTTACGTGGATGGTCTCACCGCAGCCACAAGGACAGAGCATTGCTGCGGACCAGGACCGAGTTGCGCTGATCTTCAGAAACTCCGTGCCGCGCCCGCTGGAGCTCCGCGAGGATGTGCCGAGGGCGTCGCGCGGGCGCGAAGCCGCAGGATTGCTACAGCAGCGAGAGCTACTAATGCCAGCATAAAGGAGCCAGGCTCCGGAGTACTAGCGCTTACCAGATCATTGCCGATTCCAGGGCTTTCGATTAGTTGGTAGTTGGCGGCGTCGGCGAACGTCGGATCGATGAATATGTGCGGATCGACAGTGGCCCTTCCAGTGCCTCCCTCGATGGCCGATACGCTGGTGCCCATGGATACGACATACTCCGTGTTGGGCAGGGTTGGGAAAGACAATGTCCCTGAAAACTCGTTGCTGGGACCGAATCCATTCCCGGCGAGAAGGAGCTCGAAAGGGTTGCCCCTACTCGGGGGCGGTCCGTTAACTACGTTCACCTGGATCTCGGCGGAACTTCCGCCGGCACCGATGAAAGAGCCACCATAGGTTGCTTTAACCATCGTTTCGATATCCGTCGGAATTTGGACTCCGGATGGCCCGACGAATTCAAAAACAAACTGAAGACTGGCGCTTGATTTTACTACTTCGTTACTGGCAGCAGTCGCGTTCGCAAACAGAAATGACGCCGGCCCCGGCGACAACCCGGCGTTGGCGGTGTAAGCGGGCAGACTCCAATCTCCGGTCTGTGCTTTGACCTCTTCAGCGCACTTCAAACACCCATTCGTAAACCCATCTAACTGTATGAACGATTCGTATGGGCCGGGGATAGGTGTGACGTCGGCGCTAAGCCCGCCCACCATTGCAAGAGCCCCGGCCGGAAACGCGAAGATAGACCGCAATCGGAGCATGGAACGGTTCCTTTCAGAGCTGTAGATGGCAGGCAGAATGAATTATTACCTGAGGCGCGAAAAAAAACACCCTCATCGAGGCGGTTAGGGTCTCGACGCCCTGATCATCGATGAACGTCCGTGGGTGAATGTCGCTTTCCCGTGTCCGGTCCACCGTGAATACAGTACACATGCATGTCCAGCGTGCTTACGACGTATTTGCAGGTCCTTGAAATGGCACGGTCTTTCCTCACTTGTCTCCGTGTTGGCGGCGTTCCCGTACGATCTTTAGCTTGCTTTTTCCGGTAAACTCGACATTTCTCGATTACCAGTTCGTCTTCAGTTGGGAGTGAGCGCCAACGGATCGGCTTTCCTGGACGCGGCGGGCACGGCGTCTCATCTCCTTGCCGAGAATGGCTGTCCCACACGTACTGTCAACGGTTTCGAAAACTGTGGGACAGGCATTCCTGCCTGTGTTGGCCTCTTTCAGCAACTTCACGAGTGCGTGCGCTACGTCTTAGAATAGGTCGTGCGGAATCGGGTACGATCGCTCGCCTTGCTGATGGTGGCGCTTCCTGGTTGTTTGGCCCAGCCCTCCCGCAGCGCTGCAAGCCTTCTGGAAGAGGCGGATCGGCAAAAGCAGGAGAGCCATTTCGATCTGGCTCTGGCCGCATACACTGCCGCCCGCGATGCCGCCCGACAGGCCAAGGATCCATCCGCAGAGGCGGCGGCCCTGCAAGGTATCGGCGATGCCGAGCTTCAGCGAGGGAATTACGACCGGGCCAAACAGGCACTGAAGGAGAGCCTGACGCTACGCGAACAGTTGGGCGATTCGGCGGGCATGGGAGAGGTTCTGAACGTGATCGGCAACGTGGCCTACGCGCAGGGCGAGATGCCGGCATCCAAGGAGTACTTCGAGCGCAGCCTCCAACTTCGCCAGGCGGCAGGGAATCGAGCGGGCGTAGCGGCCTCCTGGAACAACCTGGCTAACACGCTACGTGGTCTCGGTTTCTATTTGGAGGCAGCCGGATACCTGGAACAGAGCGAACGCAGGTTTAACGAGCTTGGCAATCAGCGCAGCCGCGCCACCGTGTTAATCAACCTCGGCATGCTCTACGGCTACATGGGGGACTATGAACGAGCTTTGGTGATTCAAGCGCAGGGCTTGGAGATCGCGCGCACGCTCGCCGACAACTTGCGTATCGCTGCCGCGTTGGACAACATGGGCGTCGTTCATAATTGGATGGGCAATTATCGCGTGGCGCTGAGCGAGCTGAACGAGGCGCTGAAAATACGCCAGGATCTGAAATCCGATTGGAGCGCAGCGGAGACGTTGAACAACATCGGTCTGGTGTTCCAATCGCAAAGCGACCACCAACAGTCGCTGGCCTATTTCGGCAAAGCTCTGGCCATGAACCAAAAACTGGGCGATAAAAGCCTGGAAGCGGAGAGCCGCCTTAATAGCGGAGTGGAGTTGCTGGCGTTGGGCCGGGAGACCGCGGCACTGAGGGAGTTCGATCAAAGCATTCGCATAAGCGAGTCGACAGGGCGGAAGAACCTGGTGGGTGAAGCGCAGGAAGGCTTGGGGCGCGCAGAGCTTCGGCTCGGCAGGACGTCCGCCGCTGTGCGCGATTTTAACCGCGCCATCGCAATTCAGGAAGAGATCGGAGACAAAGCCGGACTTGCCGATACGACCGTGGAACTGGCTGCTGCGCACCTGCAGCTTGGCGATCCTTCTCAAGCGTTGATACTGGCGCGCCGCGCCGCGGAACAAGCGGCCGCAATTCCTTTACCCGACGCCTTGTGGCAAGCCAAACTTGTCTCGGGCAAAGCTTTGCGTCGGACCGGGCGAATGAAGGAAGCCGCGGCGGACTTGGACGCGGCCATCGCGACCGTCGAAACGCAACGGTTGGAACTCGCGGGACCCGCGACCGCGCTCCCAGCGTACTTCGGTGACCGGCTGGAGGCGTACCGCGAGCGTGTTCTGCTGGATCTGGCCCAGGGACACATGGCGGCGGCGCTCGCCCACGTGGAGCGGTCTAAGGCGCGAGCACTGACCGAGGCCTTGAGAAACGGCCATCCAAGTAGGGCTCGGTGGATGACGGATGAGGAGCATCAACACGAGCGCGAACTGGAGAATCAACTCGCGGCATTGAATATTCGGGCGGCGAAAGCTTCCGCCGGTCCATCCGAGGAAAAGCCTGCTGAACTGCACGCGGCGTTAGAAGGCAAGCGGCGTGAATTGGAATCGTTTCAGAGCGCTCTTTATGCGCACCATCCGGAGTTGGCCATGGAGCGCGGCGAGCCAGAGCACGTTGAGGCCGAAGACCTGCTGGCGACGGCACGGTCATCGGGGGCCGTGATTCTGGATTACGTGGTTACACGCGACCTTACGTATCTCTTCGTGCTGCGACCCTCGGGGCCTATGCGGGTGTTTCCCATCCACGTGAGCGCGGTGGCGCTAAAAAAGAAGACTGCTGAGTTTCGCAGACAACTCTCTTCCCTGGATTTGGGATTCGCCGCGATAGCCGGTGAACTGTACCGCTTGCTAGTGGCGCCAGCGGCGGAATTGGCGAGGCATCGGGCCTTGGTCATTGTGCCAGATGGTCCGCTTTGGGACGTTGCATTTCAAGCGCTACAACCAAAACCCCATCACTACCTTGTTGAGGACGCCGCCATATCGTATTCACCTTCGCTCTCCGTGCTCAGCGACACACTCAAGAAAGCTGGCGAGCGGACCAGCGGTTCACCGAACCTGCTGGCGCTTGGTGATCCGGCCACAGCTTCGGCGGAACGCCTCCCGGAAGCGGAAAAGCAGGTGCGCGAGCTCAGCAACGTTTACGGCGAAAACCAAAGCCGCATCGCGACGGGGACCGCGGCCACTGAGGAATTATTCAAGGCCGAGGCTGGAAAGTATCGCGTGGTGCATCTAGCCTCGCACGCCATCCTGGATGACGCCAGCCCCATGTACTCCCACGTGCTGCTCGCTAAAGGGCCGGCGGGCCGTGAGGACGGAATGCTGGAAGCACGGGAGATGATGGATCTCGATCTGCACGCGGAAATAGTGGTGCTCTCCGCCTGCGAAACAGCGCGTGGCCAGGCGGCGGCCGGCGAAGGGATCACCGGCATGCTCTGGGCCATGTTCGTGGCCGGCGCCCCCACCACGGTTGCCAGCCTGTGGCGCGTGGAATCGGCCAGCACGTCCGAGCTGATGGTCGAGTTCCATCGGCAGTGGCTTCAAAACCGCCGCGATCACACCCCTTTTGCAAAGGCAGCGGCGATGCGAGCGGCTGCCCTTAAGCTGATCGCGAGTCCGCGCTACGCGCATCCCTTCTATTGGGCCGGATTCATTGTGGCGGGTAGCCCGATCTAGCGTCAGCTAGCTCTATCTATTCTTCGAATCCAGATCATCGAGTAGCCGCTGCACCGCCGCGGCATCTTGATTACGCTGAAGTTCAGATTTCAATTCGCGCCGGGCATCCTCGATCAGGCCGGCTTTACTGTATTCGATGGCCAACAGCATGTGAACGCCGGCGCGATCTTTTGCAAGCTTGCGGAGCCTTTCGGCCGTCGCCGCGTCTAGTACGCGAAATCGCGGCGGGATCTCCGGAAGTTGCGGGAAGGTGACGCGCTCCGCGCCGCGCTGGGCGACGATCTGCCACTCATATGTTATTCCGGAAGGCAGGTCTCGCTCCGGAGTCCAATCCGATAAGGATATCGCTCCACTGTTTGCCACTGGTTCGAAGCCGGGTCTAAACACGTGAACCGCGTAGGTCCAATCCCCATCCAGCCGTTTCCACCGGAACGTCGGCTGCGGGCTCAGGACCGCCGTCGCAACCGGCGAGAGGAGTTCCAGCTTCGGCTCACCGGTTGGTTTGCCCATCAGGACCTGCCGAGGCGGCGTGAATTCGCGTACGAAATCGGGCAACTGGAGGCGGCCGGATCGGAGAACATTATCCGCGATTCCCTGCTCGGCAGGCGTCGGCCGATCGTGTAGATACGCGAGATCGATCCGCGCTTGCCGATGAATGCTGAACCACATCGCCACCGATGCGGCCAGGATAATAGCGGCAGCGATGGCGAATGGGACAAAGCCGCGCCACCCCCTCCCCCGAGTCTCGGTCTCCAGTTCGGCGCGTAGGGATTGCGCCATCTCATCCGCATCCATATCGCGGGCCAGGGCTTCCCGGCACTCGCCGCATGTGGAGATGTGCGCGTCGACCATCCTGAGCTCGTCCGGGCTGAGGAGTTGATTGCAGTAGCCGTACCGGATTTCGGTGGCTAAATGATCAGCGCGTGGCATCGGTTCCCCCATTCATCGTAGATACATAAATTCGCATAATATTAGCGCATAGGCCGCATACGGTTGGCCAGCCGCTTTCGCGCCGACATTCGCAGATTGATCACCTTTTGCCGGGAGCACCCCAGAATCTCCGCAATCGAGTTGTCATCCAGCGGCAGGCGAGACCACACCTCCGCAAGGTTGTCTTCGCTCCAGCCCAAACTGGCCGCGATCTCCGGCAGGAAGGCGATTCCAGACAGCGGGAATAGCGGCAACGCCGGATTACCGTGACGGTCCCGCAGGTGCAAAAGGAGCGCGGTTCTCTGTTTCACCGGCAACATGCAGACTTGCTCCCACAGCCGCGCCGTATACCGCCTACGATCGATGGATTGCTCCATATCATTCGGCTCGCCGCTAACCGTATTCAGCTCGCTGTCGGTGATGTGTACGTCGCGACCGATGGTCCAAACACGCGCCACCAGCCCGGTGACGACTTCCAACTCCATGGCGCTCCCGGCAGTGCGAAATATCTTCTCCAGGACGACCGCAAGATCCCGATGGCTCTCAATCGGGAGGTCCATGTCCGGGCGTAGCACTGGCAAATCGGCCGGCTTCCATTCCGCAAGACCGCAACCAATAGAACCGTTGGGAAGGTCGTGAATCGCGAATCGGGAATCAGTGGCCAGAGCGTAGCGAATCTGACTCTTCAGTTGCGCGCGACCGGGGTTGCGGCGCCGAAAAAAGCGGTTGCAGGCATTGACTGCGATGGCCGAGATGTAAGCCGGGAAGTCGTCGATTCTGATCGTCCCCGGATTGGCCTTCAGACGGCGAAGCCAAAGCAGAAGCTCCATGTGCGCTTCCGAGCACACGTCTTCGACGTCCTGTTCAAGACCGGCGAGCCGCGCGATCACGACGCGGCGGATCAACGGAGCGGCATGATTTTGGATAAGCTCCCGAAGGTGCGCATCCTCGGAAAGCCGGTCAGTGGCGTCGAGATATGGCGTGAGCAGCGGGTGCATGGACTCAGTTGGTATTCTTCGGCCTGTGCCCAGTGTAGTTCAACAAAAAGGTTGAAGTGTCACGCCGACAAGAGACTAAACTCGCTAGCTGTCGAGAACAGCGTACTCACGCGCCGGGCGCGATGTATTGAACCAGAAACTTGAGTCGGCGGCAGCCGTGCGTTTCTAATTGTGGATAGACCCGGGCGGCAAGCTATGGTCGATAAGGGATTGGTGCCACATTGAAATGTCTACGTCTTATCATCCAAAACTCTATAAGCGGTTGTCCGCTTACAACAGACGTTAGGACGAATCGAGCACCACTATCGGCACCAGAAAAGACCTGTTATGCCGCATTGAACTAAGCCTCCGGCAGGTCGAGCGTTGTTTGTGGTGTGGTCACAACGAAAGGAGTTTTTCTTGTGACCCCACTTCGACAACGGATGCTGGAGGATCTCCAGATTCGTCATTACTCGCCCA
>DASYNU010000316.1:0-31225 GCA_036008345.1 Bryobacteraceae bacterium
TTCATGGGACGGATGGCCACGATATTGCCGGGTGTGCGGCCCAGCATGTCCTTAGCTTCTTTACCCACCGCTTCCACTTCTCCATTGGTCTTGTTGATGGCCACAATGGAGGGCTCGTTCACAACGATGCCTTTGCCTTTCGCAAAAACCAGCGTGTTGGCGGTCCCAAGGTCGATCGCAAGATCGGAAGAGAACAGACTAAAAAGCGAGCGAATGTTCATTTTGAGGCGTCTGGGGCTGTATTACACCCACATTCCGGTTATCAGAGGTGTTGGAGGAGGCGCTCGGACAGTCCTATGCAAGAGTAACATACTGAAGCACCTGGCAGCAATTTTCGAGCGTTACTTACGGTTACACAGTTAGGTGGTGAGGTTGTAAATCAGCCCGAATGGATCTTTCAAATAGCATCTAGGGAAATGCGGCTCATCCTTGACGATTTCGCAGCCGTTCTTGACCAGCCGTCGCTTCGCTTCTTCGACATCCAGGACAGTAACCTCAAAGACCGGCCCCAGCGGCGGCCCTTGCTCGATGAATAGATTGATATTCTCGCCATGCAAGCTGAGCATGGGCTCTTCGCCGGTGACTGAGAATCCGAGTTGCTCGACATAGAAAGCCGCGGCCTTCTTCGGATCTGGTGCTTGAATCAGAATGTCGGTGCCAAAGCTGTTTGCCATAATTCCTCCATGCTGGGCAATCAATTTAGCACAAACCGCGGGACTGATGCGCGAAAAACTGAGCCGCGCCAAGAAGGAAGCGCAAAGGGTGCGGCGCGCAACTTAGAAACGCTGCCACGAACGCGAGAACTAACGCACGCGGTGCAATCGCTGCCTGCGTGTCGCGGCTCGGTTAAATTCATGTAGCGCGACCGGAGGCAGCCGCCGGCGTCTCATAGAGTTGGCGGATCTCGCATTCGCCTCCGCCGGCCACTTGAAGAAAGTATTTTGTTCGCTCGATCGCTTCTTCCTTCGAGCTGGTCTGGATGATGGCGAAGCCCCCAATCACTTCTTTCGTTTCCGCAAAGGGTCCGTCAACTATGCTGAACTTGCCGTCCGAGAGCCGGACGCGCGCCCCGGTCGCGCTGGGCAAACATCCTTCAGTCGAAATCAGCCAGCCCGCCTGCATAGCCTCGCCGATCAGTTTTCCCATGTCCGCCATCTCCTGCTGAGTCGGAGGGATCTCCGGCTTGCCGGATTTGTACAAAGACAAAAATCGCATCGTAATATTCCTTTCGTTTGGTCATCTTGCCCGGGGGGGTCCCGGTTCTACTGGTATGTCGAACGAGGCTGGCCAAGATCGACAGCTCCAGGCAGGAATCTTGAGAAGCCGTGAAGAATTCAAAAGCACCGGTCGCTAACGCTCGCGGCTCGGAAAGAATGTCTCATGTCTCGAGAGCGTTACCGAACCGCGACCGTAAGGGAGCCGGTGCCGTAGCATTTTTTCATGGCCTTGGATCCCCCATCGCAAAGTAATCTTTGAGGTTTGCTTTCTGCATACTTGCTCAGCAGGCTCGGCGAGGTACACGGCTACATCGGGCACCCGGAATCGCGTGGGCGCCACGCGGATGTGGACCTCCGGAATATCGAAATTCCCGGAACGCGGCTGAGCGTTGCGATCCTCAAGCGTTCCATCCACGTAATCGCACTCCGGCTCATACACTCTGGACAGATATTCTTCCACTGAAACCGCCATGGGTTTATTCTACCGGCGCTATGGGAAAATTGAAGCATTGCTCACCCGGCGCTCACTTCTATCTAGCGGCCTCGGCGCCCTCGGTGCCTTCACCGCATGCTCCCGTCCCAAAGCCAAAGGATTTTCCGGCTACGCATTCATCGCGAATCAGGAGGGCGGCGCGGTGGCCGCCGTGGACCTGGAAGTGTTCGCGGTGGCGCGGCATATCCGCGTGGACGGCGCTCCTACCGACGTGGTGGCCCGCAGACAGCATGCCCGCGTTTACGCTCTGACGCCCGAAAACGGCTCGGTGCATGAGATACGCGCGTCGAACCTGTCCTTCACGCGCAAGCTCTCTGTGGCACAGAGGGCCATCTGCATGCGGCTCTCGCGGGATGAGAACACTCTGTACGTTCTTTGCCGCGAGCCGCGTAAATTGTTCGCACTCTCCCTGGACCCCCTGCGCGTCGATTGGGAACTGCGGCTGGCGGAAGATCCGTATGACTTCGACCTTTCTTCCGATGGCACGGTAGCTGCCATCAGTCATCGCGACGCGCGTGCGATCACGTTCATCGACATGGAACGCCGCGCCGCGTATCCGCTAGTGCATGCCTCGGGCGAAATTGGCCTGGTCCGCTTCCAGTATTCCCGGCAGTTGATCGCAGCCAATTTGACCGAGCGCATGTTGTCCATCTACCACGCACCCAGCCGCGGGCTGATCGTCAATTTACCACTCGCAGTCCGGCCGGACCAGTTGTGTTTCAACGCCGACGGCGGGCAATTGTTTGTAACCGGGGAAGGCATGGACGCCGTTGTGGTGGTCTATCCTTCTTTCACACCCGAGATCGGGGAAACGGTGCTGGCTGGGCACACGCCGGGCGCCATGGCGGCATCGGTCGCGCCCGGTTATTTATTCGTCGCGAATCCTAAATCGGGCAACGTGAGTATTCTGGATATCGAAACGCGGCGCGTGGTCGCGGTAACGCCCGTCGGCACTGAGCCGGCTTACATCACTATCACGCCCGACGATCAGTACGCGCTAGTGCTGAATGAGGCATCCGGAGACATGGCTGTGATCCGGATTCCGAACGTAACGCGCGCGGTCAATGAGCAGCGACGCTGGAAGAAAGGCCCGCTATTCATGCTGATACCGGTGGGTTCAAAACCAGTGAGCGCAGCCATCATGCGCATCTGAGCATCTAAACCGGCATGGATCTACAACTCAACGGCAAAACCGCACTGGTAACCGGTTCAACGGCCGGCATCGGCCTGGCAATCGCGCAGGCGCTGGCGCAGGAAGGCGCATCGGTGATTGTGAACGGCCGCACTGAGGAGCGCGTTCGCGGCGCGATCCAGACCAGCGGAGCTGCGCACGGAGTAGCGGCCGATCTCGCTACCGAAGCTGGAGCGCGCAAGCTGATTGCGCAGTTCCCTCAGGTCGACATCCTGGTAAATAACCTCGGCATCTTTGAGCCGAAGCCTTTCGATCAAATCACAGATGACGATTGGCGGCGATTCTTCGAAGTGAACGTGCTGAGCGGGGTACGGCTCTCGAGACACTACATCGTTCGCATGCAGGAACGAAACTGGGGACGCATTGTTTTCATTTCGAGCGAATCCGGTCTGCAGATTCCTGTGGATATGATCCATTACGGGATGACGAAAACCGCGCAGCTGGCAGTCTCGCGCGGCCTGGCGGAAAGCATGGCCGGCACGGGAGTGACGGTGAACGCCGTGCTGCCCGGACCCACCGCGTCCGAGGGCGTAACCGATTTTGTCGAGAAACTCGCTGCCGGTCAAGGTTTGGATACCGCGGCCGTGGAGCGTGAGTTCTTTCGCGAGGTTCGTCCCAGCTCACTGATTAAGCGGTTCGCCGCGCCCGCGGAGGTGGCCGCGCTGGTGGCATTCGTCTGTAGTCCACTGGCGTCGGCCATTACGGGCGCGGCCCTGCGCGTGGATGGCGGCGTGGTGCGTTCTATCGCCTAGCGGTTTTCCAGGCCGTTACCAACAAAATGCCGGTCAACCACAACGCCGGCGTGGGTTCAGGAACGGGATTGATGATTGCCTGCGTGCCGTAGAGTCGAAGCGGAAAACCCCCGCCGGCCAGAGACGAGAAAACCGGTAAAAGGAAATCCTCGTAATTTGCATTCCCGGTATCGAGCGTAGTGAGACCGTTCTGGGTCACGCTCGAGGGTGGAAAAAAGAAGGGCGCGATGATCTCGGTGTTCGAATCCTGGATGGCTCCAAAATAGTAAGTATTTCCGCTCAACAGAGTTAACGACAATGGATCGGAGAGAACCCAGCCCGGCGACGTAGCGGACGTGAGTGGCACGATGCCGGACAGCAGCAAGTTGGTGTTGGTCGCGTCCCAGATCATATATTTCGCGTTTCCACCGGTGGGCGATTCGAGAAACATCGCGAATTCAGTGAGCCCGGTAGTGGTCGTAACCGAAACACCCTGGCCAAAACCATTCGAGCCGGGATCGCGTTCCGTGGAGCCGTTCGTCGCCGTACCTGTATCTAGCAGCAGATCTGCTCCCGCTCGCGCTGGCGTTAAAAGGGCTATCGCCGTACTTACCGTTAAGACTGATATAGAGCGAAGTCGCATTCTTTCCTCCGTTGATAGAAATGTGCCCGACGTTGGCAGATGGATATAGGTGAGATGCATTCTCGCGCAGTCTTGTACAAAAAAGTCCCATTACAGGTACCACCTACACCTTGCCGTAACTCAGTACTAACAATTTCGTCACGTTAGGAAGCGCGCCGGAACGTTACCATGGACAGTATGCCCCGCTACGCTGCCTTGGATATCGGCAGCAACTCAGTCCGAATGCTGGCCGCCGAAACTGGCCCAGGCGTGCCTACCAAAATCCTGGCGGCGGAACGCCAGGTGACGCGGTTGGGCGCCGGGGTGTTTCAAGATGGGCGGATCCCGGCCGAAGCCATGCAGTTCGTTTGCGAAAATCTAGCTCGCATGGCTCAGGTCTATCGGAGGCTGGAAGTGATCGGGGTGCGAGCCGTGGCTACCAGCGCGGTGCGCGATGCCAACAATCAGCATGAGTTTATCGAGAAGGCGTCGAGCGCGTTAGGCACACCGGTGGAGATCATATCAGGACCCGAGGAAGCCCGGCTGATTCACCTGGGAGTGCAGGCCAGTTGGCCGCAGCCGGGTAAACGGGTTCTGATCGTGGATGTGGGCGGCGGAAGCGCGGAACTGATTTTGAGCGAAGACGGCGCGCTGACGGAAGCATTTTCGAAGCCGCTTGGAGCCGTGCGTCTCACGGAAGTTTTTCTGAAAAGCGATCCGCCCGCGCCTTTGGAATTGCACCGCATGAACGAATCCATCGAAGAAAAACTGGCCGCGCCGTTGCGGCGCATCGGCAAGGCCCCGTGCGACCGCGTGATCGCCACGTCGGCCACGGCCGCGGCCATCGTTTGCGCGGTGAACCGCGTGGGAAGATCGCGCCGCGAGGAAGCGGATCGCCTGAAAGCCTCAGTGGCCGAAATCCGCAAGTTCTATCGTCAGGTGTCGCAGCTGGATTTGGCGGGCCGCCGCAAGATACAGGGCATCGGGCCACGCCGCGCCGAGTTGATTATTTCCGGCGCGGCCGTGTTTCTGAAGGTGCTGGAGTTGTTCCAACAGCCCGCGCTGCACTATTCAGCGGCCGGCGTGCGGGATGGAATCATCGCGGATCTGACGGCGCGCGGCGTGGGCCGCGAACTCAGCATGCTCAACCGGGAACAGCGCCGGGTGGTAGAACAAATGGCGCGCCGCTACGGAGTGGACGTCCAGCACGCCCGCAAGGTGGCCGAATTGGCGCACGGGCTCTTCGAAGCGCTGCAACCGGTGCATCGCCTGCCGCCCACGTTCGGCAAACTGCTGGAAGCCTCGGCCTTTTTGCACGACATCGGACATTACGTCAGCGATACCGCGCATCACAAGCATTCCTATTACCTGGTGGCTCACTCCGACCTGCCGGAATTTACGGATAATGAGCGGCAGATGATCGCGCTGCTGTGCCGCTATCACAGAAAATCCATGCCGGCGGCCCGGCATACTCCGTTTCAAACCTTCGACGCCGATTCGCGCCGCGCCATTACGTTACTGACGCCGCTGCTCAGAATCGCCGACAGCCTGGATCGCAGCCATGAACAGCGGGTGGCCGGAATCGATGTACAGCTCCGCAATGGATCGATGCTGGTGGCGCTCCAATCGGCGGTGGATCTGGATCTGGAGTTGTGGGCGGTGGAGCGGATCGCCGACACATTTCGTGAAACCTATCAGATGCAGCTCACCATGACGAAAGTGAAAGCGTGACCGCGACAATCAGCCTACGCGATTATGCGGTGGAACAGGTGCATCGTCTGATGACCCGGCTGGTGTTCCAGATGCATCGCGCGGCGAAAGTACGGGGGCCGCATGCGATCCACGACGCACGCGTGAGCATCACTCAAGGGGGATAAAACACTAGAGCCGAAGATCGATCGCGCCACCAAAAAACAACTGATTGAGTTTCGCGAGCAATGGACTGCGTTCGATAGGGACGGGCAACGCAAGCACTGGAAGGCGTAGCTGCAGCGGGGCTCGTAGGGCAAGCCCCCCGCCTTGCCCCGCTGACAAGCCGGGGGGCATGTCCTACGAGATTTGCACGATCGCGGTTTGGATGGCCGCCATTACCGACGGGACGCGTAACAGCATCTCCGCGACGTCGGATTTCGGAAAAACTTTCTGTAAGAGGTTCTGGAGATCTCCGGACGGATTGCTGCCTTGCGCCGCAGCCCGGACCGCCGCTCGCATCTGAGCCACGTTTACCTGCACTGCTCCGACACCCACTAGCGTGCCCCACAGATTTACCGGCGCCGCTGGGAAGGGATTACGCCGCAGCTCTGTTTCATTGACAATATCGCCGCTAGCGGTTTTCACGAACCGGTCCGCAAATTGGACGACAAGCGCCGCCGCGAGCTGGTTCTTGAATTGATCCGCATCGGCCAAAGTGATGTTCTGAGTGGGATCGGAAGAGGCCCAATCGTTTGCCGCTGGATTCATTTTGGTTTACTCCTTATTGTTGGAGCCGGGGAAAGGCACCGACTCCCTTACGGTCGCGGCTCGGCAAGTGGAATGCCGATTCTGAGCCGCGACCGTCAGGGAGTCGGTGCCTTTCCGCGGCCTCGTTAGCGCTTTCATCGTAACCACCGTGGTCCAGCATAGTCGCGGGTGCTAATGCTAAACCCCCGGATACTAAGAAGATTGAGTTGGCCCAGAACCGTGACTTGTTTGGACGAGTTACCATAAAAGTAAAGGTATGGTAATTCGCAAATCCCCGGATCTCCGTTATTCCCAGGTCACTCCACGGACAACGTATTTAAATCGCCGGCGTTTTCTGGCCGCCGGATCCATCACTCTCGGAATGCTCCGAGGGTTGTCCGCTGCGACAACAGGCTCCAAACTCACCGCAGCCAAGAGCCCCCTCAGCACCAGCGAGCCGCTCACGCCGCTTGAAGCCATCACGCACTACAACAACTTCTACGAGTTCGGCACCGACAAAGAGGACCCATCCAAGAACGCTTATAAACTTCGCACCTCACCCTGGTCCGTGAAAGTGGAGGGCGCGGTTTCGAAGTCAACCGTGCTCGACCTGGACGCCATTTTCAAACTCGCGCCACTGGAAGAACGCATCTACCGGCATCGCTGCGTGGAGCGCTGGTCCATGGTGATTCCATGGATCGGTTTCCCGTTGAGCGCTCTACTGAAACGAGTGGAACCAACCTCGAAAGCCAAGTTCGTCGCTTTCGAAAGTGTGTACGATTCCAAGACCATGTTGAATGCCCAATACGCCGGCATCCAGTTTCCCTATATCGAAGGCCTGCGAATGGATGAAGCCATGCATCCTCTCACCTTGCTCGCAGTCGGCCTCTACGGCGAGAGCCTTCCCAATCAGGATGGCGCTCCTTTCCGGTTGGTGGTGCCGTGGAAGTACGGATTCAAGAGCATAAAGTCGATTGTCAAAATAAAGCTGGTCGAAAAGGAACCATCCACCACCTGGAACCTGGCGGGACCGAATGAGTACGGCTTCTATTCCAACGTCAATCCGGAGCGGGATCATCCGCGCTGGAGCCAGGAAAAAGAGCGCCGGCTGGGTGAATTCCGCATGCGCGATACTATCAAGTTCAACGGCTACGGCGATCAGGTGGCCAACTTGTACACGGGGATGGATCTGGTTCGCAAGTATTACTAGGGCATGAACAAGGTCCTCTCCAGCCGCTGGACCAAAGCGTGTCTGTTCCTGCTGTGTCTCGCTCCTTTACTCTTACTCGGATGGCGCGGCTATCATAACCAGCTGGGCGCCAACCCGATTGAGTACATCACACACAAGACCGGTGACTGGACCCTGCGCTTCCTGCTGATTACCTTGTGCGTGACACCGTTTCGAAAGCTTTTGAATCAGCCCAAGCTGGCGCGCTTCCGGAGGATGCTGGGTCTTTTTGCATTTTTCTACGGATGCCTCCACCTGACAACATGGGTATGGCTGGATAAGTTTTTCGACGTTCATGAAATGTGGAAGGATGTCGTGAAGCGACGCTTCATCACGCTGGGCATGACTGGGTTCGTTTTGCTAATTCCGCTGGCCATCACGTCCACCGCGGGATGGGTCCGGCGCCTGGGCTTCGTGCGCTGGCAGCGGCTGCACCGTCTGGTCTATTTCAGCGCGCTGGCCGGAGTGATCCACTATTATTGGCTGGTTAAGTCGGATGTACGGCTGCCGCTGCTCTATGCAGCGATTCTGGCGCTGCTGCTGGGCTACCGGATAACTGTGTGGTCAGCTGGCAGAACGCCAAAGATCCCGAGTCAAGCGATGCTAAAATAGAGGCGAGCCTTGGGAGGTCGTCTAATGGTAAGACTGCAGACTCTGGATCTGCGTATCGGGGTTCGAGTCCCTGCCTCCCAGCCAATCACGTTATGAAGTCTCTCAAGCTTTGCCTGCTTCCGCTTTGGTGTCTGGCGGCCTTCAGCCAGGATACCGTCCCCAGCGAAAATGCGCCGCCTGAAGTGAATCAGGCTCTGCGTGCCAGGGTGACCCAGTTCTACTCGGCGAACATAAGTGGAAAATGGCGCGACGCTTTCCAAGTAGTTGCCGATGACATGCAAAACGAGTATCTGGCAGCTTCGAAGGATACCTACGACCGTTGCGACACCGTGAAGATCACCTATACGGATAACTTCACCAAGGCCGTTGTACGAGAGAACTGCCATGGCGAGTACCGCTGGCACAATAGCCATATTCCTGCCACCGTTCCTTTGACAAGTACCTGGAAATTGGTGGACGGGCAATGGTTCTGGTATTATCTGAAACCCACCGAAGTGATGACCCCGTGGGGACTCTCCACCATAAGTCCGGACGAGCCAAGGACTCCGGGATCGACGGCGGTTGATACCAAGATCGAAGCCGTCGTGAAGGATCCTGCTTCGATGGCCAGGGCCATTCTGGGCCAGATCAAGTTGGACAAACGGGAGATACATCTGTTGGGTTACGAAACCTCCCGGGATGAACTACACGTTGTAAACACGATGCCCGGGACGATTTCAGTCCAGATCAACTGTGCCCCTCTTCCTGGGTTCCACATCAAACAGTCCAATGCCGATGTGGGCCCGAAAGAGACCTCCACAATCGTATTCGAATATGATGCCGAAGAAGCAAAGAAACAGTGCGGCGAATGTTACAAACTGGCAAAACCAAGGCTCACTGCCAACATTCTCATCCAACCCACCGCGCAGAATTTTCCGGTGAAGATCACCTTTGGTATTCCACCGGAGATTGAAAAGCAAATACCAAAGGAACTGAGGCCCCCGGCGCCGAAACAGTAGCGTCCAGATTGTAGCATCCAGATTGGCATTTCCCGTGCCTAGCCTGCGTGTAGAGGCTTGCACGGAATGATCAACATCGATGTGACTTTGGGTAGCACCACAACTGCCAGTGGAGCTGCGGCTAGCTCAACCCAGACGACTCAACTTTCATCGCTTTCGGCTCAATCGTTTACGACGCTGCTCTCCGAGGCCTTGTCGGAAACACTGTCAAAGTTCGGAATCGATCCAAACAGCATTAAACTCACTGTTCAGAACACACCCAGCCAAACTCCTGCCACGAGTCAAACTCATGCCGGGGGGCAAACTGCCAGTGTGAGTCAAACTTCCGCCGCTACTGTGAATCTTGTGCCGATAGCACCGGCCGTTGTAGCTCCCGCCGTCGTCACGCCTGCTGTTGTCGCGCCAGCGTCTTCCACTGCAGCCGCGGATGCCAAGACTTGGTATGCCAGCACTCCCGCCGACGATGCTTACTGGTCTCAGCAGCCGGCGGCTGTTCAGCAACTGCGGGGAATCGACGACATCGGAGAAAGAAGACAGCTGGGGGAACAACTGGCGAGCGAGGGTTACTCAATTGATGTGCCCATTATGGTTTGGGGATGGGATGCGGGGAAAGTGACCGCAGCCAGAGAGTCGTACGGTTATACGTGGATTCCTTCAGCGATGCAGCAACCGGTAAGCGCCGCTCCAGGCATAACTGGCGCCGGAATTGTGCAATACGATGCCGCGCATCCGCCCAGCGGATCGATTCAGGTGTAGTTCGGCGGGAAAAGGGGCAAGCCGAAGACTTGCCCCACCCTTCTATTGGATCGGAATGACCGTAGAATTGGAGAAATACTTGTTCCCCGAAGAGTCCACCAATATCAGACCGATCGGCTGCGCCGGACCTGTCGCAGTAGTGGCGGGTACTTCGATGCCAACAATATAAACGCCTACCAAGCCCGGCGCATAGTCAACTGTTGTATGCGGCACGCCCTTGTTGTTCAGGCCAGTCACAACGGTGGCCGTGACAGCCTGACCAGCCCCGGGCTCATTGGTCCCCGCTGCCGGTGTGACCTGCCCAAGGCCGGTTGCAAATACGTATATGGTTTCGCCGCGGTGCGCGGGATTCGTGGGACTCACATAACTGCCGTCGGATCGCACGGCCACTGCGATGGTTTGGTTGCCGTAAACGCTGGTGAAGACACCTGGCGCATAGGGCTGGGTGGTAACGGTCAACGGAGCCGGTGGGCCGCCACCCGCAGGGGTAAGCATAACCGACGTGGTACCGGGTTGTGTTTCAAAAGGTACCTGAATGGTCATCGACTCAGCGCCATTCTGGTTGGCGACATAGAAGATGGGCGCCGCGACGCCGTTAAACGTGATGCTGACTCCAGCCAAGCTCACCGGAAGCGGCCCAAGGATACTGAGGCCGCTAACCACGCCCGGAACGCCGTCCGCAAATCCCAGGCCTTCTACGGTGACAATTTCTCCCGGCGCCACACACCCCGGCGGCGGGCAACCGTTTTGAAGCTGGAAGAAGGTGCCGTTCACAAACACAATTTGCTGGGGTCCCTTGAGGCCCGCAGTCAAGGTAAACGTAGTGGTAAACGTCCCCGATGTGGCAACAATCGAGATGTTTCCAGGTGTAGCGCCAGCGGTAACCATCGTAGAAGCTACACCGGTGGGGTCGGTTGTGGTGCTGGGTGTCGCAATGACAGCACTGCCGCTAGACACGGCAAATGTCACGGGAGCGCCGGGAACGCCGTTATTTTGATTGTCCACCACCTTTACGAGTAAGGGCGCGGCGAAGGCGGTGTTCACCAGGGCCGTTTGAATGTTTCCGGAAACTTGCTGGATGGCTGCCGCTGTGCTGGCAATGGTCAGCGAGAACTCGGCCGAAGCGTTGCCCGCGGTCACTTGTACGATCGCGGTTCCCACGGTGCTGCCGAGGGTGACCTGCGCGGAGGCGGTGCCGGCTTGATTAGTCTCGGTGAGCACGCTCTGAAGCGTCGCGGGCACTCCGCTGGCGAGTACGGTCCACGTAATGGGTCCGTAATCCGTCAAAAGGTTCCCGAATGAGTCCGTGATTTCCACCACCAGCTGGTTTGGCAGTTGTGCCCCAGGTTTGCCGGTCTGGTTATTACCTTGGACCAGAGTTATTGTTCCGGGAGGGCCGGGGGTAATTTTTAGTGGGAACCCAACGGTATCGAAGGCGTACCCGTATTGCGCACCGATGGAGGCCGTTCCAACTATGCCATTCAGTTGGAGGTCGCAGGATATCTTGCCGTTCGCGCCGGAGAGCACGCCGTTTCCTGTGGGGTCATGGCAGGTACCGAAAGGTACGGTGTTAGCCGGAGGCACACTGCAAGAGCTTTGCTGCCCCGCCTGCAGTCCCGGTCCCGGTACGCAGGCGAAGACGCTTACATTCGGGATGGCAAACCCCTTGCCATCGACGACGATGGCCGTGAAAGCGCCTGGGATAATAGTTCCCGCCTGTCCGGTTAACGTGGTTCCGGTTTGGGGTGTTAGAAGCTGGACCGTCGGGTAGGGCACCTCGGAGGGGTTAATCGGGTAGGTGGTCTCGTAGAAGGTGACGGAATTCGTGCCGGCGGCTTTGGCGGAGATTTGAGTGCCGACTGAGCCAAGACCGAGTGGCACGGAGCTGCTGAGGAAGCCCACGGACGCCACGCCTTGGGAGTTGGAGCTGACCGTTGCCCCGGTAGCGGTCTGAGTGCCCCCAAACAAAGTGCCAGGTCCAGTTACAATGGCGAATGCAACGGCGGCGCCGCTCACGGGTTTTCCGTTCAGGTCCGTAACCAGCACTTGCAGCGGAGAACCAAAGCCCGACAGGGATGTGTTGATGTCCTCGGTCACGAGTTGACCCTGTCCGGCGATAATGGCAAGAGCCCCCGCGTTCGGTGTTGTGGCGGACCCCACTGTGACTGTGAATGCGTTCTGGAGCTTGCCAGCAGTGGCAATAACGGTGACGGTTCCGTTCGACGCCACGTTGCTCAAGACCGTGGACGCGTATCCATTCGATCCGGTGGTGACTGACGTGGCTGAAACGCTGCCGAGATTCGTCGAGAAGGTGACGGTCACGCCGCTCAATGGCTTGCCGTTGACATCCAACGCCTGAACCACCAGAGGTTCACTTGTCGTATTGGGCGCGATAGTTTGCTTGTCCCCGTATGGCAGCAATGCAGCAGGACTTCCGGTGACGGCGGGAGCCAAATATTCCAGGGCGCCGAACGACTGACTTGGAAGCGCTAATTGTGCGGTGAGTTGATCCACGCTGAGATTAACCCGGTATAGAACGTTGGATGCCGCCACAAAAAGGTACTGCGGGGTGGTCCGGCCGGCAAAGGGGACTTCATTCGAGACCGCTATGCCCTGCACAAAAGTGGTGGGGGCGCCGGCAATGGACGCACCCGCGATGCTGATGGAGCCACCCGTGCCGATACTCACCTGATACAGACCCTCCGTTTCGCTTGAGTATGCGAAGACTGTTGTGGTGCTGCTGGTCTGGCCGCCCACTAGCAGCGTGTCGAACACGACACTCAGGTTAGGGACAAAATTTACCACTACTTTGGCATTGAGATCGATCAGCAATATGGCTTGGCCTGTAACCGGTGTTTGATTCACCGCCAACGCATATTTGCCGTCCGGTGTGAAAATCAGTTTTCCAGGACGGGCGTTTACTCCGATTAATCCGCCAGTGGTGGGCTGCAGCGTGGTGGGGTCCAGCTCCAGGATCTGATTCTGATTGCTGATATAAACACGTCCGTTCGGGCCGACCGCGATTCCCGTTGCGGTGCCCAGGAATCCGTACTGGTGTGTACCCTTCGTATTTGTAGTCAGGTCTATATTGTTCACCTGGCTGCCGCCTGTTGCACTGGTGCCCAGGACATAGGCAGTCTTCCCATCCAGACTCAAAGCGACATCAAAAATGGTGACCCCGGTGTTCACTCCTCCCGCCACCAGCTCCTGATCTTTGGTGGTTTCAAAAATATGAAGAGTGCCGGCTGCCACCACCACTTCTGAGCCGTCGGATGTAATCGCCGCCGTGTTGGGAGTTGTTACGAAGCTGGCGATCGATTTGGGATTTTGGAAATTGGTGTCAACAGTCGTGAGCGAACTATTGGTAGACTTCGCGACGACGTAATACTTCGATCCGTCCGGCTTGGGCAGAATCAGAAACGTGCTGTCGCCAGCAGTGAAATTACTGAATGAAGTCAGCGGATTTGTCCCAAACACCGCGACATTCGACCCCAGCGAATTAAACCCAGGCAATGCCGCGATATCGTCGGCCTGGAGATCAGCAATGAACAACCCGGTGCAGGCTGCAAGAAACAAGGCTAGCCTTCTAGACATTTTTGTACAAGAACCTTTCCGTAGGATGTAGCTGGGCGCGGGGAACTAACTTTACAAGGGTACCACAAACTGGCAAAAGTCAAGCTGCTTGTACCAAAAAAAGGGGGGAGCCGAAGCCCCCCCCTTTTGGTTAATGCGACAACGGTTTCGGTTAGTGACCTTCGTTCTCGCCGATGACGCCAGTCCTGCTGTTGCCAGCCGCGGCTCCAGTCCCCAGTAAATTGAAGGGGAAGTCAAGCTGGATAGCGAGGTAACCTTCCGCCACTTTCTGTGCACCCACGTCGCTGATGAAGGCGAATGCGTGACAGTACTGGAAGTTGGCTACCGAGATGATGTAACCCTCGAAGCCCGGCACCGCCGGCACTCCAAAGTTGCCACCACCCGACAGGTTGAAGATCAACTCCTGGCCAGCCGGCACCGTTTGAGTTACAAACGGCGGAGGTGCAACGCCTCCTCCGACTGTGCTGCCGAAGTAATAGAGTTTCACCGTGCCTTGTTGAGGTCCGGTGCCAAATGGGTCAAGCGAAGTGTTGGCCAGCGCGATACCTGTGTCAAACCCAGACTGGTTGGTTACGAATGGGAACAACAGGTCGCAGGTACACAGATTGATGTCCAACGCGGCGAGCGGCGTGGAAGTGTCGCCGAAGCGTGGAATCGGGTCAGTGGCCGTGGCAGTGCCAACGTTGCTGAGCGGCGCAAAGCTCACGTTCACCGTACCAGAGCCGGGTGCCGGCAGATTCTGGGCGGTGTTGGAGATATACGCGACATACACCGTGATGCTGGCGCTCTCGGGCACGTTCGGATCGGAGTTAATAACTTCGTAAGTGGCATAGCCAGTGGTTCCGCTGTAGCTAACTTCAGCGATGCCACCGCTCCCGGTCACGGCTGAGAAGCCCGCTCCGGAGTTACCATTTACGTCGGCGGAAACCAAATCCATCTGGCCGCTGGCAAATCCGCCCTTTCCATCGAGCGGGGCCGGCGGGGTCGTCGTCGTGCCGCTGGGATTAACAAGAGGTACTGTGGTTGAGACGAAAAGGTGCACTCCGGCTCCTAGATTATTGAACCGGATCAGTATCCTCGTGCCGAAGTCGGCCAAGCCGACGATCGGAGTAGCGGTAAATAGTTCAGGAACGTAGAAGCCGGATTCCGTGTTATACGGGTAGCCAGGCACGTTCTGATCCTCAGGCGCAGGCGAAGTCAAACCGCTAGTGGTGTCCTGCGACAGAGCGTAATTGCGCCTCTTAAAGGACGAAGCGAATCCTTCCTTGACCGTGACGAATATATCGCCAGAATCATCCGGGGTACCACTACTCCCCAATAGGTCAGGGTTGTTGCTGGTGCACTGCAGCCCATTAAACGGTGTGGCCTTCGCGATGAGGCCAACCTGAATCAAGGCTACCGTCTGAGTCGGATTGTTGATGGTTACCTGTTGCGAACCGTTGATCGCGATGTACATCGTGATCTGGGTCGGAATCAGGGTCGAAGATACACCCAGTTGGAACGCGTTGGCGCGTACGTTAGTGACACGGATCACGCGTACGCCAGTGGTTCCAGGTGCGTCAATCGGCACGCCCAAGAACACAATTGAACTGGCGCTGTTCTGTTGTCCCGAAAATACGTTCGGCTGCGTTTGATACGGACTCGGGGAGGGCACGCCGACGAATGTTCCAAGCTCAGGACAAGAGACACCCTGAGGGGTACAAAGTTTCTGCGCGGGCGAACCAGGCACCGGCACCGAGTTAGTCGGTATCGGGGTGAGCGGATGTGGATCGTCGATCATCAGTGTGGCTTCCGAGACGTTCCCCGAGACAAGCCGGCTGGTGATGTTAGTGTTCAAAAAAACCGTGACGTTCGACAGCGGAATCGGCACCGTGTTTAACGTGGGAGTTCCGCCGCTGCAGTTCAGGAGCAAATCACCTACCAGCTCCGTCAAACCTTCTGCACGAACGATCGTTGGGGTGGCCGCGTTTGCAGTACATTGAAACGAAGGCCCCAGGCCAATTTGCGCGTTCGCCGTGCTGCCCATACCGAGCAGAAGGGCTACTACAGCAAACGCTAAGAACCATTTGCGAAAATCTGCCATTTCCTTCTCCTTGTGAAAAATTGAAATTGAATTGATGGAAGTTCTCTTTTCAACCTGAGCCTCGAATTAACAACCGTCATGAAGATTTCGAATTTCACCCGATCAGACCTGGCGCGAAGTGGCTCTGCACTGCTTTTTCTGCCTTGCCTACCCGAATTCGTCTCGTCGTCCTCATGGGGCTCAACTTGTTCTTAAACTTCTCGTAATATCTGTGCTCGCGGGATTCATGCGTCAAAGATGAATGCCGCCAAACCGTCCGGATGCAGTCAAATCATTCATAACACTACTACGCAAGGCAAGTCAAGCGTAAAGTACTATTGAACTTTTCAACTTACCCCCGAACAAAAAAACGGCCTAGCACATGATTTAACCATAGCTTGCCACACTAAGTCAATACTTTACAGCCAATGGTAAAAGCAGACCTTCGAACGGCATCAAGGAAGGTGTTACTGGTACGTACTGCCCCTCCCCCAAAAGAGGGTGGCCCGTCTCACAATTTGCCCAATGGGCTATAAGGGGTTATTCCCGCACGTCTTTCTTGAGACTCTTAAGGCGGCCTTTCAATTCTTCGGTGGCATCGGACATCTGGTTACTGTCAAAAATAACCCGGGGAGTCATGAATATGATCAGCTCAGAACGCGATTTGGAGTAAGAGTGACTCCCGAAGAGTGCGCCCAGATACGGGATCCGATTCAGCACCGGGATACCCGAGCTGTTGAGCGTGTTCGTTTCTGAAATGATGCCGCCAATCGCGATCGTGTCGCCGTCCTGTACGGTGATTTGAGTGTGGATCGATTTGTTGTCAAAGGATGGCGATTGAATCCCGCTGGTAGTGGTTGGCGTGGGATCGCTTACTGACTGATCAATCACCATCGTAACTACGCCGGTGGGGGTCACGCGCGCCAGTATGTTCAGAGTCACGCCAGTACTTACGTTGGAAATGGAGTTGGCAAACAGCGAATTGCCCCCGGACTGAACCCCGGTAACAGCCTGCGCTGAAAGCGTGGGAACTTCTGTGCCGACATTGATACTGGCAGCAATACTGTCGGTGGCGATCACGGAGGGAGCCGATAGAACCTTGGCTCGGCTCTCCGATTCCTGCAACTGGACCGCGGCCAGCAGCTCGCGGCTTTTTCCCACCAGAGCAGCTCCCGAAAGATTGGTAACACCCGCGCCGAAGTTTGCCAGGAAACTGTGCGAAGTGCTTCCCGATAGTTGCTGCAGCATAGCGGAGACGTCGCTCGAGAACGCATGGGTCAAGTCCACTGAGTAGATCTTCGCTTCGATCAGGACTTGGCGCGGTGGAATGTCCAAATCTTTTAGGAGCGTCAGGATGTTGTCGTATTCCTGAGGAGTGGCCTGGATGAGCAAAGTATTGTTGAATGGATTTGCGACCACACGCGGCACGCGGCCGAACGGCGATCCGGGAAACTGCTGATTGCCGAGATAATTGCCTGTGAGATCGTTGCCGCCGGGAGCCCCGGGTACCGGAGCGCCGGCCGCGCCGGGAAGCGTTACGCCATTGGTAGTTTGCCCGGCGGGGTTGCCGTACTGCTGATAACCTCCATTGCCATACGCTCCATTGCCGTACGCTCCATTGCCATACCCTCCATTGCCATACCCTCCATTGCCATACGCTCCATTCCCGTACATGCCGCCGCCATTCAACCCAGCGCCGTACGCGCCGCCGCCATACATTCCGCCACCGCCATACATTCCGCCACCACCACCCAATCCGCCGCCCATGCCACCGCCGTAGGCACCTCCCACTCCGGTCTGGGCCATGCAGGCGCCCATTCCTCCGCCAAACCCTTGTCCAGCGAACTGGGTGTAAAGCGCATTGATGGAACAACCAATTGACTGAGCGTCGCCATAGCGGACCCGATAGACATAGCTTTGGACAGCTCCAGCGCGCGATTTCACCGGCACATCCAATTTATCCAGCCATTTCCCAACTTCTACGAACGCTCCGGGATTGGGAGCCACCGCCATGATGGTATTAATGCGATCGATCGGGAGAAACTTAATGGGCGATGACTTGTCCGAGAGTGAAATCGATTTGACAATGGCGTCCAACTCCTTCGCCAGATCCGAAGGCCTTCCATTCTTCACTTCGAATACATGCACCCGTTGATTGGCCAGTTGATCGCTGTCAAACATGGCCACCAGATCCATCAGCCGGCGCATATTTCTCCGGCTGTCCAGTATCAATAGAAGATTCGCCGGGGGGTACTCGTAAATAGAAGCATTCTCTCCGATGAAGGGCGTCAGCACCTTCATGAGTTCAGTGGAAGTGACAAACTTCAGAAACACCAGGTTGAGCATGATCTGGTCGTCATCGGGGATGTTGCTCGAATCGGTGGCTTTCTCAGGCTGAAGCGCGTGGTGGGAAATGTCGGCCAGAGGCAGAATGCGGTAAAGCTCGCCCTCCTTCACCATCCCCGCGCCGTTGATGCGTAGGATAGCTTCCAGCAGCGACTTGGGCTCAATGTTCTTGGTTTCGCCGTAAGTATTCAGAATCACGCCACCTTTCACGCGCGGATCGAGAATGTAGTTTATCTTCAGTTGACGGGCCAGCATGTCGATGACTTCCGTCAGCTGTACATTATTGAGATTGACTCCGCCGTAGTTGGTGGGCGGCCCGGTAGGCGCCGGCAATGAGCCCGGCGGAGTTGCTGTGGTTGAAGATGGAGCCTGTGGCTGCGGGTTGGCACCAGCCGCAGGCGGCATCGGAGTCGGGTGCGATCTCGGAATCTGGGGAAATGCAGCGGCCGACAAGACCAACGCCAGTAAACCGCTTCGATAGCAGTAAGAGGCGCGCACTTAGTGTAGCTCCGGAGGTTTCGCGGCATCCACCGGCTTGCTGCCCACAGATTGTTTGGCGTGCTCGAGGGTGGCGAAGGCGGCCTTTTCGTCATCGGTCATTTCGGACTTTTTGCGGGTCCATACTTGCGGACCAAAAGGCGTCGCTCGTTGAAACCGCACGCTATCGCCCAGGTCGGTCATGTTCATCCCGGCCGAGGCCGGGGCTTCCGCACGCGGCTCCTGCTCCCCAGGCTTTTCTTCCCACTTGCTGACGCCAAAGGGTGTCTTGCGATACATCCAATGCTTGCCCTGGGGGTCGGTGTAACGGAACAGATTGGGGCCCGCTGCCTCGGCTCCCTGCGGAACGGATGGTAAAGCAGCCGCCGCTTTCTGTTCAGGCGTCAGCTTGATCTCAGCCGGCGTAACGCTGGACTGATGCAGTTTACGTTTGGCGGGCTGGGTGGCTGCCGGAGCCGCCGGACTCCCGGGCTTGGCTGGGGTAGCCGCGGTACCCGGGGTCTTTGGATCCGTGGCCTTCTTCTCGTCCTGATCCATCGCGAGCGCGAGCGCCGCGCCAATCGCCAACAGTGCAATAGTTTTCATAAGTTCGCTGGTCCTCTCATTTCACCTGCTCCCAACGGCAGGCACTGCCGAAGGGTGTTGTGCTAACCACTTTCTTGAATCCGTCCGCCACGGTGCCCACGGCCGTATCATCACCCGGCTTGCAGCCTTTCATATCGCTGGCGCCAACTTCGATCCAACGATCCGATTTATCAGAATCCGCCAAACTTCGCGCTTGAGGCGCCGGCGCGGCGTTGACAGCCGGGGCGCCTGACGCGGCTGGAACTTGGGCGGTTTCCGCCCCTTGCGCCGATCGGTCCATCAGCTCGTCGATCCGTTTCTTGAATTCCTTGCCGTCCCATTCGAGGACGACGTATTGGTTGTCCACCGACACGATTTTCCAATCGCCAGCCTGGTCATCCACGCGGTATGCGCGCTGCGGGCCGCCCTTACGCACGCTCAGCACCACTGCCGCCGGCGTACCGGGCCACAATAAAACGCCACGCGCTATGGGGAACGGCGGAACGGGTTTCTCTTTCGGTGGCGCCACTGGATCGAGGATCACCTGCGGATTACGGTCCTTCGAAAACAGATTCAGCTGCGCCACTTCGGCGTACAAAACAGCCACCAGCGGCGCAATTTTAGGCAGCGGAGCCAGACGCGGAGCCGGCACCGGCGTGATCTTTTGCGATAAAAATGCTAGCGCCCGGGCGTGCGCTTCCACCCACTCGCGGCGCATCTGGAAAACCAGAAAGCAAACCAGCGCGGCCAGCGCCAGATCCAGCAGCATCAGCTTGCGTGTCACAGCGCCGGCATTCCCTTCTTTTCGGGAACCAGCCGGCGTGGCACGAGGCCTGAAACGGTTAACCGTACCGGCATGGATTTCGATTTCGGATTCGCCGCCCCGCAGCGTATCTCATCGGTAGCGATAATCTCCGGCTGCGCGTTTAAAGCCGCCAGCAGATTCAGCAGATCGTCAACGCGGCATTCCAGGTTCACCGAAACCGTAACCCGTGCATAGGATTCCCCGTAAGATCGCGGCTGCCCCAGCTCGGTTTGCCGGATATCGAGCGCAGGGACCTGGGCTTTGGCCAGACGGCGCATGATCTGCAGCAGTTGCGCCTGGGCCTGTTCGGGGGTATCGCCCGGAATCAGACCTTTCTCGCGCTCGGCCAGCTCGGTGGAAACTTGCTTCAAAACGGCTTCTTTGCCATCCACCGTGGCCAGGGCTTTTCTCAGAACGGCAATGCGCTTTTCATCCCGCTCCACGGTCTCCGCCGGTGCTACCACTTTTGTGACGCCTATGACGCCGCTGGATGAGGAACTACCCGTCCAATAGATCAGTACCGCAACCGGCAGCACCACGGCCAGGATCAACAATGCCCGTTTGTCGCGATCCTGCAGCGTCACGGCGCCACTCCTTGGCGGGCGGCCCGAATGCTGAACAGGTCGCCATTTTGGCCGCGCGCGATCGGAATCGTAAACGCGGAACCGCGAAACTGGCGCGAGCTGTCCATTACCTTTAGCAATGCGGCAGCCTGTTCCGATTCGCCGGAAATGGTCAGGGAATCGCGCGCTAATTGCAGCGAAGTGAGCCAGGTGGGCGGCGCCAGCAGCTTGGTTACTTCACTCAAGCCGTCCAAATCCTCTTTGGTGCGCGCGCGGAAGGTGTCCAGAGTCTGAGCGCGATTGCGCGCAATGGCGATCTTCCGGTCCAGATCTACCGCCTTGCGGGCTTGCGGTTCCAGCTTGTGAATCTCGGCGCGCAACAGCTCCCGATATTGGCCGGTGGCATATTTCGGATACGCCAGCACTGCTGTGAGCAGCAACAATGCGATGCTCGCGAGCGCGATGGCCGGCACGAAGCGCAGCCGCGAAGTAGATTGCCGCTGCTCGCGCGGCAGCAGATTCACGGCCAACGGACGCAGCAGGCACGCTCCGGCCAGCGCCGTTGCGTAGGCCAGCGCAGCGCGTGGAAGATCATAGTCCGCAGGCGCGGCCAGCGGTTGAGGGAGTTTGTCGTGCAAAGCCGCCGGCTCGGTTTCAGGTGGAAGCCGCAACTCCGCAATGGCTAACGTACAGGCGCTGGCCGCTGAGCGATCTACCCGCGCTGAAAATATCGGACGCGCCGGACTTTCGCCATATACCTCCAACTCATCGCCCGATTCTTCCAATGCCAGAAAGCCTTGCGATGGGGGAGTTGAAAATATCCGCAGCGCGGAATAGATGGACGGCGCCGAAAATGTGAAGGCTGCCACTTTCACCCCCGCTTCGGCAAAGCGTGTGCTGTAGCGTTCCAGCAGGGTGCGCCGGGTGATGCCCACCAGGATGGACGAGGTCTTGCCAATCCGCGCCCAGTCAAAAACGGCTTCTTCTTCCGAATACGGATTGAGTGAATCGATCTCGAATCGAATGGCGGCAGCCAGATCCTTATCCGAGACACCCGGCAGCATGACCTGCCGCACAATCACTTCATCGCGCGGCAACAACACTCCGGCCGACAGATGCGCCACTCCCAATTTCTTCAAGAAATTCGCGTAGGTGGCGCCCCACTCGCTGGCGGGCTGTTCCGAGAAACGCGGAATCGCCAACTCACCCAGCACTCTCACTCCGGACGGCCGCACGCGAACCACGCTGACCGTCAAGTTCTCACCAGCGATCTCGATCCCGATGCCCGTCCCGAAGGCGAGCCATTTCTTGAAGTCGGTGACCGTCATTGTAATGGCACCGCCTGATCTGGCCCGGCCTGATCTGACCCAGCCTGATTTGACCAAGCTTGGTCATACCAGCGCATAATGTGGAACGGTGGATTCCATTCGGGTCCGAGAAATTTCACCAGCGCCTCAACAGATCGGCGTAAATCCGAGAATTGCCCGTCGGCCAGGCGCACTCTGGCCGTGGCGCGGAGAGTGGCTACGGTAGTCTGGGTTCGCTGTAGCCGTGAGAATCCCGTTGAGCCATCCGAGAATCCGGAGATTTGATCGGGCGACGCAATCGGCGTGGTCTTCCGCAGCGCCACGATGGCAGCCACCGCTCCAGCACTCACTCCAATGGCTTGCATCACCGCTGGTTCAGCCGTGTTCACGTCGATCATCGCCGACGATCCGTAAACCGAAAGACAATCCCGGAGCGCGGCGCGGTGCACCAGATTCCCTTGTGGATCGTGTATGTAGCTTCCGTAGAACAAGTCCCGTGTTACCCCGCGCACCAGCAGTAATTCTTCAATCTCCCGAAAAGACGCATGCCGTGCCCGAAAAGACGGCGTGAGGGTCAGATAATATTGGTCGAACTCAGTGAAGGACCCACCCGGCGAGGGTGCCCTCCAGTCCAGAATGCCGACGGCGATAGCCTGCGCCTGCTCGGGCGTCGTGCCGAGCGCAAGCAGCAGGTTCATCAACTGCTCCGCCGGCGCCTGGTTCACATTCAGCTTGGCCGTCTCCGGAATCAGGCTCACCACGGCCGAGCCAGTTGGAAATTCGAACTGCATTTTGACTACCGGGCGTGATCCGTCGAACATCGACGTACCGTCCGGATTTCGGAAGGCTGGCCCCCACTCGATCCGCAGCATCGCGCGGTTGATGGCGCCTGTGGCCAGGTAATAGGCACGCAGCGAGTCGAGCGACGTGGAGGTGCGTTCGGTCTCAGCGCGCACCGTGCTGGCCACTGAAAAAGCGATCGCGGACAAGGCTGCCGTTAGCCAGAGCACGGCCAATAATGCGCTGCCGCGTTTCCGAATGTGGGGCAGGTCGGTGACACCATTGGTAACCGGCGCGCCGATTGGCAATCGGCGCAAGCTTGGGCGGGTTAACAACCCGCGGCAGGCTGGCATCCCACTGCCACTTAGTTTGCCCAGAAGTGGGGCAGGGCCATGCCCTGCCGGGGTTCTGGACGAGTCGCTTTCCGGTTCCGAGTGAGCCGCGGCTCCTCCGCAGGTTGCGCCAGCGGGATCCAAAGACGGCTGACAGGGCATGGCCCTGCCCCACTGGTCAATACGCATAATCCTCCATGGGCAGACGCGTGACATGGATAGGCATGCTGAGCGTCACCGGTTCCAACCGCGCCGCGCTGGGATCGAGTGGCGCCATCTCTATGCGAATGGCATTCGGAAGGTATTGTTGCTTGGTCCAGAGCGGCAACCAGCGGGCGGATTCAGGCGGCGGCAGCAGCTCGCGAAAGCTGAAGCGGCAATAGGCCAGCTTGTCGGCCAGCACAAAAGAAGTGGGCCCGGTCTGAATAGGAATAAATACCGCGCCCGGACCACCGGGCGCGCAGAATTGGCCGGCGCCGCGCGGTCCGGTGTACCAATGCTCATTCACCACCAGCCGCACGCCCTGATCGTTTTCTCCGGGAATCACCATGTATTCCAGAATCATCGGCAACCCCCGCGAGCCTTCCTGCAGGGAGTAACTGGAGGCCAAACGCATGGCCTGCGGCTCGCCCTGAAAAAATGCAATGCGAGCCGAAGGTCCCTCTCCGGCGCTCTGGCAATCCGCGATGACGGGCATAATTCCGGCCACCTGCTGTTCGAGAATGCGCTCCACCCCAACCACGCGCCGGTTGCTCATCAACCGGGAGTCCACTTTGTTCATCGCGCTCAGGCCCACGCGCAACGAGATCACGATCGCAACCGAGAGCAAGCTGAATAAAGTAATCGCGATCAGCAACTCTAACAGCGTAAAACCCGCTTCTCGTTTCTCGTTTCTCGTTTCTCGTTGCACGGCTCGGACGGTTTTCTGCCGCCTGCCGCCTGCCGCCTGCCGCCTCATTTTCCGATCCCCGCCGCTCGATCTTCCAGCGTTATTACTGATCTTCGAAAGGCTTCCAGGTTGAGCGTCCGGCGTTTCTCGCCGTTCATCCACCAGATCTCCAGTTCCACATGCTCGAGATACGGCGTGCCCGGTCCCGCCGTGGCAGGCATTTCGAATGGAGAGAGGCGCGCCCGCCATCCGGCCTTCAGGTCGCCCGCTACTTCAGGCCCCCAGATTCCTTCAAATGGTGTCAGCTTCGGCAACTTGTTTGCGATCAGCAGCTCGTCCATCTTCTGCCGTCCCAGCAGCGCGGCGCGGTCGTAATCGGTGAGACGTGCGGCGCTTCCTAACGATGTTGAGAGAGCCGACATCAGCCCGGTCACTGCTACCGCCAGGATTACTGTCGCCACCAGCACTTCAAGCAGCGTAAATCCGCGCTGTTTCATTGTGGCTGCTCCACCCGCGGGACTCCCGTGATAGGATCCACGCGCACGATGCGCTCGACATTTTTGCGGTTCATAAGCTGCACTCCGAAGCGTGGCGGCGTACCGCCGGGATAAAGCATAAAAATGCGCGGCGCATCGGGATTCTCCGGCAATTCGGGAAGAACATGCGTAATCGAAACTCCCTCGGGCATTTCCAGTTTGCGGAAAAATCCCGGCTCAGTGGAGCGCATCATCAGCGCGTTTTCGTTCTTCGAAATCGTGAGTTCCACAACCTGCTGACGCCGCTCCGCCCGATTGAGTCCGGAATTCACGAAGCTAACCACGCTAGTCGTGGCCGCATTGAGGCGCAGCGTATCGATGCCGGAAGTAACCGCCGGCAAGCTGACCCCGACGATCAAGGAAATGATCCCGACTACTACGATCATTTCGATGAGAGTCATTCCGGTTTCTGGTTTCTGCTTTCTGGTTCCTGGTTCGCCAACAAGAAACGAGAAACGAGAAACGAGAAACGGCGTTCTAGTTTTTCCAACTGACAATGTCGGCATTGACTCCCTCACCGCCCGGCTGGCCGTCGGCGCCGTAAGAGATTATGTCGGGGGCATCGCCGTGTTCTCCGGGAAAGTGGTAGACGTACGGATTGTGCCAGGGATCATTGCCGATCTCCTTGTCCGTATACGGTCCCTGCCAGTTGGTGGCGTTCTCCGGCTTGTCGCGCAGCGCTTGCAAGCCTTGCTCGGTAGTCGGGTAAACGCCGTTGTCCAGTTTGTAGGAGCCTAGCGCAGTCAGGTAAGCATTGATCTGCGCACGCGCGGCCGTTACCTTGGCCCGGTCCGCTTGCCCCAACATTCTGGGCAGCACCAGCGCCGCGAACAGCGCGATGATCACCACCACCACCATCATTTCGATGAGCGTTACACCCGCGTCTCTTCGATTTCGTTTCTTCATTTGCCACCTCCGCTACACCGCGACATCGTTAATACTGACGATCGCAACCAGAATACTCAAGATCAAGGTGCCCACAATCAATCCCATGGTCAGGATGATCAACGGCTCGAACAAAGACGTAAAACGGCGGATGGCCGTACGCGTATCGGCATCGTATATGTCGGCCATCCGAACGAACATTGCGTCCAGCCGCCCGGTCTCTTCACCCACGCTCAGCAGATGACCGGCCAGGGGCGGAAATTGTCCCGCACGTTTCAAAGGAGTCGCGATGCCTTCACCGCGCTTCACGCCGGTCGCCACCGTTTCGAGAGATTTGGCAATTCTCTGGTTGTTCAATGTCGCTCCCGCGATTGCTATTGATTGGACCAGAGGAACACTGTTCGATACCAGCGTACCCATAGCTCGCGCGAACCGCGCTGTTTCTGCTTTTCGCAGCGCATCGCCCAGCACTGGAATTCGTAGCCGCAGCGTGTCCCACCACAATCTTCCGCCGGGCGTCCGAACGAAGCCATACAATCCTATAGCGGTGAGGATCAGCACCGTTAAACCGATCCATCCGTAGCTGCGCAAAAAGTAACTCACGTCGATCAAAACCTTGGTCGGCCCAGGGATCGGGATGCGCGATTGCTCGAATACCATGGCGAAGCGCGGGACCACGAAATTCATGAGCACCAGGATAGAAGAAATGCCCACCACCACCAGCAAACTAGGATAAGCCAGGGACGAGAGAATGTAGCTGCGCAGATCGTCGCGCGTGCGTTCGAACTCCGACAGGCGCTCGAAGACCACGGCCAGGGATCCGCTGGCCTCGCCCGCCCGCACCATGTTAATGAACAGTTCGGAGAAATAATCCGGATGCGTTGCCAGGCTGTCGGCCAGCGACTTACCGCCCTTCACCACCCGCAGAATATCCAAAACCAGCAATCGGAAGGTGGCGCGTTCGGTAAGTTCGCTGGTGATAGTGAGCGCGCGATCCAGCGGCACGCCGGCATTCAGCAACGTCGATAATTCCTGCGTGAAGAAAAGAACGTCCTTGCGTTTCCCGCCCTTGAAGCCCGGCAGCTTGAACTCGAATCCCTTTTTCGGTTCGCTGCCCACGTACACGGGCGTGAGTCCCTGCCGGCGCAATTCCTGCGCCACCCAACGCTCGGTCTCGGCATGAATAGTCCCGGTGCGAAGCTGTCCATCCGAAGCCACGGCTCTGAAATAGAAATTATTCATGCTGCCTACAACTCTTGAGTGACCCGCATCACTTCATCCGGCGTCGTCAAGCCGTGCGATATCTTCAGCCAGCCATCTTCGCGCAGGCTGCGCATTCCGTTGCGGCGCGCCACGGCCGTGATGGCCAGTGCGTCGTCGCCGCGCATGATCTGCTTGCGGATTTCGTCGTTCAGTTCCATCAGTTCGAAGATTCCAACGCGTCCCGTATAGCCTGACCCGAAGCAATTCTCGCAGCCGCGGCCACGGAAGCATGGCACCGTCTCGCCATCCGGCGCGATGCGCGTCCCGTCCGGCGCCTTGCAACGATCACAGATCAGCCGGACCAGCCGCTGCGCCAGCACTGCTACCAGCGACGAACTGATGAGGTAATTTTCCACACCCATATCGGTGAGCCGCGTAACGGCGCTGGGCGCATCGTTGGTATGCAGCGTCGAATACACGTAGTGGCCAGTGAGCGACGCGCGAATAGCAATATCGGCAGTCTCCCGGTCGCGAATTTCGCCCACCATGATCACGTCCGGATCCTGACGAACAATGTGCCGCAACCCGGAAGCGAATGTCAGCCCGATCTGCGTGTTCACGTGAATCTGGTTGATCCCGTCCATCTGGTATTCCACCGGATCCTCGATAGTGATGATTTTCTTGTCGCTCAGATTGATCCGCTTCAACGCCGAATAAAGCGTGGTGGATTTTCCGCTTCCGGTTGGTCCGGTGACCAGAAAAATACCGTGCGGCATGGAAGTGAAATGCTCCATGCGGCTGAACATGTGTTGATCGAAGCCCAGCCGGCCGAGGTCGTAGAAATCCCCTGCCGAGCGGTCCAGCAGGCGCATTACAACGCTTTCGCCGTAAAGTGTCGGCAAAGTGGAAACGCGCAAATCCACTTCGCGGCCCAGCGTCTTGATTTTGATGCGTCCGTCCTGCGGAAGCCTGCGCTCCGCGATATTGAGCTTGGCCATCAGCTTCACGCGCGAGATCATGGCGGCCTTCATTTCGCGCGGCGGCGGATCCTGGTTGTACAGTATGCCATCCACGCGGTAGCGGATGCGAAACTCTTTCTCGAAGGGCTCCAGGTGGATGTCGCTGGCGCGCTTTTCCACTGCCTGGGCGATGATCGCGTTCACCTGGCGGATAACCGGCGCCTCGCTGGCCATGTCGCGCAAGTGCTCCAGATCCTCGGACGCCTCCGCGCCGTCGGCCAGAAGATCCGTCTCCCCGCGCGCCGACTGTCCGTAATATTTGTCAATGGCGTCCAGGATTTCCTGCTCGGCCGCCAGCACCGTACTGATCTTGAGGCCGGTACAGTTGCGGACCGCCGCGATGGTTTCCACATCCAGCGGATCGGCCATCGCAAGCGTGACAGTGTGGTCGTCACGGCCCACCGGAAGGCAGCGGGACTGACGCAGGAATCGCGGCGAGAGCGCTTCGGTCTCGGTAGAAACGGAGGGCGGCCCATCGATCGCAACTAGCGGCACGCCCAGTTGATCCGCCAGCGCCGCCAGCACGTCGCGCATGGCCACAAAACCCATGTCGACCAGCGTTTTTCCGATCTTATCGCCGCGTTCTTTCTGCAGCTCGAGCGCGCGCTCCAGATCTTCTTCCGAGATCAGCTTACGCTCAATCAGGATTTCGCCGAGACGCATGAATCAGAACTCTTGCACGGTGAGGGCGCTCGCGAGCGTCGCCTTGTCGGCCCGGCCCGTTCTTACGTCCAATAGTGCACGCTTCGACCCGTGCATAACGATCTGCGCCGGAAGGCCATCCGTATTTTCGCCGTGCCAGTAGAAAAGCGTCACTCCCAGCGCGATTTGCTCTTCCGGCGGGACCGAATCCAGCGAGCCCGCCGAGTTGAGCAGCACCTCCTGCATGGCGCTTTTCAATTTCGGAAGACGCGACAATTTCTTCTCATGAATGCGCTTGAACTCGTCGGGGGTGATGGTCTTGTGAAAGGGACTGATTCCGGCCGAGGGCGCCAGATTTAATTCGCTCACAAATACCGCGCCATATCCGCCAATATAGGTGCCCTGCGTAACCCCCAACAACTCAACCGGATCATCCGGCCAGATTCGCCGCAGTTCATTGTCAACCCCGTCCTGCATGGCTTGGATCATAGGGTGGCTGACTTTTGGTTTATCCGCCAGCGATCCGAACGGAAGGGCACACAGAAGTAGGATAACGGCGGTCAGTTTCATTGCCCGGCCTTCTGCCGCTCGTTGACAGCGACCATCAGCCGAGCGGTCTGTTTCTCGTAATACTGGGCAGCCTGCTGCACCACGGCCAAATCGGTCTGGCGTTTCGACTCGAAGCGCTTCTCGGCTGCATCCAGCATCTCTGCCGTCTGCTGACGCTGTTTGGCCACCACGGCATCCAGGCGGCTGTTCACCTCGCGCTCGATCCGCTGCTCAATCTGTGCGGTGTTCACAGTGGGCGTCGCGGCCGGCCGCGCGGGCCCGTTCACCGAAAACCCATGCACCAGAATGGCCGCCGCCAGCAGCACCGCCGATGCAAAACCCATGGCCGGACCCGAGCGCCAGATGGTCTCATACCAACGCGGCTCGAAGACCTTGTCGGAAACGAATGCGATCCGTTGCGGCGCTTCTTCTTCCGGGAGCGAACGCAGGGCGGCCTCTGTCAGCTTCAAACGATCCAGCTCTTCGCGGCAGCTCTGGCATGTGCGCACGTGATCTTCCACCAAGTGTTTTTCAGCCCGGGCAGCTTCGCCCAGCAGGAGAGATTCACCCAGGTGATAAGCTTTCAAATCCACAGACGAACAACTCATTCCACGCCTCCCATGTTCACAGGAGCTAAAGTTTGTTTCAGAAGGTCGAGCGCGGTATACAGGCGGGATTTCACGGTAGAGACCGGGCAGGAAAGGATCTCCGCCATCTCCTCAAACTTGAAACCCTGATAAACCTTCAGCAGCACGGCTTCGCGTTGGTCATCCGAAAGCCGGTCGAGCGCGCTTTGGACAGCCAGGTTCAGCTCGATGGGAAACATACGGCCGCTGGATTCCCCGCTGCTGAGCTCGCCCGCGATCTCGCCTTCCGGCCGATTCTTCCGCAGCAGCGAGAAAGCCTCATTATGCGCGATGCGAAACAGCCAGCCCGGAAATTTGGCCGGATCTTCCAGCTTTTTCAAGTTTTGATAGGCTTTCAAGAATACGTCCTGACTGAGATCCATCGCGTCCTCGCGATTCGAAACCAACCGCAGAAGGTAGTTGAACACACGTTTCTCCCAGCGAGACACGAGTACGTTGTAGGCGTCCACGTGCCCCCGTCGCGCCTTGGCGATCAGGTCGCGGTCCTCAACCTCCCGAAATATCAAACTTCGGCTCCATTCACAAAGACGGGCCCCGGGGCGAAAAAGTCGGAGGGGCGGTTACCTCGATTCTTGCAAAATTGGAGGCGCGGCCGGGAGGCGGTTCGAAAGCGGATAATCACAAAGGCTGTTGATGGACCAGTCTACGCTGAGACTTACCATCTGGAGGGCAGCTATACTCGCGGCGAATCCCCATGATACCTTCGGCGGTCCAACGTAATCGCAGTCTCGTCTCCGTGTCAGCGCCATGATCGCCACAGGCCCAGTCCAGAACGTCCGCCGGGCCCGATGCATCGCGGAGCGCTTCCCACTCTCGCTTCTGCATGGATAACGGCTTGCGTGAATTTGAGGCGGTACCGAACACATGAAGCCGAGGGTTGGCTTGAGAGAGCCCAACCACAATTCCCGCACTCTTTCCACATGGCAGCGCTTCGGTTTGAAGGAAGAATTCCTGGCTCCTCCCATCGTGGTCATAGTCGCCAAAATGCATCACTTGCATTGGTGTGCGCTTGCTGACGGCGACAGCAAAGCCCGGACGCTGATAACCTTTAAGGTCTTTGTCGTAGAACGGCCAGCGTTGTAAAACTGCCTTGCCGCGCCAGTCGGTGAAAAATGGCGTGAGACGCAGACGATCGATTACCACGCCGGCCCGGAGCCTTGAGAGAAATAGGTCACCAGCCTCACCGTAGGCGAATCCCTGGCAGGGACAAGTAATCGCGCTACTAAAGTCGTCCGCGCCGCATAGGGGCTTCGGTGCCGATGTCCACTTCAACTGCCAGGTCTCGATGAGCCCATCTACAATGATTTGTTGCTCCTCCCGAACTCTCGCGGTCGGATATTCTCGGCTCGACGTTCCAACCCCCTGTTGCCCGAATCCCGTCAGGGAAAGCGCGACAAGCGCACATACCGACGCAAGGTGAGGCCTACCCATTTGGTTCAAATTACTACGAAACGGTGAATCAGGCCGCGACTTCTACGTAATCGACCGCAACGCGTGGCTCGGGAATCGGTTCCCCAATCTCACGCATCACCTCGAAGTGAGCCACCAGCGCGTCCTGGAAGTTCAGCCGCGTTTCTTCCGGCGTGTCCCCAACTGCCGCGCATCCTGGAACGTCCGGGGAAAAAGCCGAGTAGCCCGTGCTGGTTGGTTCGATCACCAGGGAATATCGTCTTAGACTCATTTCAAGCCTGCCTTCTTGAGTATAGCGTTTAACGT
>DASYNU010000317.1:0-7851 GCA_036008345.1 Bryobacteraceae bacterium
CAAAGTGGAAAAAGACGAACAAGTAAAGTAGCGTGAGGGGCCTTGAAAAATCAAAGGCACCGGTCGCTTACGCTCGCGGTTCGGAAACAATGAGCGTTACCGAACCGCGACCGTGAGGGAGACGGTGCCTTTGCCGATTTCTTCACGGACTCTCAGATCTGAGGGAGCCGGTGCCTTTCTGCTTATCTCCTCACCAGCGAACCGCGCGAAGCCTCTTTCACTTTGTACATATCCGCATCCGCCGCCGCCACCAGCTCCGCCGTGTCCCGCGCCTCCACGAAACTGGCCATCCCGATGCTGAGGGTCACGGGCAGCTTCTCGCCGTCAACGGTCATGCTAGCCTGGGTGGACTCTTTCAGGATGCGGTCGCGTACCACTTCGGCCGCGGCCCTGTCCGTATGGGGCAGGATAACGGCAAACTCGTCGCCGCCCAACCGCGCACATGCATCTGTCTCCCGGCAGCAGGATTTCAGCAGTTGAGCCACACCTCTCAACACCTCATCGCCGGCCTGGTGGCCATGTTGGTCGTTCACCTGCTTGAAGAGGTTCAGGTCGATCATGAGTAGGGAAAGCGGACCATACCGGCGCGTCCGGGCCACTTCGTTCTCCAGCACCTCTTCAAACTTGCGGCGATTGAGCAGGCCCGTGAGCGGATCGGTAGTCGACAGTTTCAGCAGCTCCGTATTGGCCACTTCCAGCCGCTGCTTGTAGGTAACCAGCGTTTCGGTGCGCTGCCGCAGCAGCATCTCAAACGCAGAGTGAAGCGAGTCCCGGCTGTCGGACGCGTTTGCAGTCAAAGCCAGATCAGACGGGATCCGTATACTGCTCACCCTCACGGCCTGCCCTCTCTTCACCACGGCTTCGTAGGCCTTCTGCACCGCGAAGTAGCCTTGCAGATAGCGCTGCTCATCAATCACCGCCGAAACGGTTCGCCGCGCCAGAAACGGCTGCAGCGAGTCCGTGTTGCCAAAACCAACACACGGTGCCGACGCACCTGCCTGCTCCATCGCCGCAGCTATTCTTACAAGATCTTCGTTGCCTACGTACACACCATCTGCGGATCTCAAAGTTTCCAGCATTTCCGCCGGGAAGACATCCAATGATTCGAAATCGTGCGTTGGCGAAGTTATTACGCTGCAGCCTGGATGCTCCGCGAATTCAGCCAGGAAGCCCTGCGCGCGTTGCGAGAGATGGTGTTTCTCCGATGATCCTGGAAACGATATCGCCCGTCCCCTTCCGCCCATCAGTTTCGCGAGCAACTCGCCCGCCAGCACCCCCGCCTGAAATGGATCCGGGCCCACAAACGCCGATCGCCGGCTGTCAGGAGCATCCCCATGAAACGTCACCACGGATGTCCCCCGCGCTTCGTGCTCGTCAATAAGATGGTTAAGCGCTTCTCCGTGGGCCGGCACCACGGCCATGCCATCCACCTTCTCGTCTAGTAACTGAGTCAGGATCTCCTGCTGTCCCTGGACGTTGTAACGCTCAGTCGGAAGATTGCGAACCTGCACGCCGAAAGGAGCCAGGTCAAAAGTGGCCTCCCACACGCCCTGCCACAATAAGTCGAAGAAGTCCTCGGGTTGGAGCGGCGCAATAATCGCAATGGAGGCTTCCTGCAAAATGGTCCCTCTATTGTGTTATCGAACCAGCCGCTAAGTTCTTTAGTCGAATAACCGGCTAACTTACTCCACCCCCTTACTCCACCACCTTACTCCACTACCTTACTCCACCAGCATCTCGGTCTTCTTCGGCCGGATCCGCTTCATCAGCAACATCAACGGAATCACGGCCAGAAAAGTCAGCGCCAACAACCGGAAATCTTCCAGGAACGATAGCAGCGTGGCCTGCCGCTGCACCATGTTGTAGATCATCTGCTGTGCCTGCCTGCCCGCATCTACGGCATCCGCGCCCTTGCTCATAAACATCTGCTTAGCGGATTCGAGCGTGGATTGGTAGGCGCCATTGAGCGGCGTCAGGCTCTCAATCAGCCGCTGCTGGTGGAACTGCTCGCGGCGTGCTACCAGCGTGGTGGAAATTGCAATGCCGGTGCTCCCGCCCATGTTGCGCGCCAGGTTGATCAAACCTGTGGCATAACTCGTGTTCTGCTTGGCGATAAAGTAGAAGGCCATAGTGTTGATGGGCACGAATAGAAATGCGAGCCCCAGGCTCTGCACGATGCGCGCCATCACGGCGTGCCGGAAATCGATGTTCAGATCGAAATCGGTCATCTGGAACAACCCGTAGGAAGAAATCAGCAGGCCGAAAATCACCAGCCAGCGCGCTTCGAACTTCGAAAGCAAGAATCCAACGATGGGCATCATTACCAGGATTGCCAGCCCGCCCGGTGAAAGCGCCATCCCGCTCTGCATCGCCGTATAACCGAGCAGCGTCTGCAGGAACAGCGGCAGCGCCATGGTGCTTCCGTACAGAACAAAACCCAGCATGAACATGGTTAAGGTGGAGATGGCGAAGTTTCGATCCTTGAGGAGATGGAAATCCACGACCGGGTCTTTTTGGCGCAGCTCCCACAGCACCACCGAAATCAGCGCCACCACGGCGATGATGGTTGAAGCCACGATGGCGCCTGAGGAAAACCAGTCATTCCGCTGTCCCTCATCCAGCGTAATTTCGAGCGCGCCGAGCCCGGCAGCCAGTAGCCCCAGGCCAATGTAGTCGATCTTCAAACCGTCCTTCAGCGTCTTGCGGACCAGGTAAGGTGGATCGAAGATCAGCAGCGACGTGAACAACAGCGAGCAAATACCCACCGGAATATTGATCAGGAAAATCCAGCGCCAGGTGTAGTTATCCGTGATCCAGCCGCCCAGCGTCGGACCCACCACCGGCGCCAAAACCACACCCATTCCATACACCGCCATGGCCATGCCCTGCTTTTCCCTTGGAAAAGTCTCGCGCAGGATAGCCTGCGAAACCGGCTGCAGCGCGCCGCCGCCCAGGCCCTGCAGCACGCGGAACAGGATCAACATTCCCAGGCTCGGAGCCAGTCCGCACATGGCCGAGCTGATGGTGAACAGCAGCACACACGTCATGTAGAAGCGCTTCCGCCCAAACAGCGTGGAGAACCAGCCGCTGAGCGGAAGCACAATGGCATTGGCCACCAGATAAGCCGTCAGCACCCACGTGGATTCATCCGGCGTGGACGCCAGGCTCCCTGCGATGTGCGGCAAGGCGACATTCGCCACGCTGGTGTCTAACACCTCCATGAACGTCGCCAGCATCACCACGCCGGCAATCACCCAGGGATTGATGGCGGGTTTCTCCGGCGCTGCAGCAATATCCAAAACCTGCGGTTGCATTACTTCGTAATAATTGTGGCTTCCACATTCATGCCCGGCCGCAGAAGATTGTTGCCGCCTGCAATCGGGTCCAGCACGATCTTCACCGGAATTCGCTGCACTACCTTTACATAGTTGCCTGTGGCGTTTTCCGGAGGCAGCAGACTCAAGCGAGTGCCCGTGGCGCCGGCGATTGAATCCACATGGCCGGAATAAGTCTTGCCGGTGAGATCTACTTTCACTTCGGCCTTTTGCCCCGGCACAACGCCGCGCAGCTGCGTCTCCTTGAAATTGGCGGTCACCCAGACATCGTTCAACGGGACGATCATCATCAGGCCCTGCCCCTGCTGCACGATCTGCCCAACTTCGACGGATTTCCTTGTCACGACGCCATCCATCGGCGCGACGATTGCCGTATAGCCGAGGTTCAACTCGGCGGTTTCGAGATTCGCGCGCGCCAACGTGACATTGGCCTCGGCCGAAGCTGCATCGGCCGTACGGACATTCACCTGCTTTTGGTTGGCTTGCGCCTCCATCACCCCCGCCCGGCCTTGCATCACGCGGGCCTGCGCTGCCAGCATGGCCGCCTTCTTCGTTTGAGCATCCTGCAGAGCGCCGGCCAGCTTATCTTTGGATGCCTTGAGCTCGCTTTCGGCAACCCTAGCCGCGGCCAGGTAAGAATCGTATTGGAGCCGGGAAATTTCCGCCTTGTCCACCAGCGGCTGCATCCGGCTCAGGTCCGCTTGCGCGCGATCGGAAGTGGCCTGCGCGGTATTCACGTTCGACCGCGCAACCGCGACATCCGCATTTGAAACTTTTTCGTAATCGGCCTTGGATTGCTCATAGTCCGCCTGGAGCGAGCTCACCTCCGCCTCCGCGCTCGAAGTACTACTTTGGGTGGTCTCGCGGATAAGCGGGACACCGACATTGGCGCTTTGTGCCTGGCTCTCTGCAACGGCAACCGAGGCGCGGGCTTGATCCGCCTTGGCTTGGTAATCCCGCGGATCTAGACGAACCAGAATCTGGCCCTTCTTCACTGCCTGGTTGCTGTCCACCAACACCTCACTCACGTTGCCGTAGACTTTCGAGGATACTGGTGCAATGTGCCCGTCCACTTGTGCATCGTCGGTGGAAACATGGTTCCAGCTCCGAATCCAAAGAAATACTCCCGCCGCAACTATGAGCAGCAAACTGCCAAAAATGGCCAGCTTGCGGTTCAACTGCCGTCGAGACCGCCGGTGCGGCTCGCGAGCCGCGTCATGGTTGATTTGCTCCATCTCACGGTCCGTTTCGTAATCCAGCGTCTTCGGCTCCATCTTCTTCCCTTCACTTGGCATACAAAGATTCCATCTGGCCGGTGGCATGGGCCAAGTCCGCGCGGGCCTGGTTATAGCGATACAGCGCCCCAATCTGATTGTCGTTGGCGCGTGACAGCTCGTCCTGCGCCGTTATTACTTCGATGTTGTTCGCCACGCCGGCTTGGAACCGGTCACGCGCCTGCGTTACTTCCTGCTCGGCCAGATCGACGCCGAGATTCGCGACTTCCACTTCCGTCTTGGCGGACTCAAGCTCCGCTAGCGCCGTCTTCACCTCCAGTGCGATGCGGTTCCGCAGATCGTCCTGCTGCTCGGCCAGCTTCTTCAGCTCGATTCCGGCCACCGTGGTCTGTGCTTTGATTCGCCCGCCCGTGTACAACGGAATATCCAGATTTACTCCAAATTCATAAACCGGAATCGACTGCGTGGGTGTCACACCCTGCAGATTCCAGGAACCGGCCAGGCTCAGGCTCGGCAGCCGCTCTGCCTCAATGCGCCTTTTGTCCAATTCGGCTGCGCGAATCTGAGATGCGAGGGATTTCATCTCGGGCCGCTCGACCCACGCCCGCTCGATGCTCTCATCGGCCGGATATTCCGGCGTGTGAAAGAACGCGGATTCGTCGGCCAGCTCCACCGGCTGATGCGGATCGATGTTCAACAGGCGCGCTAGGCCGTAGAGCGAAGTCTTCAAAACGGTCTGGGACGCAATCAGGCGCTGCCTTTCGTTCTGATACTCGACGTTCGATCTCAACGTATCGATACCGGTGCCGACGCCGTTTTTCTGCAGATCGGCGGCTTGGTCGAAGAGGGCTTTCGAAAGATCCATCCGGGATTGCGCCGCCTTGACGTCCGCGGCCGCGCGCAGACTGCCCAGATATTGCGAAACCACCAGCTGCGCGTTCTCTTCCCGCACGGTCAGCTCCTGGGCTCGCGTTCCGGTCACGGCTTCTTTGGATCCTTGCCAACGCCTCCAGGCTGTAAAATCGAAAAGCGGCAACGATCCCGACGGACCGCCTTGTACCAGCCAGAAAGGTCCGACGTGTTCGGGAAACTCTGGGATTTTCGAACCGAAAGCGGCCGACAGGTTCACGCGGTGTACCGATTCCGATCCGGCGAAATTGATTTGCGGCAACAAGGCCGCGCGCGTGACATTTTGATTCTCCCTGCTCTCGGCGATATTGAGATTCGCGATCTGGACTTGCGGATTCTGCTTCAACGCCATTTGCACTGCATCGCGGAGGGTGAGTCTCAGCGGCGCGGGATCCGTGGCGCTTCGCCCAATTCCCACCGCGAGCAACAGCAGCAACGGCTGCGCCAATATGCGCCGGGCCCTGGTGCGCGACTTTCCAGTGATCTCGTCCACGATGCAACTGGTCATGGTTCCCGAGGTTCGGAATAGCGCCCCATCACGAAACAGGCTCGTGAGTACGCGCTTGCCTTCTGCGTCAATATATAGAGTTTCAGTAAGATCAACGATTAACTTCTTAACGTTAGTACCACGAGAATTAGTCTTCCAGGCCTGCTCCAGCTCCTTCGCCCAGTCTCCCACCAGCCTACCCTCTACCTGAAAGGTAAGCGTATCAGAACTCTCGTGGATCGTGATCTTGAGCATCCCTTGCATGGGTGCACCCAGGCAGCCGTTGTTTCACTCAAATGATTCAGCAGGTTACAAGCGCGCGCCGAAGCTCGGCTGCCGAAATATCGGCGCTCGCCGGTGTATCGGCGCGGGTCCAATCGGCAGGAACAATTCCCGAGGAGTGGGTGTCTACATAGACGTGTTCGAGCAATCCATACTCGTTGACAACGGGCCGAATAAGTCGTGGAGCTTACTGGCATCACTAAGTGCCGAGTTACTGGTGCTAAGTCTGATGATTTTAATTCCACTTATGTACGGCGATCACTTACCCGGGTTTCATTGGCACGTGGTCACGGTCGGCCCGCCGGTCCGGCAGATCCAGCCGCAGCCGGTGCAGCCTCGCGCAGCGAGCGGTCCCGCGCGGACGGTGTTTCCGCATGCGCCGGTGATATTCAATCCGATTCGACCGACTGCGCTCACCCCGGTGGAATCGAGTTCAGACACGATAGAGGAGCCACCGAGGATGGTACAGATCGCTGGCGATGGCCCAGCGGCGCCCGGCCCGGCGCTATTCCGACAGCCAATAAATATTGGACCTCCGCCGCCAAAGCCCGATCCACCAACCAAGCCTGCCGGCCCACTCCACGTCAGCGGGGGCGTGCAGATGGCCAAACTGGTGAAGCAGGTTATCCCGATCTATCCGCAACTCGCGAGGAACGCGAGAATTTCCGGTGTGGTCCATCTGGTAGGAATCATCGGCAAGGACGGCACCATCCGCAACCTGCAGCTGATCGATGGGCATCCGCTTCTTTCGCGCGCCGCGCTGGATGCCGTTTCGCAGTGGATTTATAAGCCAACCTTACTAAGTGGAGAGCCAGTGGAAGTAATTTGTCCAATCGATGTTACTTTCACGCTAGGTCGCTAACTTGGGAGAACCCGCGGCTTGCCTCGCGGTACTCTTCCCTCGGGCGGGCTTGCGTTGACTTGGCTGCTTAGTGCGTGGACGCACGTAGTGGAATCGAACCAGATAGATATTTTCACCTTTACCGTGTTTCGCAACCTTGAGCAGATCGATGACACCAAGAAAACCCGATTCGCGAGCCAACTCCGGAGTGATATCCGGAAAACCGATCGGCTTGATCGAATCCACCTCGATGGCACCTTCGTCCATGCGGTAGCGGGCGCCCACTTTGACATGCGGACGCATCCATATTCGGACACTGCAAGTGATTTCCCCCCGACGAACTCCCTCGCGTAATCGCTTGGTGAATACCATGCAGAGATTTTACATGCGGCAGAGGCCGGAGTCGATCGTATCTGATCGTATCCGACGTGCAGTCGCAAACTTCCAACTGCGGCCGCACAAGGGAGCGATGGCCGTTATAAGGCAACTTGTCAGAGGCCAAGCCGATCCGAACGGCTCAATGAGTGCATTGGTCTGTTGGCAACAGTGACAGTTCGCGCTGCGGAAAACCCCTGCAGCGCCGGCCGCGCGGTTTTCTTTGGGCGTGCCGGCGCTTTGTCGATTCCGTCCGTGACAAACTAGAACCGTCTTTAGGGTGCAGCGACCTGTCTCCGTCGCTGCTCGCTTGCCTTCATGACTTCATTCATGTCCGCCGCTGGCCGAATCTCGAAAATGTTGCCATACGTCAGAGCCGGATGCTGG
>DASYNU010000318.1:0-3669 GCA_036008345.1 Bryobacteraceae bacterium
CGAAGCTTACGGTGGCCGCAGGGTCGCTCGAGTAGGTTGTGCCGGTGTAGGTGCCGTTGCTAAAAGTGGTGTCTGAGAAAACGACATCCGCCAAAATGGGAACTGCAGTCATGGCTAGCGCCATAAGAAACCGCGTGTACATATGAATTTCCTCCGAAGCTCAGTTTGCGATAAGACCATGCTTTAGGGAAGTCGCAACAGGCACGTAACGTTACAGGGGTGTAATTTCAATGGGTTGTGGACGTGGTAGGCTTTCTGTGCATGTCTGCCAACGGATTTGATCTGGCCGCTTCGGCGCACCAGGAGATGATCGATCACGGGTTTCACCCTGATTTTCCGCCCGCGGTTCAGGAGCAATTGAGAGCGTTAAAGTCCAGGGCGGGGATGGCGGCGGGAGGCGAGGTACGCGACCTGCGCTTGCTCGCGTGGTCATCCATCGATAACGATTCATCGCGCGATTTGGATCAGGCGGAGGTTGCCGAGCGTGTGAGCAGCGGGATTCGAATCATGATTGCGATCGCCGATGTCGATTCCGATGTTCCGATCGGTTCCCCCATCGATCAGCACGCGGCTGGAGAGACTACTTCGGTCTACACGGGTGTAAGGACATTTCCGATGTTGCCAGAAGAGCTGTCGACCGACATGACTTCGCTCAACGAGGGCGCTGACAGGCCGGCGATGGTGATCGAGATGGTGGTGGGCGCTGACGGTGCAGTTTCCAAAGAGAGCGTCTATCCGGCGCTGGTGCGCAATCAGGCGCAGTTGACTTACAACGCGGTGGGGGCGTGGCTGGAGGGAAAATCCGGGCCGCCAGCGAAAGTGGGCGCGTCGGCGGCGCTGCAGGAACAGCTCAAATTGCAGGATGAAGCTGCGCAGAGCTTGTTGGCCGAGCGGCACAGACTAGGGGCGCTGGATCTGGATCGCGTGGAGGCGGCGCCGGTGATTTCCGATGGCAAGGTGCAAGGGATCGGCGTAGTCAAGAAGAATCGAGCCAGTGAGCTGATTGAAAATTTCATGGTTGCCGCGAACGGAGTGATGGCTCGAGCGCTGACGAACGCCGGCGTGTGTTCCATCCGGCGCGTGGTAAAAACGCCCGAGCGTTGGGCCCGCATTGTTGAGCTGGCCGCGCAGCACGGCGGGACGCTGCCGGCCGAACCGGATTCGGGAGCGCTGAATGCGTTTTTGCAGAAGAGAAAGGCTGCCGATCCGGTCCACTGGGCGGACGTTTCACTCGCGGTGGTGAAGCTGATGGGGCCGGGCGAGTATGTTCTGTCGCGGCCGGGGGAGGAGCAGCAGGGACACTTCGCATTGGCGGCGGCTGATTACACGCATTCCACCGCGCCGAACCGCCGCTTCGCGGATACCGTTACGCAGCGGCTGATCAAAGCTGTTCTGGCGCACGTGGCGGCGCCGTATTCGGCCGATCAACTGGATTCGATCGCGAAGAATTGCACGTTGAAAGAAGATGCGGCGCGGAAAGTGGAGCGCGTGATGAATAAGCGGATTGCGGCAGTGGCACTCGGGCCGAGGATCGGGCAGGTTTTCGCTGGGGTGGTGACGGGGGTTACGCCGAAGGGAACTTTTGTGCGCGTGTTGGATCCGCCGGCGGAAGGGATTCTTGCGCGAGGGCAGCAGGGTGTGGATGTGGGGGATCAGTTGCGGGTGAGGCTGGTGAGCACGGATCCGAGGCGCGGGTATATTGATTTTGTGAAGGCTTAGGGGAAAAGCGTCGAGATGAGTCTCGACGCTGCAGGCAGGAGTGCCTGCGCCACGATGCGGCACAAGAAGATGGGTAGCAGGCAAAGGATGGGGCACAAGAAGATTGGACAAGCAGAGGATGAGCCGGAATTGGGGCTAGAAGAATTTGATCGCCATTTGCTGCCACCATTGCCAGTCGTGACCGGTGCCGTTGCCCCATACGTCCAGCCAGTGCGGGATTTCTTTCGCGTGCATGATGCCGGAGAGGCGGATATTCTCATCCAGGCAGATGTCGGTTTCGCCGGTAGCTAGCACCAGTTTTTGGCGGCGGTAACGATCCAGGTACCAGGGGTCGCTCATGTTGGGCAGAAAATCCGGAGGACAGTTGTAGTAGCAATTGTCGTCATAGTATCCGTCCAGAAATTGGTGAATGTCGAATGCCCCACTCATGCTGACGGCGCCAGTGATTACATCCGGATGGCGCAGCGCGAAGTTGATGGAATGATAGCCGCCGAAGCTGCAGCCGGTGGTGATTAAGAGGTCCGATCGATTGCGCGAGCGAATGAGCGGGACAACTTCATCGAAGAGATAGCGGTCGTATTCGGTATGCCGGTGAGCGCGCTCGCGTGGCGGAACGGATTTGTTGTACCAGCTTTCGGCATCCACTGAGTCGACACAAAAAGCCTGAAGCTGGCCGGTTGCATACTTGTTTCCCACGGCCTGGATCATGCCGCGGCTTTCGTAATCGAAGAAACGCCCCATGGATGTTGGAAACACAAGCAGGGGGATGCCTTCGTGCCCGAAGATCAGCAACTCCATTTCGCGCCGCAGCGCACTGCTGTACCACTTGTGATATTCGCGGTTCATGCTAGGAAGTTGGAGCCGGTTACAGCTTAAGCAACGCGCGAAGGCGCTTGGTTTGGACGCGGCTTACCGGGATTTCAGTTTGTTTCTTATCGTCCATGCGGAGCTGGAAACTCGACTTAAACCACGGGATCACTTCCCGGATGCGATGAATGTTGACCAGGAAGGAGCGGTGCACTCGCCAAAACGTATCGGGATCGAGATTGGACTGCAACTCCTCGATAGTGCGGTAGTTGGATTCGCCTTCTACGCCGGTGGCGACCACGGTAATCAATCCGTCCTCGATGGTAGCGTAGACGACATCTTGCGCATCCACGATAAAGTTGCGATTGCTGTTCTTCACCAGCAATTTGGTGCGCTGCGTGGACGGCTTGAGCGGCAGAGCATCGGGCTGCGCGGTCTTGGCTCGTTCGGCGACAACTTTATGCGCGCGCTCGATACTCAGCGCCAGCCGATCCTTCTCGATGGGCTTCAATAAGTAGTCGAGCGCTTCCAGGCGAAAGGCCTCGAGCGCGTATTGATCATACGCAGTGGCGAGCACGAAGTGCGGCAACGGAACATTTTTTTCGCGGAGTTTTTGGATGACTCCCAAGCCATCCAGGCCGGGCATCTGAACGTCGAGGAATACCAAATCCGGCTCCAGGCTTTCGATCAGTTGGATGGCTTCCAGCCCATTTTTCGCGGTGGCCAGCACTTCCACCTCGGGAAACTCCTTGAGTAGAAAGGAGAGCTCGTCGCGCGCGAGTTGTTCATCATCCACCAGGAGCGCGGATATTGTGCCGGTCGCGCGAGTTATCATAAAATGTTAGTATAGCGTAGGATAAACGTTTCGAGGACACCTAACGAGGGTACCCTTCACGCATCCTCGCGGCACCCAAGGAGATTCGAGAGTTGCCCACCAAAGAAAACACCACGATTGCGCCCGCCGATGGGAAGTTGGGAATTCTGATTCCCGGCATTGGCGCGGTCAGCACGACTTTCATGGCCGGGGTGGAGGCCGTGAAACGCGGTCTCGGACAGCCTATCGGCTCACTCACGCAATTGGGTACGGTTCGGCTGGGGAAGCGCACCGAGGGCCGGACGCCACGCATTCAGGACTTTGTTCCG
>DASYNU010000319.1:0-38946 GCA_036008345.1 Bryobacteraceae bacterium
TTGTTTTTTGGAAAATGTCTGGCGAACTATCTGCTATTGATGGTCGTTGAGTGCGTCAGTTTTCCGGTCTTCATTATTTTCTATAATACTCGCTGGCCCGCGCGGTGGGGATTACTGTTCTTGGTCATGTTGCTCGGGACCTGGGGAATCACGGTGATTGGGACGCTCTTCAGCGCTATGACCGTGAACCTGCGGCTGCGGGAGTTAATGTTGCCGACGCTGGTCTATCCAATGTTGATCCCTGCGTTGTTGGGCGCCATCCGGCTCAGCACAGTGTTGATTGCCGGCGACGCGCTCGAAACTGACGATCAGATCTGGTTCAAATTGCTGGCTGGGTTTGATGTAATCTTTACTGTTCTGTCGTTAGCGCTAGTTGAAATCGTATTAGTGGGGTAAAAACTATGCGACTGAAAATCATTTTGGCTCTTGCGGCGCTGTCGGGCCTGATTTTGAGCTGGAATCTGCACACCATGTTTCTGAAGGTACCGGACGAGCTGAATCAGGGCGCGATCTTCCGCATCATCTATTTCCATGTGCCTTCGGCGATCACGTCATTCGCGGGGTTCTTCCTAGCGATGTTTTGTAGCGTCGGGTATCTGATCAAGAAGGACTTGCGCTTCGATTCGGTGGCGGCGTCCATCACCGAGGTCTCGTTTGCGTTCACCACAATTACCTTGATCACCGGCAGCATTTGGGGCCGTATCATTTGGGGAATCTGGTGGACGTGGGACTATCGGCTGACATCGTTCTTCATTTGCTGGCTGCTGTACGTCGGTTATCTGATGCTGCGGCGTGCGATTGACGATCCCACCACACGGGCCAGATTGTGCGCGGTATTGTCGATATTCGCGTGCGTGGACGTGGTGATCGTCTGGAAGTCGATCGAGTGGTTCCGAACACAGCATCCCGGTCCGGTGCTGAGTATTCGCAATGGAGGTGGAATGGCGCCTGGGATGGAAGCGCCAATTTGGTGGAACTTCCTCGCTCTCATGATGCTCGCCACGGTGCTGGTGTTGATCCGGATGCGCCAGGAAGCCATGCAGCGAGAGATCGATACGATGCGGCGCTACGCGCACGCGTTTTGAGGAGATTGTCATGGATCAAAACTACACGTTCATGTTTTACGGCTTTCTGGTCGCCTGGCTGGTGGTCATAATCTATGTGATCTCCATAGCGCTACGCGAACGGAAGCTGCGGGCGGAGCTAGATCGCGTCAAACGCATGGTGGACGATCGCGAACACGAGCCAAAACGGTGAAGCGTCGCGATCTGTTAAAGGCGGCGGGCGGCTTTCTGGCATTGCGAGAGTTGGGGGCGCAGACCAAGCTGGAGCGCGCGACACGTGGGATGCCCGCGCCTCGCATCCAAGACATCAGCGTGATTGCTACCGCGCCGCAGGGGTTGCGGCTGGTGGTGGTGAAGATCACTACTGATCAGGATGGGCTTTACGGTTATGGCTGCGCCACTTTTACGCAGCGCGCGGATTTGGTTGTTCCGGCAGTCGAGAAATACCTGAAGCCGTTTCTGTTGGGCAAAGCCACCGATCGGATTGATGACATCTGGCATGCCTGCTACGACAGTTCGTATTGGCGCAATGGTCCGGTGTTGAATAACGCCATCGCGGGCGTCGACATGGCGTTGTGGGATATCAAAGGGAGGCAGGCTGGGATGCCGGTGTATGAATTGCTCGGCGGGAAATGCCGGGAAGCCGCTGATTGTTATACCCATGCCGCCGGAGCGGAGATTCCGGAGACCATCGCCAACGCGCGGCGCATTATCGAGCAGGGGTTCCGGCATGTGCGCGTGCAAGTGGGCGTTCCGGGAATGGCGGGATATGGCGCGAGCCGTGGGAATGCGGCTGTCGCGGCGCTGCATGACGGTCCGGTGTTTGAGCCCGCAGCTTATATGCGGCGCGCGTTGCAGCTTTTCGAAGCCAGCCGGAGCGAGCTGGGCGACGAGATAGAGCTGCTGCACGATGTGCATGAGCGATTGCATCCGATCCAGGCCGTGCGCTTCGCCAAGGATGTCGAGAAGTTTCGGTTATTCTTTTTGGAAGACGTGCTGGCGCCCGAGGATATCGATTATTTCCGGCTGATTCGCAAGCAGTGCGCCACGCAATTGGCCATGGGCGAGTTGTTCACGCATCCCTTGGAATGGACGCCCCTGATTTCAGAACGCCTGATCGATTTCATCCGCATTCATCCGTCGATGGTGGGTGGGCTCACTCCGGCGCGTAAGGTTGCGGCGCTCGCCGAAGCGTTCAACGTTCGCACCGCTTGGCATGGTCCGGGCGATCTTTCTCCCATTGGATCGATGTGCAATATCACTTTGGATGTCGCGTGCCACAATTTTGGCGTGCAGGAATATTCGGCGTTTCACGAGCGTACGCAGGAAGTTTTCCAGGGTTGTCCGGTGATGAAGAACGGCTATTGGTATCCCAATGACGCGCCCGGCTGGGGCATTGAGGTGGATGAGAAGGCCGCGGCCAAGTATCCGTTCGGGAGCTTGGAAGAAGGCGAGCGGAAGAGGCTGAACGGCGGGTGGGGCGAGATCCGGCGCAGGGACGGTACGGTGATCAAGCAATAAGTGTGACGACCAGTGCGGTGTATGGCTTATGGTCGAACGCTCCGCGAGATTTCGACCGCGATAACGACTGTATCGGCCCACGGCGGATGGCCGCCCCACGCGTCGTCGAGCATCTTCTTTCGGTTCAGGAACTCGGGAAGTTTTGATAACACAAGTTGGGGCGTGACGTCTAGAACCGCGTCCTTCCTTGTTAGCAACCACGCCATCAGGGTGGCAACAATCTTCTCGATCGACCCATCGTGGGTTGCCGGATCGAATGCCCCCAGATCGGAGATAAACCTCCCGTACGCGTGACCCTGGGGTACAAGTACGAGCCAATCGTGATCCGCGGATGGATCCAAATATCGCTTCGCCATCGCGATTCCCAATTCCAGTGGCATGTTGAAACGAGCCAAGTTCTCATCGCCTTGCCCAGTGCACCGCGACAAATCGTGAATTGAGTAGCGGCTGCCGAAGATCGCGCGAGTGATCCGCGTCATTCGCGGTTCCGATACGTCCCCGCTCTCCATTGCGCATCGAGGTAGGAATCCGCAACACGCCACGGCGAAGGTGATAGCGTCGAATTTTTGTCTGTATTCCTCGTCGAATGGGCAGTTAATGAAGACGCACTTTGCCGGATCCAGTGATAAAACGCCTTTCCCAAAGTGTTTTCGGATTTCAGCGGGAGGGTTCACGGATAAACGCCCCGCTTGCGTCCACTTCCGAAGTTGAAGAACAACATCGCTGGCTCCTATGTGTCCAGAATCTGGAAACTACTCGGGAACCGCGCGGGAACTGCGTCTGTGGCGAACTAGTCCATTGTAAGCATCAAAGCGCCATGATGCAAATTTATTGATCGGGTTCCCTAAAGGACTCTTTCAGTGAATAAGCAGCCTCGGCGAGTTCGTCGAATCGCTTTTGTCTTACCGACCGCTCCTGTTCGCTTGGAGCAGGCGCCAAAGAACGCGATTGGGAGGTTAACGCCTCAAAAACCTGCTCCGTCCATGTGGAGGTATCGGTTCCAGCTTTGACGTGGAGGCCTGCCCAGCTTCGCAAGAATGCGGGAGGTTCGCTCTCCCCAAAAATCACGGGAATCAGGGCCTTATCGGAGTTCCATGCGCTCTTCAGCGCCACCTGCCATTCGGCCTCAAGTTGCGGGGTCGCTGAGCTTCCGGCGCGGAAGAGGATCAAAAAGCATGTCGCCTTATCGGCGGCGCGTTCTAGCTCCACTCGCCATTGCTGTCCGGGTTTCAAGTCCTTGAAGTCTAACCACGAAGAAATACCCTTCTTCTCCAGTTCCTGGGATAATAGCTGGGCTTGAGGCTTAGTCTCGGTGGTATACGAGATGAATACTTTGCGCATCGCTTCGACTCGTTGGTTGCCTGTCTCTATGATAGCGCGCCGTCCCTCCCGCCAAACTTCGGTACCGGCCCAACAACATTCCTGCGCGGTAGCCTCAACCCAGGTACATATTTCCTCAACGGATTGTGCTATCCTGTTAAGGAACAAAAGAGATTAAGTTTAGACGAGGAGTATCTTTCCGAGAATGGCACTGGCGGCGGATTCGAAACAACAAGTAGTCGCAACGTATAGAGTACACAAAACCGATACCGGTTCGCCAGAGGTCCAGGTAGCGATTCTGAGCCAGCGCATTCTGCAGCTGCAGGATCATTTCAAGTTGCATGGCAAAGACCATCATTCCCGCCGGGGATTGTTGTCGATGGTCGCGCGCCGGCGCCGCTTGTTGAAGTACCTGAAGAGCCGTAATCCGGAGAGGTACAAGAACCTGATTCAAAGTTTGGGCATCCGCCGTTAGATGTCCGGGCTCAGGTAACCCGCCCCGGTGGGCGGCGCATCGACATTTCGTTCCCTCCAAAGTCTCCTCTTAATCCCTAGCAGGCGGAGCAGAAAGCTCGGCCTCGATTAAAAGGAATTTACAGATGTTACATACCGTAGAAATTGACCTGGACGGTCAAAAGATCACAATTGAAACAGGAAAGATAGCGAAGCAGGCCAACGGGGCTGTGGTAGTTCGCTCGGGAGATACCGTGGTGCTGGTAAGCGCCTGCTCCAACGAGGAGCCCAAGCCCAACGCCGCCTTCTTTCCGCTCACGGTGGATTACCGTGAATACACTTACGCCGCCGGCAAGTTTCCGGGCGGCTTTATTAAACGCGAGGGTCGTCCCTCTGAGAAAGAAATTCTGACCAGCCGGCTTATTGACCGGCCCATCCGGCCGTTGTTTCCGGAAGGCTACATGAACGAGTCGCAAGTGATTGCGATGGTGCTGTCGGCCGACCCGCAACGCGATCCCAGCACGCTGGCCATCATCGGCGCAGGTGCAGCGCTCGCCATTTCCGATATCCCGTTCCACCATGTGCTGGGCGGCGTACGCGTCGGAAAGATCAAGGATAAGCTGGTGGCGAACCCCAGCTACGACGAAACACGTGAAGCCAAAGTCAACATTATCGTGGCGGGCAGCGAAGACGGCATCGTGATGGTGGAAGCCGGGGCGCAGCATGCTACCGAATCCGAAGTGCTGGAGGCCATTGAGTATGGCCACGAGTGCTGCAAGAAAATCGGGGCGGGTATCCGGGAGCTGGTGAAGAAGGCCGGTAAAACCAAGCGAGCGTACACCACGCCAGAGATCAACAAAGATCTATACGCGCAAATTGAGAAGCAGATTCGCGCCGATATGACCGACGCCCTGGATACCAAGAAATATCCGAAGCTCGAAAGCTATCATCGCGTGCATGAAGCGAAGCACAAAGTGGTGGACTCGCTTCCGGAAGAGCAGCGTGCCGAAGCTGGTCCGCTGGTCGATTTGTTGAAGGAACGCATCTTCCGCGATGAGATGTTGAAGCACCGGCGGCGTCCGGATGGCCGCGCTTTCGACGAGATCCGCAATATCGATTGCGAAGTGGGTGTGCTGCCGCGCACGCATGGTTCGTCGCTGTTCACTCGCGGCGAAACGCAGGCGTTGGTCACCGTTACCCTCGGCACCAAGGACGATCAACAGCGCATCGAAATGTTCGATCTCACCGAGACGGCGAAGCGCTTCATGCTGCATTACAACTTCCCGCCCTTTAGCGTGGGCGAGGTTGGATTCATGCGCGGTCCGGGCCGCCGTGAGATTGGGCATGGCGCGTTGGCGGAACGCTCGATTTCCGCTGTGATTCCGGAAGAGTCGAAGTTCCCATACACTCTTCGCGTGGTGAGCGACATTTTGGAATCGAATGGGTCGAGTTCCATGGCCACGGTGTGCGGCGCGTCGCTCGCGCTGATGGATGCGGGTGTGCCGGTCTCGGAGACCATTGCCGGCATCGCCATGGGCCTGGTGATGGAAGGCAAGGATTACGCGGTGCTGACCGATATCGCCGGCGCCGAGGATCATTACGGCGACATGGACTTCAAAGTTGCCGGATCGAAGCATGGTATCACCGGCCTGCAGATGGACATCAAGGTCCCTAACGTCACCACCAAAATCATGCAGGAAGCGCTGGAGCAGGCTCGCAAAGCGCGGCTGTTCATTCTGGAGAAGATGGTTGCGACCATTTCAGAACCGCGTAAGGAGATGTCGCAGTTCGCGCCGCGCATTTACACTCTCAAGATTCCGACTGATAAGATCCGCGATTTGATTGGGCCGGGCGGCAAGATGATCCGCAGCATTGTGGATGAGACCGGCGTGAAGATCGACGTCGAGGACGACGGGACGGTGAACATTTTCGCCGCCGACGGCGAATCGGCCAAACTGGCTATCCAACGCGTTACCGATATCGCGGCTGTGGCCGAGGTCGGGAAAACCTATCTCGGAAAAGTAGTGCGGCTGGTGGAATTCGGCGCGTTTGTGGAGATATTCCCCGGTACCGACGGGTTGCTGCACATCAGCGAGATCTCCGAGAATCGCATCAAAGCCGTGCGTGATGAGTTGAAAGAGGGCGATCAGATTCTGGTAAAGGTACTGGCGCTCGAAGGCAACAAAATCAAGCTGAGCCGGAAAGCGGTATTGAAGGAGCAGCGGGAGAAGTTGAAGAAGTAAGTGAGATTGGCCACTTAGCAACAACCGGCTCCCTCACGGTCGCGGCTCAGTTTCACTACTGAACCGCGAGCGTAAGCGACCGGTTGTTGCTGTTAACCCAAGCGCTACAGTATGTAGAATTAAGACGTGATTTGTCCACGTCGATTCCTCCTCCTTTTCTCGCTTACAGCGGCTGCCCAGAACCCACCCGGATTCAGCATCTCCAATATGGACCGGTCGGCCAATCCCTGCGTCGACTTCTATCAATATGCCTGCGGCGGATGGATAGCCAATAATCCGATCCCGGCCGATCAGACCAGTTGGGACCCGTTTGGGCAATTGGACGAGAGCAACCGCACCTTGCTGCGCAGCATCCTCGAGAAGGCGTCCGCGAACGATCCCCAGCGAGCGCCCCTCGATCAGAAGATCGGCGATTTCTACGCCTCCTGCATGGATGAGGCAGCCATCGACAAGCTAGGAGCCGAGCCGCTAAAGCCGGATCTGGACCGCATCGATGCCATGTCATCCAAATCGGGCATGCTGAACGCGCTGGTCCCGCTGCATTTGATCGGCGTCAACGCGCTGTTCAACTTTTCTTCGGGTGCTGACTTCAAGAACTCAATGCTCGAGATCGCGCAGATGGATCAGGGCGGCCTGGGTCTGCCCGAGCGCGACTACTATTTCAAAGATGATGCTAAATCCGTGGAGCTGCGCAAGCAGTACGTAGAGCATGTCCAGAAGATGCTCGAGCTTCTGGGTGAACCTACTGCAAAAGCCGCTGCGGACGCTCAGGCGGTGATGCGCTTTGAGACCGGCCTGGCCAAAGGGTCGCTGGATGTCACATCGCGCCGCGATCCCCAGCAGACTTATCACAAGCTGACGGTACACGAACTGGTGTCGCTCAATCCCGCGATCGACTGGCCGAAGTATTTCCAGGGAGTGGGAGCGCCGCCCATAGCAGACCTCAACGTCGTGGTGCCGAATTTCTTCCGCACGCTGGAATCTATGATCGTCCAGACGAATCTGGATGATATCAAGACCTATTTGCGCTGGCAGCTGGTTCACGCCGGAGCTCCATTTCTGGCGAAGCCGTTTGTAGACGAGAATTTTCATTTCTTCAGACAGATCCTGGCCGGCGCCAAGGAAATCGAGCCGCGCTGGAAGCGCTGCGTCAGTGCGGTGGATAGCGATTTGGGCTTCGCCCTCGGCCAGAAGTATGTCGAGATTGCATTCGGGCCGGAACAGAAGGCTCGCACATTGAAGATGGTGGAAGAGATCGAAAACGCTCTGAAGAGCGACATCCGGACGCTTTCCTGGATGACGCCGGTCACCAAGGAACAGGCGCTAGTCAAATTGCGCGCGGTGACGAATAAGATCGGCTATCCCGACAAGTGGCGCGATTATTCCAGCGTGAAGATTGTCCGGGGCGATGCCGTGGGCAATGATGAGCGCGCCACTGAGTTTGAAGTTCACCGGCAGTTGAAGAAGATCGGCACGCCAACGGATCGCAATGAATGGGGGATGACACCGCCTACCGTGAATGCGTACTACAATCCGACGGAAAACAACATCAACTTTCCGGCGGGAATCCTGCAGCCACCGTTCTACGACAAACGCTTGGATGATGCGGTCAACTATGGCGCCATCGGAGCGGTGGTGGGGCATGAATTGACACACGGGTTCGACGATCAGGGCCGGCAGTTCGATCCGGACGGCAATCTGAAGGACTGGTGGACGCCGGAGGACGCTAAGGAGTTCGATAAGCGGGCTGAGTGCTTCATTCAGGAGTACACCAAGTTCACGCCGATCGACAACGTGCATCTGAACGGAAAACTGACGCTGGGTGAGAATACGGCCGATAATGGCGGCGTCCGCCTGGCCTTTATGGCGCTGATGGAGGCGCTCAAAGGCAAGACGCTGCCCAAAGTGGACGGATTGACTGCCGAACAGCGGTTTTTCCTGGGCTGGGGACAGGTCTGGTGCCAGAATGTAAGGCCGGAAACGTCGCGGATGCTGATTCAAGTGGATCCGCACTCACCGGGTAGAAATAGGGTCAATGGCGTAGTATCCAACATGCCGGAGTTCCAGCGGGCTTATGCCTGCAAGATTGGCCAGCCCATGGTCGCAGCCCCGGCCTGCCGGGTGTGGTAAAAACCTGTGGGGCAGGGCCATGCCCTGCCGATCGACTGGCCGGGCATGGCCCTGCCCCACCCTGTAACCTTTGGTTACAGCGCTAGTATTCCTATTGTGTACGAAGCAAGCGACAGTAGCCTGATGCAGGCCGTCCGCGATGGCGACCTGGGGGGCTTGGCGGTGCTGTTTGAGCGGCACCATCGATCGCTGTTCAACTACTTTGTGCACGTGAACGGGAACCGCGACCTGAGCGAAGACCTGGTCCAGGACGTTTTTTTCCGGATGTTGAAATACCGGAAAAGCTACCAGCCGGAGCGATCCTTCACAGCCTGGATGTACCAGATTGCACGCAACGCGCATGTGGATTCCATCGGGAAGCGGAAGTTCGAAGTGGAAATCGGTGACAGAGAATTTGCGAGCACCAATATGCTGGACGAGAACTTGAAGCGCAAACAGGAAGTGGCGTTACTGAAGCGAGCGATGGCGCGGCTGCCGCTCGAAAAAAGAGAACTGCTGGTGCTCAGCCGTTATCAGAATTTGAAGTACGAAGAGATCGCCGGTATTCTCGGGTGCGATATCGGGGCAGTGAAGGTGCGGGTGTATCGCGCGGTGCGGGCGCTGGGACAGATCTACTTCGAGTTGGCGGGAGAAAAAGCATCATGAACTGCGAACAGGCTAGAACACAATTCGTGGATTACTGGAGAGGCACTCTCGAAGATTCAGCGGGTGAGTTTCGAACTCACTTGGGGTCGTGCGAGCGCTGCCGCGCCGAAGCCGAAGAACTGAAGGATCTATGGGGGACACTTGGAAACCTGCCGGAAGAAGATCCCAGCCTGGGAATGCGCGTGCGTTTTTACGATGCGCTACGTGGCTGGCGGCAGCAGGAGGCCCAGCGGCGGCAGCCGTTGTGGTGGCTGCGGCATCCGGCGTTTCAGGCGGCCTGCGCGGTGCTGATTCTCGGGCTTGGAATCGGAACAGGCTATATGGTGCGCGGGCGCGACAGCGTGGAAGTTTCGCAACTGCGCGGGGAGGTATATAACATGCGTCAACTGGTGGCTCTGTCACTCATGCAGCAGCAATCGGCCAGCGATCGTCTGCGGGGCGTGGACTTTACATATCGCGTGGAGCAGTCCGATCCGCAAGTGCTATCGGCGCTGCTGACCACGGTCAATCACGATCCCAGCGTTAATGTGCGCCTGGCGGCGGTGGATGCGCTGCGGAATTTCAACGATAGTCCGGTGGGTAGAAAAGGCGTAGTGCAGGCGCTCACCAAGCAGGATTCGCCGCTGGTGCAGATCGCGATTCTGGATCAGATAGTGGAGCTACACGAGAAGTCGGCCGTTTCGGGCATCCAATTTCTATTGTCCGGCCAGAACCTGAATCCGGACGTGAGGCAGCGCGCGCAATGGGCGCTGAAGCAACTGCAATGAGAACATTCTTAATCTTGACGGCGGCTGTGACGCTGGCCTACGGCGATCAGGAAGCCAGGGAAACAATTCGGCAGACCTTGCCGGCGGCCGCGCGCCTGGAAGTGGACAACGTGCATGGCTACATACACGTCTCGGGCTACACCGGCAGCGAGATCCAGGTGGTGGCCGAGAAGACAATCGAGGCAGAGTCCGCTGAGCGGCTGGAAGCGGCCAAGCGGGAAGTGAAGCTGGACGTTTCCAGATCCGGCGATGCATTGATCCTGTTCGTGGATGGGCCGTTTCGCTGCCATTGCGAGGACAACCGGTGGGGAACTCGCGATCACGGGCACCGCGGTTACCGCGTGACTTTCGATTTCGAAATCAAGGTTCCGGTGGCGACCATCTTGAGGCTGGGCACAGTGAACAACGGAGATGTACGCGTGGAAAACACCACGGGCGATTTCGATATCAGCAATGTGAACCGCGGCATTGAAATGACGGAAGTCGCGGGCTCGGGACGCGTTCACACGGTGAATGGGCCGATTCACGTATTGTTCGCGAAGAATCCTGCCGGCGCGTGCTCGTTCGGCACCGTGAATGGGAGCATCGAGACATCGTTTCGCGGGAGTCTGAATGCCGATGTGAGGGTGAAAACATTTAACGGGCAGGCCTTCACGGATTACGATGTCACGGCTCTGCCGAGGCTGGTCTCAGCGGGCGAGCGGCGGGACGGGAAGTTCGTCTATCACAGCGACGATTTCAACGGTATGCGCATCGGTAGCGGCGGGCCCGAGCTCAAGTACGACACACTCAACGGAAGTATACGAATCATCAATCGAGGAAAGTAATATGAAACAGCTAGCACTTCTCTTTATCTTCGCGGCCGGCGCGGCTTTTTGCCAGGATCAACCGGATCGCGTGAATGTTCCCTTTAGCGATCCATCGCGTCCCAAGATGCTGAAGGCGTCGGTATTGAACGGCAGCATCCACGTCAAGGGTTATGACGGCAAGGAGGCCATCGTGGAAGCGCGGGGAGAGAGTAGCCGGCATCGACGGTCGGCCGACCGGTCGGACGGGATGCACCGGATCGATATCGGCGGCAGCGGCCTGTCGGTGGAGGAATCCGACAACGTGGTGACGGTGGGTACGCGGTCGCTGAATGAGAATGTAGAAATCAATATTCAAGTGCCGTTCAATACATCGCTGAAACTGCATGACGTAAACGGCGGTGAGATTTCGGTGGATCATATTGTCGGCGATGTCGAAGTTGACGTCACCAACGGGCGGGCGACGGCCACGCACATTTCCGGCTCAGCGATCGTGCATGCGCTGAATGACCGCGTACTGGTGACGTTGGATAAAGTGACGGCCGACAAGCCCATGTCGTTCAGCTCGCTCAATGGCGACATCGACGTAACTTTACCGGCCGATTTAAAGGCGAAGGTAAAGTTGAAGAGCGACAATGGCGAAGTATATAGCGACTTCGACATCAAGGTAGACGCTTCCACGCGCAAGCCGATTGTAGAGGACTCGAGTTCCGGCCATGGCAGGTATCGCGTGCAGTTCGATAAAGCGACGTACGGACTAATCAACGGCGGCGGACCGGAGATTCAGCTCACGACGTTCAATGGGAATATCTACATTCGAAAAGCCAAGTGACCGGATGCAGGAAGCAGGCGGCAGGCGGCAGAACGGAGCATTGGGGTTTGCCTGCAGCCTGCCGCCTGCTTCCTGCCGCCCGGCTCTCACCGTTACTTACCGTTAAACCGGGAAAATAATTCCTGTCTGGCGCTCTGTAACGTATCGGGCCTGGGATAGAAAGTCAGCGCTTTGTGCCGTGGCCATGCTCTTGCAACGGCCATAGGTATGAAGCGCATACTTTTTTCAAACTTAGCCTTAGTTTGTCAACTGCTCGCGGCTGCGGGTGGAGTAACTCTGGCAGCGCAGGATCCGGGACAGGTCACTGCCGATCAACAAAAAGGCAACAAGGCCGATCGCGAGCTTACCCAAAAAATCCGGAGATCCGTGTTCTCCGATAAGTCGCTGTCGATGTCTGCCCACAACGTGAAAATCATCAGCCGGGATGGCATGGTGACGCTGCGGGGGACGGTCAAATCCGATGACGAAAAGAAGGCCATCGAAGACAAGGCCACTGAAATCGCGGGTCAGGGCAAGGTGACCAGCGAACTGACGGTGACTCCGAGCGGTTCGAAATAGTCCATCACTTCAGGAGATGAAATCATGAGTGGGAAGAATACAGCTACCTATGGAATTTTCCGCGACACCGTAGAATTGGGCGGTGGCTTGGAAGCACTGAGGGCCGCGGGTTTTCGCAGCACCGACATTTCCGTCCTGATGCCTGAGAACGTGGGCAGCAAGGATTTTGTCCACAAGAAGGAGACCAAAGCTCCCGAGGGCGCTACCACTGGCGTGGCATCCGGAGCCGTCATCGGAGGCGCGTTGGGATGGCTGGCAGGTATCGGCGCGTTGGCCATTCCTGGGCTCGGACCGTTCATCGCCGCGGGTCCCATCATGGGCCTGTTGGCCGGTGCGGGCGCGGGTGGAGCGGTGGGCGGCATTGCTGGGGCTCTGATCGGTATGGGCATTCCGGAGTATGAAGCGAAGCGCTACGAGGGCCGCGTGAAATCGGGTGGAATCTTGGTATCGGTGCATTGCGACAGCTCCGAGTGGGTGAAGCGCGCCAAAACGGTCCTGGACCAGACCGGAGCGGAAGAGATCGGGACGGCGGGAGAAGCCGCGGCCGACTACGCCATGAGCGATCGGCCGGCGTCGAGAATCTAACGGAACTGAACCGCGACCGGTAGGGAGCGTGACGATGCCTCGCTTCCTTCCGGTCGCGGCTCGGACTAGAATAAGGTGTCTGCGCTTCCTCGGGATTGACTTCGGTTGGGAGAATCAGCCCAGCGGCGTTGCGGCTCTTGAATGGGCCGGTGGAACGCTGCACCTTGTTGCACTCGATCGCCTCAAGCTTCCGAGGGATGTGCTGCGTTGGGTTACGGCTGAGGCCACCGCCGCTACCGGAATCGGCATCGACGCGCCCATTGTGATTCCGAATGCATCTGGCATGCGGATCGCGGACCGGTTGGCGCATTCTCTCTACGGCAAGTATCACGCAGGCGCTTATCCCGCTAGCCGGGCCCGTACTTTTTGGAAGCGAACCACCGGGCTTTCGGCGGCACTGGGCAAGCTGGGCTTCTGCCACGGCGATGCTTGGCCGCCGAAGAGCCGCGGACGCTTCCAGATTGAGGTCCATCCCCATGCTGCATCGGTCCAGCTTTTCCTGCTGGACCGCATCGTCAAATACAAAAAAGGCAGACTGGCGGATCGGGTGGCGGAGTTGAGCCGCTTGCGCCGATTAATCCTCGAGCGGCTGCCTCTGTTAGTTCCTAGACTCGAGTTAACCGAACTGCCTGAGATTCCGCACGCGGGCCGCGAGTTGAAGGCTGTGGAAGATCAGCTGGATGCGTTGATGGCCGCTTACATTGCAGCGCATTGGTGGTATTGGGGCCGCGAGCGCAACGAAGTGCTGGGGAACTGGAGGCTGGGATACATCGTGGTGCCCCACAGGCAGCGCGCTAGGGCTGCCGTACTGGACGAATCCACTGCCTGCGCCGATCCCATCCAGCAATTTGAACAATGGTATGCGATGGCCGTCGCGGTGGGCGTGGAAGAACCGGGCGCTGCGACCCTGGCCACAGTTTCATCCAAGGGGCGGCCGTCGGCACGAATAGTGATCGTTCGGGAGGCGAATTCGAGCGGCTTCGTTTTTTACACCAACTATCGAAGCCAGAAGGGGCGCGAGTTAGCGGCGAATCCTCGCGCTTCGTTGGTTTTTTATTGGCCGGAACTGGAGCGCCAGGTGCGCATCACGGGGCAGGTGCAGAAGACTTCGCGCGAGGAAACTGAGGAATATTTTCGGACGCGTCCGCGAGGGGCGCAGTTGAGCGCCTGGGCCTCCTGGCAAAGTTCAGTGATCCCCGGCCGCGACGTCCTGGAGCGGAGAATCCAAAAGCTGGAGTCTCGCTACGCCGATCGCGACGTTCCGGCGCCAACCGGGTGGGGAGGGTACCGCCTGCGGCCGGAGACTATGGAGTTCTGGCAGGGGCGGCAAAGTCGGCTGCATGACCGGTTGCGGTATTCGAGGAGGGCCCGCGGCGGATGGATGGTAAAGCGGTTGGCGCCGTAAAGACCTGGCAAGTCGTGGACTTGCCCTACTTACCGGCCCCTGACCGCCGTTCGCCGATATCTCGTCGAATGTTGCGTTACGCGCTGTTACGCTTGGATCGTGGACAGAGACCGATTTGATTATCGTATGCGGGTCCGGTCGCACTCCGGCCTTTCCGGAATGGTCGCCGGTGCCCTGATTGTCGCTGTCGGATTGATTATCCTGCTCGATAATCTCGGAATCGTCCGAGTGCATGACGTTTGGCGATTCTGGCCGGTTATCCTGATCGGGGTTGGGATTTCGAGGATTTTGGAATCCCGAGGGCCGGGTGGTCAGGTGTGGGGCGGCTTGATGGTGCTGGTGGGCGCAGCCTTCTTGCTCGACAATCTGCACATCCTGGTCTTTGATTTCGACGTCGCACAACTCATTTGGCCGCTAGCGATCATCGGGTTTGGCGTGTTTATGCTGCTGCGGGCGATGGATCGGAAAAGGGCTCTAGAGGGTTTGCCCGCCACGGCATCGGCTGCTACCGCCGAAGGAGTGCTCGGCTCATGGGCTATCTTCAGCAGCGTGAAGCGCAAGGTGGACTCCCAGGATTTCAAAGGTTGCGAAGCGACGGCGGTATTCGGTGAAGTAAAAATCGATCTCCGCAAAGCAGGCATGACGGGCGATCAGGCGGTGATCGACGTGAACGCATTATTCGGCGGCGTCGATATTCGCGTGCCCGAGAATTGGCGCGTGGAAATGAAGGGCGCCGGCATTTTCGGAGCGTTCGAGGATAAGACCGTTCCTCCGCGTGTCGATCCGGGCGTGAAAACACCGCAGCTTATTATCACGGGCACCGCGGTGTTCGGCGCGGCCAAGGTAGATAATTAACCAGGCCGGTTTTTATGCATCCGCTGCTTGCCACCAAAGGCAGGATTACCCTCTATTTGCTCATTTGGGCCGCGCTGGGCGCCCTGCTGGGTTACCTGCTTACCATCACCGGTAGACTCGCCTGGCTTGAGGCTGGCGTATTGGCGTTGCCGCTCGCGCTGTTTTACGCTTTCGTATGCCTGGCGCCTTGGTATATGTGCCGCGTCCTGCCTTTGGGGCCGGCGCAAGTTCCGAAATTATTGGGGAATCACATCGCGGCGGCGGTGGTGGCGGCGCTGTTTTGGATTGTACTTGCGAAGGTGTCCGGCTTGGGGCTTAGCCGATATTACCCGACGCTCAACGAACGGTTCAGTCCACAGCTTCCACTGGTTTTTGGTATCGGCGTTCTGCTGTACCTGCTATCCGTAGCCCTGCATTACGTGCTGCTCTCGGTGGAATCTTCCAAAGAATCCGAGACGCGCGAGCACGAAGCCAGGACACTGGCGCGCGAAGCTGAAATCAAAGCCTTGAAGGCGCAGATCAATCCGCACTTTCTGTTTAACAGCCTGAACTCCATTGCGGCCCTGGCTACCGTGGACGGCATGCGGGCGCGCGATATGTGCATCAAGCTATCGGATTTCCTGCGCAACACGCTTAGCCTGGGCGAGAAGCACAGCATTTCGCTCGGCGAGGAGTTGGCTTTGGCGCAAGCGTATCTCGCCGTAGAGCAGGTGCGCTTTGGCTCGCGCTTGCGCACCGAAATCAAAACGGATACCGCATGCGACGATTGCACTGTGCCACCCCTATTTCTGCAGCCGCTGGTGGAAAATGCTGTGAAACACGGAATCGCCGGGCTAGTGAATGGTGGGACCATCCGTTTGGAGGCGCACTGCGAAGAAGGCTGGTTGCAGGTGACCATCCAGAACGAGTTTGATCCGGACGCTCCCGCGGCGCAGCGGCATGGGCTGGGGCTGCAGAATGTTCGCAACCGTTTGCGGGCGGTGTACGAAAATCAGGCGCGGATCGACACCGTGGTCACCGGTAACGCGTTCGTGGTGGCCGTAGATTTGCCTTGTGGGCCGCGCGCGTTTTGGGAAGGCTCATTCAACCGGCTGGATGCGTTGCTGGAGGGGCGAAGTGGACGGAAGTAAATGTGAGTGGGGCAGGGCCATGCCCTGCCGGGGTCCTGGGGGAGCCCATTTCCGGTTCGCAATAAGCCCCGGCCCCTCCGCAGGTTGCACAAGCGGGATCAAAAGACGCCTGGCAAGGCATGGCCCCGCCCCACATGGCAACATAGAGGAGATCATGGCCGAATTGCTGGCGCCTGGCGCGCTGATTGGGCACTATCGCGTGGCTTCCCGCCTAGGGCAGGGCGGCATGGGCGCGGTATATCTGGCCGATGACACGCGGCTGGGCCGTAAAGTGGCGCTCAAAGTTTTGCCGCCGGATGTCGCCTCAGATCCGGATCGCATGAACCGGTTCGTGCAGGAAGCTAAGCTGGCTTCCGCGCTGACGCATCCCAATGTCGCCTACATACACGAAATCGGCCAGGAAGTAGACCTGTGGTTTCTCGCGATGGAGTACGTGGAGGGCGTGCCACTGACGAATCTGATCCGGGAAGGTCCTATGAAGATTTCGGATATTCTCCCGATCGGCATTCAAGTGGCGGATGCGCTGGACGACGCACATCAGAAGGGCATCGTGCATCGCGATATCAAGCCGGCCAACCTCATGCTCACGCCGCGCGGGCATGTGAAGGTTCTGGATTTCGGACTGGCGAAACGCGAGAAATCCGCGCGGAGTTCCGAAGACACGCAATTGTTAACCAGCGCCGGCATGGTTCTGGGGACGGTGGAATATATGAGCCCCGAACAGGTGCTGGGCCGGGAAGTAGACCATCGCTCCGACATCTTCAGCCTCGGTGTTGTGCTATACGAGATGGCCACCGGGCGCCTGCCGTTCAGCGGAGCGAATTCCACCGAAACCATGGCGCGCATTTTGCAAGCCCAGCCGGATGCAATGGCGCGCTTCAATTACGAGGTTCCCGAAGAGCTGGAGCGCACCGTCCGGAAATGCCTGGAGAAGGATCGCGAGCGGCGCTATCAATCGGCGCGGGAACTGATGGTCGATTTGAAGAACCTGGAGCGCGACTCGGGTTCTCAGAAAGCCGCGGTGGTGGGGGATGTCTCCCAGAGAGACGCGCGGCGGCGAATTGCGGCGGTGATTGTGGATGACGAAGAGCTGGCGCGGTCGCTGCTGCGGGAGTATGTGGAATCCAGCGCCGGCATCGATATCGTCGCGGAGTGCTCCAATGGATTCGAAGCCGTAAAGGCAATATCCGAACATAAGCCCGACCTGGTGTTTTTGGACGTGCAGATGCCAAAACTGGACGGCTTCGAGGTGCTGCAATTGATCGGCAGGGACGTAGCGGTGATTTTCGTCACGGCGTTCGACCAATATGCGATGAAAGCCTTCGACGCTCACGCCGTGGATTATCTGCTGAAGCCGTTCAGCCTGGAGCGCTTCGAAAAAGCGCTGGAGCGGGCGCGTCAGCGGCTGGGCGAGAAGTTGCCTCCAGCCGTGGAGCTGGCCGCGGCCGCGCGGGCGCCACAGCAATATCTGCAGCGCATCGTGGTGAAGGATGGCACACGCGTCCACATCATTCCGGTAGACCGTTTGGATTACGCCGAGGCGCAGGACGATTACGTGGAGCTGCACAGCCAGGGCAAGAACTATCTGAAGCAGCAAACCATATCCAGCTTGGAATCAACGCTCGATCCGGACAGGTTCGTGCGGATTCACCGATCCACCATCGTGAACCTGGAGCGGGTGACGAAGATCGAGCCCTACGCGAAGGATAGCCGCGTTGCCGTGCTGTCGGATGGGACGCAGCTTCCGGTGAGCCGGGCCGGGTACGATCGGTTGAAGGCGCTTTTAGGGGAAAAGCTTTAAAAAACCCGTTTCTGGTTTCTTGTTTCTGGTTCGCGAACAGTCTTGTCGTGTGATTTTGAACCAGAAACTAGAAACCAGGAACCAGAAACTTTTTCTGCAAGCTTTCCTCCACTCGGGAGACTATCTAATTTCGAATGCCATCGGAGCAAGCCAGGTTTCTCGGGATTATCGAGCAGTATCAGCCGGCGCTGTGGCGGCTGGTGAATTCCTATGAAACTGACCCGGGCCGGCGCGAGGACTTGTTCCAAGAGATTGCGCTCGGGGTTTGGCAGGCGCTTCCGCGCTTTCGCGGCGATTCTAGCGAGCGCACTTGGCTTTACCGGATTGCGCACAACATCGCGATATCCGCTTTGGAATCCCGGCGCCGGCGCGACATACGAGAGTTGCCGATGCCCGATTCGATGGAACGGATGGGTGGATGGAATGATCCGGACCGTGGGCTAGTTGTCGAGGAGCAGCGGCAGGCGGTACTGGCCGCGATTCAGGAATTGGCGCCTGTCGACAGGCAGCTCATTGTGCTGCATCTGGAAGGCTTGAGTTACCAGGAAATCGAAGAGGTGTCCGGGCTCTCTGAAAGCGCCATTGCCAGCCGTCTGAGCCGCATTCGCGACCGTTTGACAGAAGTTATTCGAAAAAGGGAGGTAAGAAAATGACACCCGCCGATGAACTACGGCAACTTTGGCAGTCCGATATCAGCGCGGCGATTAATGAGCGCGAGTTGTTGAGTGAACTGCAGCGGAGAAGCCGCAATTTAGACCGCATGAATCGCCGCCGCGACCTGCGGAATATCGTGGCGATGTTGGTCGTCATAGTGGTCTATTCCTGGTTCGCGGTGCACGCCGGGAACGCTTTGGAACGCGTGGCCGATATGTGGCTGGTGGCCTGCGCCGTTTGGTTCATCTTTTATGTTCGGCGCTATGCCAGGATCTCGCGAAAGCCGGTGCCCGAGCAGACCCTGGGTGCCTACCGGCAAGCGCTGGTGGGACGCTATGACGGGCAGATCCGGCTGGCCAGGGGCGTGAAGTATTGGTTCATTCTTCCAATGTGGTTGGGCCTGTTGCTTTTCGACATCGCGGATCGGGTGAATGGCGGTAACAATATTAAATTCGCACTGGTCTTGATTGTTATAACGGCGGGGAGCGTTTTTGCGTGGTGGTTGGATGAGGGGCCGGGTGTCCGGTACCTGGAACGCAAGCGCCGGGACCTGGCAGTCTTAGTCGGAGAAGAAGGAGTGGCGAAATGAAAAAATCATTGGCAGCGATTGTTATGATCCTACCCGTGCTGATCGTACCCGTGGTGTTGGGTGCGGATTCCAGCGAGATACGCGCGAGTCTGGAGAATCGCATCGATCTCGGCAAAAAGGCTGTCGGAATCGTGGTTGGGACCATCGACGAAAAAGGCCGCGCGGTGATTGGCTACGGCAGGCTGGCAAAAGATCGCGATGAGAAGCCCGATGGCGATACGGTGTTCGAAATTGGCTCCATCACCAAAGTGTTTACGTCCCTGATCCTGGCCGACATGGTGGAGCGCGGCGAGGTGAAGCTGGACGATCCTGTCTCGAAGTTTCTGCCCCCTTCGGTGACGGTGCCGAGCCGCAACGGCCGCCAGATTACGCTGCTGGATCTTTCCATGCAGATTTCGGGTCTGCCGCGCCTGCCGAACAATATGAAGCCGGCGGATTTCGCCAATCCGTACGCTGACTACAATGCCGCGAAATTATACGAGTTTCTGTCCAGCTACAAGCTGCAGCGGGACATTGGAGAGAAATACGAATATTCCAATCTGGCAGTGGGGCTGCTGGGCCACGCGCTGTCGCTGAAAGCCGGCATGAGCTACGAGCAACTGGTTCGAACGCGGATTCTGGAGCCGCTGGGTATGACCAGCAGCTCTGTCACGCTGTCGGATTCGCAGAAAAAACGGCTGGCCACGGGTCATAGTGAGGAGCTGAGGCCGGTGAAGAACTGGGACCTGGATGCATTGGCTGGCGCGGGCGCGCTCCGATCTACCGCAAATGACATGCTGAAATTTCTTGCGGCCAATCTGGAGCTGACTGACACGCCGCTGAAGGCTGCGATGCGCCGCATGCGCTCGGTCCACCGCGAGACCGGGACGGACGACCTCGAGATCGCCATGGCCTGGCACGTGTTCCACAAGTTCGGGACGGATATCTACTGGCACAACGGCGGGACAGCCGGATATCGGTCCTTCGCAGGTTTTGTTCCAGCCAAGAAAACCGGCGTGGTGGTTCTCTGCAACACTTTTTTCGATATCGACGACTTGGGTTACCACATTCTGGAAAGCCAATACCCGGTGGGCAAATTTTCCGCGCCCAAAGAGCGTGTCGAGCTTGCGTTAGATCCCAAGATTCTGGAGAGCTATGTCGGTGAGTATGAATTGGCGCCCACTTTCAAGATCAAGATCACGCATGAGGGAGCGCGGCTGTTTGCGCAAGCCACCGATCAACCGCAATTCGAAATATTCGCCGAGAAGGAAGGCGAGTTCTTCTTCAAAGTGGTGGACGCGCAGATCACGTTCAAGAAGAATGAAGCCGGTGCGGTAACCGAGCTGATACTGCACCAGAACGGAGCGAATCCGAGGGCGAAGAAGATCCAGTAAACAGGCGGCAGGAAGCGGGCGGCAGGCGGCAGAAACCTGAACCGAGCGTGGTGGGTTGGGACTGCAGCCTGCCTCCTGCAGCCTGCCGCCTGTCCCTTAGTTCCGAACAGCTATCTCGGCCTTGACTTGCAGAGCTTCTCGCGCGGCCGATTCTTCGACGGCCATAATCAGGGTGCCTCGGGTAGCGCCGCTCGAGGTACGGACCGGGGCTGTCCAGACCGCCGCGCCGAACTCCTGGCCTTGCTTGTTGCGCAGCGAGGCGGTTCCGCAGGGTGGCGCCTGTCCCAGCACTTCGTCGCGCTTCCAGCCCAGCAGCCGTTCGGCCGCAGCGTTCCAATAGACCACTGCGCCTGCTGCATCCACGGCAAACGCAGCGAGGGGAGAAGAGTCCAGCAGATTCACCGGCTCGGGCGGCGAAATCACAGCGCCCTTGCCGGGTTCCAAGGTCTTTTCGTTGGCTTCCACCAGGCGCAGCCGCACTTTGGTGGAGGCGCGTTCGCTGCTCGAAACTTTCAGAATCAGCGCCGCAATCAGGTACATGGATGCGATCAGGAAATCCACCCATCCGTCCAGCTGCTGGATGCCGGGGAAGAGGACAACTCCGGCATCCTTCAGCACGCGAATGGCTTCATAGACGGCAATCAGTCCCAGCAGACCCGTCAGGATCTTATCCAACCCAACCTGCTGGCGCTTGGCCATGAGGAAGCACCAAAAGATTGTTGTGAGGCAGATGCATAGGGCCAGGCCCATCAGCGGACTGGCGCGAAAAATTTGAAGCAGGTACATGCGGCTATCCTCAGATTGTCTGCTGCAGGCTTATCATCGGCCGTTCAATATGCCACGGAGAGTCCTCAAGAGCTTACTTCGAGGCGGGTATTTTACCTAGGAGGCTTCTGCAAACCGCACTAGCGGTAAGGCGTTTCCATGAGACGTCATGAACGGCCCGAACCCGGCGTTAGAATAAGGATATGTCTGACGTCTTGCGCATCGCCGGCCGCGATTTCAACTCGCGGCTGTTCGTGGGTACCGGCAAGTACCGCAGCTTTCAGGAAATGGCGCGCTGCCACGCGGTTTCAGGCGCCGAGGTGGTGACGGTTGCGGTGCGGCGCGTGAATCTGACGGACAAATCCAAGGAGTCGCTCCTGGATTATATCGATCGCTCACGCCTGTTCATCCTTCCGAATACAGCCGCGTGTTACACCGCCGATGAAGCCATCCGGACGGCGCGCCTGGGCCGCGAAGTGGGCTTGTCGAACTGGGTAAAGCTGGAAGTGATTGGCGATCAGAAAACGCTGTTCCCGGATAACGAAGGGCTCCTCGAAGCCACGCGCGTACTGGCGGGCGAGGGTTTCGTGGTTCTGCCATACACCAACGACGATCTGGTGAACGCACGCAAGCTGATTGACGCGGGCGCGGCCGCGGTGATGCCTCTGGCTGCTCCAATTGGTTCTGGGTTGGGCATCCAGAACGCAACCAACCTCCGGATCCTTCGCGAGACTATCACCGAGGTACCGCTGATTGTGGACGCGGGCGTGGGTACGGCATCGGATGCGGCCATCGCCATGGAGCTGGGCTTCGACGGCATCCTCATGAATACCGCGATCGCCGAAGCCGAAGACGCCGAGAAAATGGCGGAGGCCATGAAGCTCGCGGTGGAGGCTGGGCGGTTGGCGTATCTGGCAGGGCGCATGCCCAAGAAGCTGTATGCCAGCGCCAGTAGTCCGTTGGCGGGCGTGGTACGGTAGCCGCAAAATCTAACTGCTTTTTTGGCCGCGAATAAACGCCGATGAACGCAGATAAAACATTCTTTCTTATCCGCGTTTATCCGCGCTCATCAGCGGCTCTAAATCAGCCAGTGTTCTCGCAACACCGTGTCTACGTCGGGTTTCCCGGTTGGCAGATCCACCGTTGGGATCGTCGCTTTGGCGGCGATCAATAGCCGTGCTACCTGGGAACAATCGCCACCCGGCTCGTTGCAGTTGTGGACGCCGAGTCCGAACCATCCTGGCGGGGTTTCGTGGAATTGCTCATCCTCGATAATCAGCGATGCGCCGTGGCCCAGAAGGATCTCTACGATATCGGTGTAGCCCTTCCCGCAGGCCAGTGCAAAGCCGCGAGATGTTTTATTCGCGTGAATTCGCGTTCATCCGCGGCCATTACATGGTCCGCGTCACTTTACTTATGGTCCGGGGCTGATCCGGGTTGAGACCTTTCTGGCTGGCCAAGCACGCCGCGAACAACTGGGCCGGGATGATGTAGGGAATTGGCGTGAAGAGTTCCTCGAGCGGAACGGGCACCGAGATCACCCGCCCGTTGAGGCCCGCGGCTTCCTGATTGCTCGGATCGCTGATGATCAGGGTTTCGGCCTTGAGATTGGCGAGCTTCTCGATCATTTCGCGGGTGCCCGGCCAGGTGACTCCGCCCGGAGCGAACAGGAATGCGGGGAATGAGGCTTCCACCATGGCAATGGGGCCGTGCAGCAGGTCAGCACTCGAAAATCTTTCCGCTACCACGTAGCAGGTCTCCATCAGCTTCAGGGCGAATTCGAAGGCATTGGCGTAATTCAATCCGCGGCCGATTACCAGGGCGTGATCCATGAAGCGGTATCGTTCGGCGCGGCGCGCGATCTCGGGTTCCAGGCCGAGGGCAGATTGGGTCCATTCGGGAATGCGCGTCAGATCGTCGATGGCGATGTTTGCGCCCAGCGCATGCGCCAACATATAAAGAACCAACAATTGACCGGTGTAGGTTTTGGTGGCCGCGACGCTTTTTTCCCGGCCCGCGTGTACCAGAAAAACATGCTCCGCGATGCGCGCCAGCGTACTTTCCGCTTCGTTCGTGATACCGATCGTCCGCGAGCCTTGTTCGCGAGCACGTTCCAGAACCAGATTCGTATCGGTGGATTCTCCGGATTGCGAAATCGCGATCACCAACACGCCATCGAAATTGAACTTGGCCTGGTAGAGCGTGAAGATAGACGGCGCAGCCAAAGTTACCGGGATACCAGTGGCCAGCTCCAGCAGATAGCGGCCGAATTGGGCGGCGTTATCGGACGTTCCGCGTGCCACCAGCATGATCAACCGCGGTTTCTCCCGTTCCAGCAGCGCGCGCAATTTCTCGATTGGTTTGCGTTCGGCGTGGAGTGTGCGCTCCAGCGCGGCAGGCTGCTCGCGGATCTCGTCCAACATTTTTGACATGCTGGTCTGAGGATAGCAGGCCCCCGTTTCTGGTTTCTCGTTTCTGGTTTCTAGTTCTCGCGCGCTCGATGGTGCTAACCAGAAACCAGAAACCAGAAACTAGAAACCGGCATTTAGAAACTAGCGGCCCACCTTGTTTCCGTTCCCGACCAGGCGCGCCAGGTTGGGTACTCGCTGGGAGGCAGAATCAGAAGATGTGGTTTCAAAACAATCAGTGTTGCGCCGTCTTCTTTGCTCACCGTGTTGCTTCTAAGGATGGGAATCAGGCTCAGGCCGGGAATTCCCGTAATGGTGTTGGCCTCGGTTTTGGTCATCAGGCCAGCGAGGATTGCCCATTCACCGGTTCGGAGCCGAACTTTAGACGTGTACTTGCGGCTGGAGATGATGGGGATGCCATCCACGGCGCCCGCGCCCAGAAGCTTGAACTCGGCGTCCACTTCGAGCGATACTTCGTCTGTTCCATGGATCCAGGGCGTAACTTTCAGCACCAGCCCAAGATCCTCGAACGTGAATGTCGGCGGAGGGGTGTAGACCTGCCCGCTCGAAGCCGTGTTAGTGGAGCCTCCAATATAGGTGTTGGTCACTAGCGGGTATTTGTCACCGATATGCAGGGTGGCCGGTTGGCCGTTCAGCGCCACCACTTCCGAATTCAGCACTGTCTCGGCGCTGGACTTCGAGACATTGGCAAAAAGCTGCGCACTCGTGATGCCCAACCCCAATAGCGATGCGCCGCCGCCGAAAGTGAGGAAAGTGGGGAAGCCGGAGGGAATCGCACTGGTGAGATATTTGCTTGTAATGAAGCTGACTAGCGGAAAGGCTGTGGGCGTCATCAGTCCGTAGTTCAGGTTCGAGGTTCGATCCGTGGTAAGAATTTCGACATCGATGGCCACTTGCGCGTGCGGGCGCAACAGATCCTCCAGGATTTTCTCGGCCAGACGGACTTTGGTCACCCGGTCGCGCATCAGAATCAAATGGCGCTGGGTATCCACCATCACCTTTTGCATATCCAGGGTGCCGCGCACTGCGGTGGCCACTTCCTGCAATTCCTGGACCGACACAGTTTCAGAAAATGGAATAACCACGGCGACCTTGGCGTCGAATTCCGTGCGTTTTTGAGTACTATCGTTGGCGACGAAGAGCAGGCGTTCGCTGATGGGCGTCAGGAACGAGTCCGTGGCGGCTTGGAGCGCGAGCAGGGTCTCACGATAGTTCGCGTCGTTGAGTTGAAAATGGATAGTCTTGGTGGGCTGGTATTGCGTGTCGAAGATCACGGAGAGGTGTAGTGTGCCGGCCACCTGCTCCCATAACGCTTTGGAATCGCCCTGCAGGTCGAAATCCTGGCGCCCAAGGACGGCTTTGAGTTGAGGAGCCGGCAGCGGCTTGCGCGCCTGATCCAGGTCGCGATCTGGAATGTTCCCAAACAGCGTCCGATCGATTTTGTCGGTTGGAAGATCCGCTGCCGCGAGTTGCGATGCCGGATGTTCGGTGTCCTTTAGAAGGCTGGCGATCGGGCGCAGTATTTGAGCGTGCTCCCAGTAGTCGACGTTTGTAGGATCGGCGGCGGCGGCTTGCGCGTAGAGCACATAGGCGCGCAAGATCTGTCCGGCGCGTTCCGCCTTTTGAGCGTCCTTATAGAGCTGTTCCGCATTGACCGGGGCCGTCCAAGCCATCGAACACAGGGACATCCCACAGATCAGCAGGCGGCAGACCTTCACACCAGCTTTGACGGCGTGGGGTGGCCCGGCGTGTATAAACAATTGAGCCGTAATGGCCGATTAGATGAGCGAGGACCTTTTCATTCATGGCTGCCCTGCTTGTGCCCATGCGGACCGGATTTGCACCGGGAGTCCCGCAAACCTTTGACGAATTAGGGATATCCCAGACGCTAGTGCTGGATCTGGTGCTCCGCCGGCTGCTGCTCGAAGGCTTCAGCACCCTGCAAAGCCTGAGTGCGACACTCCGAGTGTCGTCGCCCATTCTGAACATCGTCTTCGCTCACATGCGCCAGCAGCAAATGGTCGAGATCAAGGGGATGCTCGGAAACGATTATCACTTTACGCTCTCCCAGGCGGGCAAAATGCTGGCGGCGGAGCGGTTTCAGATTACACAATATGCCGGAGCGGCGCCTGTATCCTTAAAGGACTATCACAGCGCCATCAAGGCGCAGGCCGCGCAGGTGAAAATCGATCGCAAATCTCTGCGGTCGGCCTTCTCCGATCTGGTAATCACCGACATACTGCTGGATCAATTGGGGCCGGCGCTGATTTCCCAAAACTCCATCTTCATCTACGGGCCCACCGGAAACGGTAAGACCAGTCTCGCGGAAAGAATGTTGCGCGTTTACACGGACGCAGTCCTGCTGCCTTACGCGGTGGAAGTAGACAACCAGATCATCAGCTTGTATGACCCGGTGGTGCATCAGAAGCTGGATTCGGACGATCACGACATCGATCCGCGCTGGGTGCTGTGCCGCAGACCTTGCATCGTGGTAGGCGGCGAGTTGATCCCCAGCATGCTCGAACTCCGCCTGGATGAATCCTCGGGAATTTATGCCGCGCCGCTGCAGATGAAAGCCAACAACGGAATTTTCATCATCGACGATTTCGGCCGGCAGTTGATGTCGCCGCGCGACCTGTTGAACCGCTGGATTGTACCCTTGGATCGCCGCGTGGATTACCTGATGCTGCGCTACGGCGTAAAATTCCAGATCCCCTTCGAGCTGATGGTGGTTTTCTCCACCAACCTGGAGCCCAGCGACCTGGCGGATGAAGCGTTCCTGCGCCGCATCCACAACAAGATTTTTGTGGACGCCGTGGATGAAAAGGCTTTCGACCAGATTTTCCATCGCGTGGTCTCGCGCTTCAATATTCCGTTCGAATCCGACAGCGCCGAATACTTGCGCAAGTTGTGTTTGCGGGAAGGCCGCACCGAGCTGCGCGCATGCTATCCGGCCGATATTTGCAACATTCTAATTTCCATCGGGAAATACGAAGGGCGTCCGCCGTACATGAGCAAATCGGAGCTGGAGCGCGCGTCGGCGTTGTATTTCGCCAAAGGCTAGTGGGGCAGGGCCAGCCTGCCGCTTGCGTTTCTAAGGGTTGTAGGCTGGAGGCATGCCCGCCAGCGAAACGGATCTTCGCGACCTTCTCTCAAAGGTCTCTTCCATCAGGCATTACCGATTCCAGCTGCATTCTTTTTCCGACGGCGAGTGTACTCTGCTGGTGCCGTTCCACAAGGACCTGGAACGGCCCGGAGGTGTGGTGGGCGGTCAAGTTTTCATGGCGGCTGCCGACGTGGCCATGTGGCTGGCTATCATTACGCGCCTGGGCCCGGGCGACGGATCGGTTACAGCGGAAATGAAGACCAATTTCCTGAGCGGTGCGCGCGAGGAAGACATTCTCTGCCACGCGAAAGTGCTGAAGCTGGGCCGGCGGTTGATTTACGGAGTCGGCGAGTGCCGGAATCGCGAGGGCAAGCTGCTCACGCACAGCACCATCACGTACATCCGAGCTGATTAACGTGCCGCCATGGGGCAGGCGCTTTCGCCTGCCAACCCCGATTCAGTTAGTCTGAATAGGGAGGCACGTTAATGTTCCGGCTTATATGCGTGTTCGTTTTTATATTGGCAATGGCGGGAGGGCTGCTAGCCGACGAGGATGATGCCAGCCACCCTACGTTGGCAATCGGTTCCGCGGCGCCGGATTTCTCGCTTCCCGGCATTGACGGCCGGATTCACAAGCTGAGCGACTATGCGGATGCGCAAGTGCTGGCCATCGTCTTCACATGCAATCATTGCCCCACGGCACAGCTTTACGAAAGCCGTATCAAGAAGCTCGCGGATGATTATCGCGGCCGCGGCGTCACGCTAGTGGCGATTGAGCCCAATGATCCGGAAGCAGTGTGGTTGAGCGAACTCGGTTATTCGGATGTTAGCGATAGCCTGGACGAGATGAAGATCCGCGCCGAGTACCGGCATTTTAATTTCCCGTATTTGTACGACGGCGAAACGCAATCTGTCGCGCGCGCGTATGGTCCGAAGGCGACGCCGCACGTTTTTGTGTTTGACGCGGAGCGCAAGCTGCGCTATGAGGGACGCGTTGACAATAGCCAGCGCGAGTCGCTAGTGAAGACGCAGGACGCCCGAAACGCGATTGACGCGCTGCTGCAGCATCAGCCGGTGAAGGTGCAGCACACCGGGGTGTTCGGTTGCTCCACCAAGTGGAAATCGAAGCACGCCGGCCGCGTAGCCGAGTTGGCCAAGATTGAAGCCGAGCCGGTGAAACTGGAATCCGCCAGTGAGGACGTGTTGAAGAAACTGCGCTCCAATCCGAGCGATAAAGTTCTGTTGGTCAATTTCTGGGCCACCTGGTGCGGCCCTTGCATGACGGAATTCGCCGACCTTGAAACCACCTATAGGATGTTCCGTGGACGCGATTTCGACCTGGTAATGGTTTCCACCAATCTGCCGGATGAGCAGGCGGGCGTGGTGAAGGCGCTCCAAAAGCAGCACGCTTCCAGCCGCAATCTTCAATTTGCCTCGGACGATACCTACGCCATGCAGGCGGCCTTCGATGCCAAGTGGGAATCCGGCGTGCCCTACACGGTTGTAATCGCGCCGGGCGGGAAGTTGCTGTACGAAAAGACGGGCCAGGTGGATATTTTGAAGCTCCGCCGATTAATCTTGGGTAACCTCCCGGACCCCGACTACATTGGGCATCGTGCGTACTGGGCGGCGAAGTAGCGTAAAGCAAATCTTAGCCGCGAATGAACGCGGATAAACGCAAATACTGCATCTTCTTATCCGCGTTCATTCGCGGCCCAAAAACCTTACGATTTGGGCCCTGGTACCAAGTAGCCCTTCCGCGCGCGCACTTTGGCCGTAGGGTATCGGCTCAATGTATCCGGGCTGAGTTCCACCTTCACGTGCCTCTGTTCGCCCGGGTTGCCGGGAGGCATGTCGTAGTAAAGGCTATAGCGCGAGCGAATCCGGCGCATGCTGTCTCGTAGGGCGTCGTCCGTATCGTCGGCTTTGAGGGTGTCGCCGCCAGTTTTCTCCGCGACTCCAGCCATGCCCTCCTGAATCAGAATGGTTAGCGGGCTCGACACCAGCATCGCGGTTTTTACCGCCGTCTCTCCAGGACTGCGGATGATCAATCCACTCAACAGCGCGTCGGCTTCCCAGAGATGATGCACCACCGTGCTACCACGCCGCGAGCGCTGGCCGTAATTGTCGGTTAGGATCAGTATCGCGCGGCGCCGTTGGGTGCGCGGCTCCCGCAGAAAATATTCTGCGGCGTCATCCACCGCCGCCAGAAGCCGCGTTCCTCCACCGAACCTTCCGCCTACTACGTCGTTGCTGATGGTTCGAGCCACGGCACTGAGATCTTCATTGAAGGGCGCGACGATATTACTTCTGCCGTTGAACGCCATCACAGCTACGCGGTCGCCGGCGCGGAGCTCGGTGAAAGCTCGCCGCGATGTCGCCGCTACCTTTTCGATTTTGGGGCGCATGCTTCCGCTGATGTCGAAAAGCAGGATCAGGTCTAGTGGTTCAACATCCTGGGAAAAATAGAGAATATGCTGTGGTACGCGATTGTCCGTGATCAGAAAATCTTCTTTGTGGAATCCCGCTAAGGATCGGTTGCCGTCGGTGACCTCTACATCGACGTGTACCAGAGACACTCCGGTGCGGAACGCAGGTTGTTCCTGAGGATGACAGGCAACTGCCCCAAGCAGGCACGCCAAGAGCGTACGGACGATCACTCCTCAAGGATCTCAAACATAGGCACTGTGACGCTTCCTTCCGGCCGCGGCTTGGAAGGTGAGCGCCTTATCTTACGAATTCGTAACGTTCCAGCGTGGCTGCGACCTCGGCTCTTCGAGCGAATCGCACTACTTTGCCGATGCAGTGTAACTTAACCCGTTCCCCATCGGCTGGAGAAGTGGGGAGGGTAATGACGTATTCTACGGGTTCGCCAATATGGAGGTCCGCCTCGGACTGAAAGAGAACCCCGGCAGAGCTGAGGTTCTTTGTTTCACCATGCTGAGAAAGGGGTTCTGAGCCGCTACGGATCAGTTCGAAGGGAAGTTTGAGATCGAATCGGCGGGCTTTACGCTGTTCCATAGTGGTCTTATAGAGGTTACATCAGTGTTACGTCTTCGACTCTACTCTGAGTCCGTGCCTAAGGTCAATAGCTGAGAACCCAGTACGATATGGATAAGTTCCAGTACTTGCTTCAGAATCCCGGCCTTAGGAGTGCGCCAAGTATGACACAATGAGAGTTTTGACCGGGGCATGCACGAGATCAGCTTGGAAGAACAACTTCAGAAAATGCGGGCGGACTGGGACCAGCGGGCGCGGGAGAACGCGCGCCACTTTGTGGATACCGCCAATGCGGATTGGACCGATGAAGAGTTCTTTGCCTCCGGCGAGAAAACCCTAGCCGAGGAGATCCTGACCGACTTGGGCAACATCTGCCAGGGGAAGGCTCCCGGGGAAATGCGAGTGCTCGAGATTGGCTGCGGGGCGGGGCGGGTAACCAGGGCGCTGGGGCGATTCTTCGGCGAAGTGCACGCAGTGGATGTCAGCGGGGAAATGGTGCGATTGGCTAAGCAAGCGCTTCAGGACCAACCCAATGCGTTTGTTTACCAAAACAACGGGAAGGACCTAACGGTGATCCCGGAGATCGCCTTCGACTTCGCATTTTCATCCATTGTATTTCAGCATATTCCGAGCCGCGAGATCATCGAGAACTATGTCCGGGAAGCGAATCGCCTGCTGCGCCCCGGAGCGCTCTTCAAATTCCAGGTTCAGGGCGCCAGCACGATGGACCCCACGGATCCGAACGATACGTGGCTTGGACCGCCGTTCTCGGAGCGGCAGGCTATCGATATGGCTTTCCGCTGCGGTTTCGATCCTCGATACCGCTACGGCGCTGGAGAGCAGTATTTCTGGCTGTGGTTCTTTAAGCGGTAAGGGAACTGCTACTGCCGGCTGCCGCGGCAGCGGATTTTGGATGGACCTGCGACTGGTCTGCCGGGTTAGTGTCTCCCTCAACAGCCGCGGCAGAGGCCCTGCGGGCTTCCCAATACTTCGACATCCTTTTCGACACCTCCAGCCGCTCCTGTGGGGTCATACTTTTTCTTCCTCTGCGGCCGCGTGCGCGCGATCCATTTCCCAGACGTGCTTCCAAGGCGGCGATGGTAACATCCAGCCTTCTTTTTTCTTCGTGTAACTCACGCAGAGCTTTATTGACGTCCATGGGCACAGTCCGAATTGTAAGGAAGTCCTTTTGCTAAAAAGTCCGTAGTCGAGTTTTTATAATAGAACGATTCCCGAAGGAAATCCAGCCTTTTTTCCAGTAGGGCAGGATGCCATCCTGCGCGCGGTTGTTAACCGCGCGTTACTGTGAGATGACGCGGATTTTTATATTGCGAAACCACACCTCATCGCCGTGATTCTGCAGTGAAATAGGACAATCTTGCTTCGGCTGTTCCCCCAACAGGTGATAGACCGGGGAGTTCGCCGTCCAGCGTTTGGCGATGTGCTGCTTTATTTCAGGCGCCGCGAGATCCGCATCCACCACCTTGACGTTGTTCAGCCACTGCTCCACGTGCGTGCCTTTGAAAACGATGCGGGAGTGATTGAACTCGCCCACGGGGCGTGTGGCGTCGCGTTCGGGCGGCACCATGTCGTACAGCGCTCCAGCCGTATGGCTAAGGCCGGCGCGGGCGTCCGAATTTCGCGCATTGTCCAGGATCTGGTACTCGAAGCCAATGACGTAGTCCTGGCCTTTGGAGGGACGATCGGTCCGGCGGTCTTGCAAAGAGTGATTCACCAGATCCTCGAATCGCCCGATTCGTCCGTCCCGAAGGAACACGTGATCCTGGATGCGATACTTCACGCCGCTATTGCCTCCCCGCGAAATGCGCCAATCGAACACCAGTTCGAAGTCGCCGAAAGTATCCTGTGTGAAAAGATCTTCGGTGATTTTCGGGTTGGCATGCGCCTTGAGGCAGCCATCTTCGAGAGTCCAGGCATCGCCGGCGGGAGTTTTCTGCCGCGGATCGTCCCAGCCGCTCATGTCCTTTCCACTAAAGAGCAGCTTCCATCCTTCCGATTTCTCGGCGGGCGCGAGCTGGTTGTCCTGCGCGCAGACCGCGCTTGTGAGTAGCAGAGTGACAATGGCTATGCGGTTCATAGGTTCTAGCGTGTCACATATGGCCACGTCTTGATCATATGCAGATGGTAGTAGGCGAACACAAAGTAGATGGCAGCCAGGACCACCAGCACGATGATGCCGATCCGCAGCACGGGTTTCCACGGGAATTGCTTGCCTTCGCGGCGCAGCACCAGCATGAAGCTGAAGAAAATTCCCACGAAATACAGCGCGCACATGGGAATGGCGAACAGCATCAGGTTGAAGACGTCCGGAGTGGGTGTGACGATGGCGGCGATGATGACGATGGCGAGAATGGCGTAGCGCGAGTGGCGCAGCAGGAAACGGGGAGAGGCGACGCGCAGCAAGGTCAACAGAAAGATCAGAACCGGGAGTTCGAAAACTAGCCCCACGCCCAGGGTGACGTTCACGAACAGATCGAAATATTCGGTGATCGACACCATGGGCGTGACGCTGTTGCTCATGCCGATGCCGAGCAGAAATTCCAGGCCGAATCGAAACGCGAGAAAGTATGCGAACAGACCGCCGGCAATGAACAGTCCAGCTGTTATCAATACGAACGGAGCCGCCCAACGGCGCTCGCGTTTATAGAGGCCGGGTGAAATGAAGGCCCAGACCTGATAGACGATCCACGGCGAGGCCAGGAAAACCGAACATAGCAGTGGGAGTTGCACCCAGATGATGGAGAAGCTTTCCATCGGCGTGATCTGGACCAGATGCGGAGGAACAACATGCAGATGTTTCAGAGCAGAAACTGCCGGCTCGCTGATGATGTCCCATAGCTGGCCGGCGAATACCAGGCTCAAGACGAAAGCAACCAGGAGTCCGTAGAGCGCTTTGATTATGCGGGAGCGCAGCTCTTCCAGGTGCTCCATGAAAGACATGCGCAGCATGCCTTGCTCTTCCGGATCGTCATCGTCCGTCGGAGGCGGAGGAGGTGGCGCCGGCGGCCTTGCGCCGCCGCTTTGCACCACCACAGCCGTTGTCTCCACGGGCACTCCTTCTCCCTCCGGAGAAGGTACTCCCTGCTTTTCTTCGTCCATTTTTTGATTACTTCTGTCTCTTACTTAGCTGTTAACGGAATGCGATTCCCGCGGGACGGTTCCATTGCCGGGTGCTTCGTGAGAGACCGGAGATTCAGCGCCCTGAGGTGCGGGTTCGCTTACAGTGGATGGATTTGCTGCAGTGGATGAATTCGAATCGGCGGACGTGCCCGGTTCGTAAGAAGGGGAGCCGTACTCGGTGTAGTGGTTGTAAATCTCGTTGGTGTAACCACTGGTGATTTCCTTGATCGACTCGTGTTCCTTTTCCAACTCTCGCATGTGGCCTTCGAACGTGGCCTTGAGTTCGCTTTGCGCGCGGCGAAACTCAGTGATGGCTTTTCCGATCGTCTTGCCTAGCTCGGGCAGTTTCTTGGGGCCGAACAGGACAAGCGCGACGAGGAAAATAACGACCAGTTCCTGCATACCGACAGGACCCATGGAAAAACCTCCGCCTCCATGATAGCAAGTCCCACTTGTGCCTATTTATACGCTTTGTCTATATGCCTATCTATATGCCTATCCATGTGTCTAAATATGTGTCTAAATATGTGGCGCAGACACTCGTGTCTGCCGCGCCGAGACTCATCTCGGCGCTTTTGTTGCTCTGAGAATCCAGACGGACGCGAGGCACTACGCTGCATGCGAGACTTCCAACGCCGCCTCCCGCACCTATATCCAGAAAACAAATGGCTCTTCGTAACCTGGCACTTACACGGCAGCCTCCCGCATGCCCGATACCCTCCCGCGGGCAAACTGTCCTCAGGCGCGGCTTTCGTTTGGATGGACCGCTATCTGGACACCGCGCGTCACGGTCCCAAGTATCTGGCACAAGAAAAAATAGCTCGCGTCGTCATAGCCTCGTTGCATCGTGGTGTTGAAATGGGTCACTACGAGCTGGGAGCGTATGTCATCATGCCCAATCACGTTCACGTGCTCTTGCTGCCGAAAATTTCACCGTCCAGATTGCTGCAGTCACTAAAAGGAGCCTCAGCGAGAGACGCGAATCGTATCCTAGGCCGAACCGGTGAGACATTTTGGCAGGCGGAGTCTTACGATCACTGGGTGAGAGATGAAAAGGAATGGCGGCGAATTGCGGATTTACATTGAGAACAATCCTGCTACGGCGGGACTGGTGAGCTCAGCGGGGGACTACACTTGGTCTAGCGCCGGCAAAACGAAAAGCGCCGAGATGAGTCTCGGCGCGGCAGACATGAGTGTCTGCGCCCCATTCAGCAACTTAGCGATAGAATTGGGGCGTGATTAGAAACCTGTCCCTTTCGTTTGTTCTGCTCGCGCCGCTCTTCAGCCAAGTACCGGACAAGATCGATATCCCTCTCGACGGCAAGCCTTTTGCGACTTTCCATTCGGGCGTCGTGGAAGGGAGACCTTATCTCGCGCCACTGCGCTCGGCATCCGGCAAAATCATAACGCGGCGATTTCCCATGGAAATGATCGAAGGCGAAAGCCGGGACCATCGGCACCATCGCGGCCTGTGGTTTTCCTACGACGACGTGAACGGCGTCAAGTTCTGGGAGAACGACCCTACATACAACGATCCAAAAACCGGGCGAATCGTCGCCAGCAAGGCTGACTGGAAGCCGTCGTCGAAGACCCTGGAGACTCTTTTCAACTGGAACGATCACAACGGCACGACGGTTTTGGTGGAGCATCGGGTGATGACGTTCCGCGCTACGTCTGCTTTGCGAATTATCGATTTCGACATCACGCTCACGGCTCCCGAAAAAGTTGTTTTCGGTGACACCAAGGAGGGCGCCTTTGCTATCCGGCTGGCGGATGCTCTCACCGAAAAGAGCGGGTCCGGAAAGATGGTCAGCGCGGAAGGCAAGCAAGGCATGGCCGATATTTGGGGCAAACGTACCAGCTGGGTTGATTACTCCGGAACACTTGATGGCGAGAAGCTGGGCATTGCCATTTTCGATCATCCGTCGAACCCCTGGTATCCGGTGCATTGGCACGCGCGCGATTACGGATTGTTCGCGGTGAATCCCTGGGGACAACATGCGTTCGACCCGGCCGCCCCGGAGGCTCACACCACGCTCGCCGCGGGCGCCTCACTGCACATCCGGTGGCGTGTAGTGATTCACGAAGGAGACACCGCCGGCGCGCACGTTTCCGATCTGTACCGCGAATTCGCCAAATAGCTATTGACAGCGCGTCGCCACTATGCTAGTTTTCTAGCATAGTGCTGCTTATGCAGCATACAAAGCTATGGCTTTCCAGAAGACGCATACCACGCTGAGCCGCCGCGAGCGGCAGATCATGGACATCCTGTATCAGCGCGGGCGCGCCAGCGGTGCGGAGATCCACGCCGCGCTGCCGGATCGTCCCAGTTACTCGGCGGTGCGGGCCAAGCTCAGGGTGCTGGAGGAAAAAGGTCATGTCCGGCACGAGGAAGAAGCTCTGCGGTATGTCTACATTCCCACGCTTCCGCGCGAGCGCGCCAAGCGATCTGCGTTGAGCCATATGCTCGAAACATTCTTTGAGGGATCCACCGAAAAGGCCGTAGCGGCATTGTTGGATCTCGGCTCCGCCAAGCTGTCCGGACCAGAACTCGACAGGCTGGCGCGGCTGATTGAAGAAGCCAAGGCGAAAGGAGATTGGAAATGAGTTCATTCTTGATGGATCAGGCCTTCCGGGCCACATTGCTATTGATTGCTGCTTACCTGGCGGCGTTTGCGATGCGCCGGGCATCCGCTTCGGCTCGGCGCTTAGTGTGGATTGCCGCTGCCGTGTGCTTGTTGTCGATGCCATTGCTGTCGCTGTTCGTGCCGCCGGTCGGCCCGGGCCGCGTGGTCGCCGCGCCCAGCGCGCCCACTGTGGCAACGACGGTAAGCCCCGCTCGAATCTTAGCGATATCGGTTGCGGACCAGGCCCCTGCTCCCAAAACGCCCTGGATTTCAATGCTCTGGGCTGGGGGCGTACTGCTTGTCCTCGGCCGCCTGGCCGCTGGACTTCTTCGCCTCGCGTGGCTGAAGCGATCCGCGCGGACCATTGAACCAGCCGGCACCGTGACGTGCCTGGAAAGCGATCGAGTAACGATGCCATTGACGTGCGGTGTTTTCAAACCAGTGATTCTGCTCCCGGCCGGTCACAGCGCATGGCCCGCCGAGCGCTTGCGCCTGGTTCGCGCGCATGAATTGGTCCACGCGCAACAGCACGATTGCTTGTTCCAGATTGTGATGCAGATCGCGTGTGCGTTGCACTGGTTCAATCCATTGGTTTGGATTGCCGCCGCGCGATTGCGCATTGAACGCGAGCGAGCTTGTGACGATGGCGTGTTGCGGCTGGGCATCGACGGTCCATCCTATGCCGGACACTTGCTCGAGCTGGTGCGGACGTTACAACCCGGTGCGCCTCCGGCGCTGGCTGTGGCCATGGCGCATCAATCACATCTCGAGAGCCGGCTGGTCGCGCTGCTGGACGCGAAGATCAATCGGAATAAGGTTAGCCGGAAGGCTGCGCTTGCGACTATCCTGGCCGCAGTTTGCCTGCTGTTTCCGATCGCGGCCGTTCGCGGCCAGACGCAAGGCGCGCGCGGGACGATTTCAGGTTTTGTGTATGACGCCAGCGGCGCGGTGATTCCGGCCGTTCCCGTGCTGGTCACTAATCTGGACACAAACGCTAGAGAGGCGGCTATCACTGGTGCAGCCGGCGAATATTCGCTGGCCTCGATTCCTTCCGGACATTACACGCTTGAAGTGAACAGCCCGGGATTCAAGACGCATCGCAATGACGTGACTCTGAATGCGAATGACACCCGGCGTTTGGACGTAATCCTGGAACTTGGTAACATCAGCGAAAAAGTGGAAGTGATCGGCAAGAAACCGGCAGGTATGGCTGCGCGTTCCGTGGTTCCACGCCGCATTCGTGTAGGGGGCAACGTTGTTGCAGCTCAGCTCGTCTCCAAAGTCGCTCCCATCTATCCTGAGATAGCTCAAGAGAAGGGAATCGAGGGACCGGTATTGCTGGAAGCAGTTATTTCTACCGGAGGCAGCATACTGTCGCTGAGGGCAGTAACTACCGCCGATCCGGATCTCGCGGCGGCCGCGAAGACAGCAGTTCAACAATGGCATTACCAGCCGACGCTGCTCAATGGGGAACCGGTGGAAGTGGTGACCACCATCACTGTGGATTTCCGGCTGACACCGTAGGCAGGGCTTGTCACATACTCCGACCAAGGCAACTCAACGGCCGCTCACCGTACTTGCGAGCAAGCTTGAGCGGTTCAGAATTCCAATGGCAAACGCCGAGTACCTGGCGGGCGATAGAGGAATGAAGAGTTGGATAAATACCGAGGTGTTCTAGAATCAAGTAGGACACCCACCCGGGGACGTAGCTCAGATGGATAGAGCGGTCGCCTCCTAAGCGACAGGTCGGCAGTTCGAATCTGCCCGTCCCTACCACAACCAGCAGGCAGGGCATGGCCTGCCCCATTAGGTCGCGATGTTGTGCGCGGCCTGATCCCAGTAGACCGTTTTCTTGCGGAAGTACGATTCGTTGGCCATGTGGCAGGCGATAGCGGCGTGATTGCCGAACACTGCGTCCTCCACCACCGGCTTTCGCGTGCGTACGGATTGAAAGAAGTTGAACAGATGGGGGCGAAGATCGTCCCAATCGTTACCGCGATAAGCTGTATCACTCGAGATCGGTTCCTGGCCGGGCGGGACGTCATGCTCCTGGTGCCATTGCTTCACGTATTCGTCGCGCATCTTCTGCGGATAGCTGGATGTGTAGTAGCACGGCGAAGTGTCCACGCCTTTCTGCCTACTGTGGTGGATTTCGAACTCGCCGGTGTCGAGGATGCCTTTGGGGCCGAAGTAGCGCGCCGACTCCGGCGATTCGGTCCCCAATCCCAACCGGACGTAAACCGGAATTCCGTGGTAATCGAACAGGACGGTGTGAATATCGGGCATGTTCCGGCCGTCCTTCCAACGGAGAATCCCTCCTAATGCCGAAGCCGAACGGGGCGGCTCATTCCAGCCCAGCGTTACTTGCATCCCACTTATTAAGTGGACCATCAAGTCGCCACCCACTCCGGTGCCATATTCCTTCCAACAGCGCCAACGCGCGAACCGCTCGGGATTGAATGGGATTTTGGGAGCATCATTTAACCAGGTGTCCCAATCGAGGTTTTGAGGAGAAAGATCGGGTGGAGGCGGATACTCCCACGCGCCGGTGGGGTCGTTACGTCCCAAGGTCAGCTCGACATTCTCAACTTCGCCGATGGCGCCCTCATGATAAAGCTCGCGAGCTTTCGCGCACAGCACGGAGCTGACCCGCTGTGCACCAATCTGCACGATGCGATTATTCTTTTTCGCCGCGTCGACCATCTCAAAGCCTTCGGCAGCCGTATGCGACATGGGCTTCTCGCAGTAGATATCTTTGCCGGCATTACAAGCATCCACCACAACGCGCTTATGCCAAAAGTCGGGAACGGCGGCCAGGATGCAATCGATGTCCTTGCGCTCCAGCAGTTCCTGATAACGGCGTGTGACCGGCAAGCTCGGGTTACCAGTGATCTCCCGCGCCAACGTGTGGCGGCCGTCGTAGAGATCAGCGGCGCCGACGCACTCCACATTCGGTAATGTGACAGCGGTGCCGAGGACGCCCGACCCTTCCATGCCAATACCAATAATGGCGAAACGCAGCTTCTTTCCGGATGAGGCAGCTTCCTGGGCGGCCCCTAAGGGTCGCGGATCAAGCAGGATTGTCTGGGCGGCCATTAATCCGCCGGCCGCGGTGGAGCCGGCTCGCAAGAACTGACGTCGAGAGGA
>DASYNU010000320.1:0-19447 GCA_036008345.1 Bryobacteraceae bacterium
GAAGTTTACCACCGAAGGCCCTTCATACCTTATGACATCCCACATGAGGTCTGCGAGTCTGCGAGACGCCTCTATATCACCCGCAGGAGGTTGCATGTTGTCGTGCAGCGAACGCAGGAGATCGGAGTCCGCATGGCGTTAGGCGCGCGGAGCGGCGATGTGATGAGCTTGATTATGAGTGAGACAATGCGCCCCGTAGCTTTGGGACTAGCCGCCGGATTCGGGTTGGCGGCCATCGTGTCGCGCTGGATGGTCTCATTTTTATTTGGGCTGAGCGCACTGGACCTGCCGGCGTTCTTGGGGGCGTCGGGATTTCTGGCCGCTGTGGCTCTGCTGGCTGGGTATTTTCCGGCGCTCTGCGCGCTACCAGGGTGGATCCGATGATTGCTTTGAGATACGAGTAAGGGGCAGCGCCAATCGGGGAAACTCAACGCGGAGGGATGGCGTCCTCAATTTCGGTAAACTAGAGTTTTATGCAAAGCCCCAGCGCGCCAGGTCCGCAGGTTGACCTCAAGATTGTTTACGACGCCATCGTGGTTGGATCGGGGGCGGCGGGCGGGATGGCCGCCCATGTTCTGACATCGCAAGGCATGAAGGTGTTGCTGCTCGAGGCGGGCAAGCAACTGGACACCACCAAAGAGCTGAAGTCGATGGAGTGGCCGTATGACCATCCGCGCCGCGGAGAAATGCCGCCCGGCTATCATCCTTTGGGGCTGAACGAATACAACGTCCGGAATCCGCCGTATGCTAAGGATTCCAAATATCCACATGTCGAATCGTATGTCCAAGGCTGGAACGGGCCGGACTACAGCAAGAACATCGTGGTGGATGAGAAGGACCATCCTTACACGGGCACCAAGTACGCTTGGGTGCGCGCGCGCTGCGTGGGCGGCAAGACCAACATTTGGGGACGCTTGGCGCTGCGGCTCTCCGATTACGATTTCAAAGCCAAATCGCGCGACGGCTACGGCGAGGACTGGCCCATTACTTACGCCGATATCGCGCCCTACTACGACAAAGTGGATCTGTACCTGGGCGTGTCCGGGCACAAGGAGAATCTTCCGTACCTGCCGGACAGTCTTTTCCAGCGTCCCGTCAAGCTGACTTCGTCCGAGTTGCATTTGCGCGGAGAGCTGGCGAAGATGGGCCGGGTGCTGACGCCTTACCGCGCGGGCGTAACCACGGATGGTTTGAAACACAACAAATACCGGAGCAAATGCTTTGGACGGGGTGCGTGCGACCGGCGCGCCGGGGGATGCGATATCCATGCCGCGTTCGATTCTCCAACCGGGCTGATCCGGCCCGCGATGGATACCGGAAATCTCACACTACGTCCTAATTCGACGGTTTACGAAGTCACCGTTGACCCGAATACCGGCAAAGCGCGCGGTGTGAACTTTATTGATACTGAATCCGGCAAGACTTACGAAGCCCGCGCACGCGCGGTGATATTGGGGGCGTCCACGCTTGAATCCGCGCGTCTGATGATGTTGTCGAAATCCAGCCAGCATCCCAATGGTATCGGTAACTCGAGCAATCACGTGGGGCACAATTTCTGCGAGCACATCATGGGCCCGGGGATCAACGGCCTGGTGAAGGATTTGGTGGGCAAGCCGCGCACGCTGGACGACGGACGGCCGGGCAGCTTTTATCTGGCGCGCTTTCGAAATCTGAGCGACAAACAGTCCAACTTCATCCGCGGCTACGGATTCGAAGGCAGCAGCGGGACCACCATGATCCCAGGCAATGCGTTTGAGACACTGGGATTCGGGTCCAGCTATAAGAAAGCTGTACGGGATTACGCGGGCGCCTACATCAGCATGGGTGCGTTCGGCGAAGTTTTGCCGCGCTACGAAAATGGCGTGAGCATCGATCCGAACGTGAAGGACAAGTGGGGCGTGCCGGTTCTCAAATTCAATTACACATTCGGCGACAACGAAAAGAAGATGGCAGCCGACATGGCCGTAACCGCGCGCGAAATGTTTGAAGCGTCCGGTATCGAGGTCGTTTCGGTGAACCGCGAGATTTTAACCGAGGGCTGGTCCATCCATGAGCTGGGAACATCACGCATGGGGAACGATCCGAAAACATCGGTGCTCAATCAGTTCCAGCAGTCGCACGATGTGCCCAATCTGCTGGTGGTGGACGGATCGAGCCACGTGAACGCGTCGTGCCAGAATCCAACCTGGACCATCATGGCCTTGTGCTGGCGGTCATGCGAACATCTTGCGGACGAGCTCAGAAAGGGGAGCGTGTAATGGAAGGACATTCCCGGCGAGACCTCTTACGAATCGCGGCGGGTGCTGTGGCGGCCGTGCCGGCTGTTGCTCAGCAAACGGCGGAGACAGCCGCTTCTCCGGCGCCGCTCTTCTTCACACCGGCTGAGTTCCAGATGGTGGATGAATTGACGGAAATCATTATTCCCTCAGACGCGCATTCTCCGGGAGCCAGGGCTGCAAAGGTGGCCAGCTATCTAGACAAGTCGCTCGCGGAATCGTTCGAAAACGAACCGCGCCAGAAATTTCGCGAAGGCCTGAAGCTGGTGGACAACCTGAGCACCCAACTACATAAGAAGACTTTTGTCGAATCCACGCCTAAGCAACGGGTGGCGGTGGTGGCTCAAATGGCCCGGAACGAAAAGACGCCCAAGAAACCGGAAGAGCAGTTCTTCGTCCAGCTAAAAGCTTCTACCGCATTCGCCTACTACACGTCCAGCATCGGGATCCACCAGGAGATGGAATACAAGGGAAACACGATGCAAAACGAATATGCTGGATTTGACGCCGGTCTGGTACCGATTCAATTGCCGGACAGTTCGAAATGATTTTACGAGGGCACATCACGCGGCGTTCGCTGATGAGGATATGCACAGTGGCCGCCTCCGTTGCGATTGCGCGGCCTAGCAATGAGGAGCAGGAAGTAAGCATCGTGGAGTTCAATGATGCCGGAGAGAAAATCGGCACTGTTCGCGTGAAGAAGGTCAATCACACGGAGGCGGACTGGCGCAAACAGCTCACGCTGCAGCAATTTTACGTTACGCGCAAGGGGGCCAGCGATCTGGCTTTTTACGGCACCTATTTTAAACTGCACGATGCCGGCCTCTACCGATGCCTCTGCTGCGCTAGCGCGGTGTTCAGCTCGGAGACCAAATTCGACACCCGAACCGGCTTCGCTTGTTTCTCGGCGCCCATCGCCGAAGAGAACATCCGTACCAATGTCGATCCGGCCGAGGAACCCAAACGCGTAGATGTGATCTGCAAGCGCTGCGACGCCCATTTGGGCTATGAGTACAATGACGGACCCGAGCCAGCGCATATGCGCTACGCGATCAACGAGTCCGCGGTCAAGTTTGTCCCGTTTAAGAAATCAGTGCCGGGCGGCTGACGCCTTTTCCGGATTCACCGGTCGCAGCAGTCCGCTCAATACGCCGGCCAGATCCAACGCTAGTGGTTCTGCCAACAGCGTTCCGTGCGAGCCGCTGACGCGATGCACGTGGAATTCTACACTGCACAATTCGCGCCAGGCCAGCCGCGGGTCTTCCAGAATTCGTGTGCTGATCGCCTCGTCCCCAGCGATGAATTGCGCAATGGGAACGTCGATCGGTTTCGGCGCGTACATTCTGGTGGAGCGCTCCGGCCAGCTCGCGAAGCCGCCTGCGGCCGGAAGGGAAGCCGTCAGTTCGAAGCGCGCGAGCCGGCGTTCGGTATGGCCAACCACTTTCCTTTTGATCAACCGGCCCGTCATGTCCAAATGAGAAATGATTTTGCGAGCTCCGTCTCCCACAAACACCTCGCGCAGCCGCCTCCAATTTCGCGTGTGTCCACGGAGTAACTTTGGATATCCGGGCGCCGGCGTGTCAAAGAGAGCGATCATCCGTACTTCTTCACCCATGGATCGTAGTTGCCTGGCGGTTTCGAAGGCAACAGTTCCGCCGAAACAATAGCCACCCAGAATGTAAGGACCTCGCGGTGTGGTGGCTCGAATACTTTTTGTAGCTCGGCTGGCCAGCTCCTCCACAGTCGGAGTCCGTTCGCCTGGTTTAGGCAGGACACGCACCACATAGAACGGCTGTCCCACTCCGAGATGCTTTGCCAGGGGGCGGAAACTGTATGGGCCTTGAACTATTGGCGAGATGCAGAATAGCGGGGTAAACCAACCTTCCGGCTGCAACGGCAGCACGGCGTCCCAAGCAGTGTCGTCGGATTCGCACACGCCGGCATCCAGAATCGCGGCGATGCGCGCGATGGACGGCGCTCGAAGCAGGGTCGCGAAGGGAAGCTCCTGCCCGAACTGTTCCTGAATGAGCATGATGAGTTGGACTGCCTTCAAGCTGTCCCCACCCAACTCGAAGAAATTGGCAGTGGCGTCCGCAATCGGGATTCCGAGCGCTTGTTGCCACAGCGGGGCCAGCAGTCTCTCGGTGGCGGTGGCGGGCGTCTGTGAATCGCGGTCCGAATCAAGCAGCTCGGGCTCAAACGCCGGAAGGGCTTGACGATCGATTTTGCCACCCGAAGTATGCGGCATACTGGCGAGCGTCACGAATGCGGACGGAAGCATGTGGGAAGGCAGATGTGCTGCAGCGTGGCGGCGAAGTTGGCCGGGATCTGCGTCGCCAACAGCGGACAGGTATGCGATCAGCCGTGGTTGGCTCTCGTGACTCTGGACTATCACCGCGCATTCGCGAACCGATGGATGCGCTGCCAGGACAGCTTCGATCTCATCGAGTTCCACTCGAAAACCGCGGATCTTCACTTGCCTATCCAAACGCCCCAGGAAAACGATGTTGCCGTCGGGTAGATAGAATACCTGATCGCCGGTCCGGTATAGCCGGCTCTCGGGGTCGGCGGTGAAGGGATCTTTCACGAATCGCTGAGCGGTCAATTCGGGCGAATTCAAGTACCCGCGCGCGACGCCCACTCCTCCGATAGAAAGCTCGCCTGGAACGCCCACCGCGACGGGGATTCCTTCACGATCCAAAATATACGTTCGAGTGTTCGCGACGGGCTTACCGATGGGCACGAACCGCTCACCTTCCCATTCCGACGAGCCCGCCTCGTATACTGTCGAGGTGCAAGTGGTTTCGGTAGGGCCATAGGCGTTGAACCATCGGATACTCGTGCCAACTTCACGCTTCCAGGCCTCGAGCGCTGCCGGGTTCACTTGTTCCATTCCAGTGATCACGGCACGTAGCGAGTTGGGGCGAGTGAAACCGCTCTGAGGAAATGACGCCACCCACTGATGCCACCACGAACTTGGCATGCCGGTGATGGTTATACGCTGCTGGTCGAGAAGCTGCAGGAATTCCTTAACCGAATTTCCCTGCCGGTCCAGGCAAAAGACCAGCGTTGCGCCGGCACATAGATGATTGAAGACTTCGGCGACAAAAAAATCGCTCCCCATCCAGCCAAACTGAAGCCGGCGGTCGGAATCCGAGATTCCGTATATACGCGCCGCGGCTAGAACGTAGTTCACCAGAGACTGATGCGTGATCACCACAGCCTTCGGCTTGCCGGTTGAACCCGAAGTATAGATGGCATAAGCCGCGTTATCCGGCGTAGCTATGCGGGTAAGACTGTCTTCCGAGTACTCCGCAATTTCGCCTTCCAACCGGGCGAGGTTCAGCACCGCGCGACCATACGTACTCAGCTTCGAGAAACTGGTGTCGTCCGTGAGCACCAACCGCGGGTGAGCGTCTTCCAGCATTGGGATCAGCCGCGCCTCCGGTAGGCGGGGATCTAATGGAAGGAAAGCAGCACCTGCTTTTACAACTCCAAGAACCGCGATGACCGCTTCCGGCGACCGATCCATACACACCGCGATGAAGTCCTCAGGCGCTGCGCCTTGCTCACGCAGAAAGCGCGCCAGTCGATTCGCGCGCTGATTCAACTCCTGATAAGAAACCGTTCCGCCGGGGGAATCGAATGCGGCATGGGTGGGAATTCGCGCCACCTGCGATTCGAAGAGCTGGTGGACGCACACGTCCCGCGGATAAGCGGTTTGGGTTTGGTTTAGATCGTTAATCAGCCAGCGTTCCTCGTGCTCGGTGAGCATCTTTAGCTCCGCGAGCCTGTCCGGGTTCGAGACGAAGCTTTCGAGCAGCCTGGACAAATGTCGGGTCATGCCTTGCACGCACTCGCGTCCGAACATGCCTTCGTTGTAGATGATTTCCAATGTCAACAGAGGCCTTCCATAAGCCGCGAGCGTAAGCGGCGAATCGGTGCGCTGCATTCGACGGATGCTGCGACGTTGCCAATCGCCGCCCAGCTTTTGCATGGATTCAGTCAGAGGCTCGTGTTCATACACAAGTAAATTGTCGAAGGGCGGCATGCCGGGCGGCAGACCGCTCCATTCCCAAACTTTCTCGAGCGGGGTGTGCTCAAACTTCCGCATCGCGATCCACTGAGCGCGAATCTGCTTTAACCACCCAAGTAAGGGAGCGTCCGCCGTCACCGCGATCCGAACCGGCAACGTATTGATGAGCACTCCAACCATTCCAGGAGTTTCCTCAACCGAAGATTGCCGGCCAGCACGAGTGGCTCCGAAAACAATATCGGACCTGTCGCTGTAGCGCGCGAGCAGCAGCGCCCATGCGCCCTGAAGCATGGTGTTGATGGTGATATCGTGACGGCGCGCAAAACTCTCGATCTCCCCGGTCAGCTCCGCGGATAGTTGCACGCTTTCTTTACCTACACCTGCGGCGCGGGAAACGCGCGCGGGCCCGGCACGGTCGATGACGTAATCGGTAGTCTGGGATATTCCGCTGAAGTACGCCTTCCAGAATTGCTCTGCCAAGGTCAAGTCCTGCTGTTGGACCCAGTCAACGTGATGGCGGAAATTTGTCGGATGGCCTAGCTGCGGTTCTTCTCCACGGCGGAGCGCTTCGTAAATTCCGAACCACTCCTGCCAGACGATGGCTAGCGACCGCCCGTCCAGCAGCACGTGGTGGACGGTCCAGATTAGTGTATGCGAGCGTTCGGAATTTCGAATCAAAGTGAAACGTATTGGAACGCCGTTATCAAAGGTGAAACCACGTTCGCAGTCCTGACGCAGGAACTCCGCCAGGCGCTTCTGCCTTTGGTCTGGAGCGATGCCACTCCAATCCAGGCTGAGCCAGGGAATCGCCGGATTCGCATGCACGCGCTGCAGGAACTTGTCCTCTCGGAGAATAACGCTGGTGCGTAATGCCGCGTGGTGTTGCGCCACCTGACGCCACGCCGCCTCGAGGAGTTCGGTGTCGAGAGCCTCATTCAGTTCGCAAATATCCTGCACGATGTAGGCGCCGGATCGGGGTGCGCGCAGCGAGGCCAGCGCCATGCTGTTTTGGAGAGAAGTGAGGGGGTACAACTCGGCTAATTCGGCGTCAGTCACCGGCGCTTCCTCAACACAAAACGGGGGCAGCGCTCGCCCAACGGATAAGCCGGAATCGAAACTGACGTTTCATCAAAGAATTCGAGAAGCACCGCCCTCAATTCTGTCACGGTCGGGAATGTGTGAACTGCATCCTGATCTCTGTAAAGCTCGATTGATCGGAAGGCGCCCTTCTCCCATCCAGTGCGAGCCATCAACTGCTCCTTATCAATTGCGCTATCCATCCATTTCTTGTAAACATCCCGCACCGAAATGCCTTGGTCGATGCTGGGTTGCATTGCCATCAGCAAGCGGAACTTGAAATGGTTGATGCTTGGGATGCGGGCTTGCACCAGATCGGAAAAGATCTCTTCGGGAAGCTCCTTCGTTACGGGCTGCACGAAACATCTAAACAGCAGAACGCCGTCTTCGTGTAACAAGTCACGAATGTTCTTCGCTACGGCACGAAAACCATCCGGATATCTCAGGCAGTTCAGGGAGCCGTCGCCAATCACAACGTCGCAGGAGGAGTTCGGCCGGGGTAAGGCGAGCCAGTCGCCGCAGGCCACCCAACGCTTGCCGGGAATGTTTCCTGGCCAGACAGCCTGTGCCATACCCAGAGAGTTATCCACGGCCAGCAATGTGGCTGCATCGGGCCAGCGCATGTTCGCGATTTCGGGCGTCACTCCCAGCAGTAATGCGCACAGCGCTTCTCGAGGATAGCTGGGACTCCAATTTCGAACGACCATCTCAACGAAATGGATGTCTTCGCTCGAGGGCTTGAGCGGCGGACCGAGAACCGAAAACGACGTTGCGATGTCGTCCCAATACGACTTCTTGCAGACTGAAGTCACGTTCCGTCGATTATATCATCGGGTTTTCAGATCACTTGCCGGCCGTCGAAAACTTGAACACAGTGGTGCTGTGAAATGGCTGGCCTGGTTTAAGCACTGTAGAAGGAAACTTCGGATGGTTGGGCGAATCGGGGAAATGCTGGGTCTCGAGACAGAAGCCGTAGCGCCGCTGGTAAACCTTGCCGCCCTTGCCATGGATGGTCCCATCCAAAAAGTTGCCCGTGTAGAACTGGATACCAGGTTGCGTAGTTAGCACCTCAAGGACGCGGCCCGTAGACGGTTCTTCGACGTGCGCGGCTAATGTCAGCTCATTGCTCTTTTTGTTCAACACCCAGTTGTGGTCGTAGCCGTGGCCGAGCTTAAGTTGTTCATCACTGTCGCCAATGTGCGCACCGATGACGGTGGATTTCCGAAAATCAAAGGGCGTTCCGTTTACTTGCCGCAGCTCGCCGGTGGGAATCAGGCCCGCATCCACGGGCGTGAATCGATCCGCAATCAACGTGATTTGATGGCCCAGGATGTCGCCCTCGCCGGCTCCCTTCAAATTGAAATAGGAGTGGTTGGTGAGATTAACAACGGTGTCTTTGTCGGTGGTGGCTGCGTAGTCGATCTTCAGCTCGTTCGAATCGTTCAGGTGATAGACCACAATCACTTTGAGATTGCCGGGAAAGCCTTCATCACCGTCTTTACTGGTGACGGTCAACTCCAGGCCGCCGTCGGGTAGTTCGCGCGGCGTCCAGACGGCTTTATCCAATCCGCGGGTGCCACCGTGCAAAGTGTTGTCGCCATCGTTCTTTTCTAATTTGTACTCGACGCCGTCGAGGGTGAACCCGGCGTGAGCGATGCGATTGGCATAGCGGCCTACTAGTGCGCCGAAGAAGGGGCTCGGATTAGCAAGATAGCCGGCCAGAGAATCGAACCCCAGGGCGATGTCAGCCGGCGTTCCATTGCGGTCAGGCGTCTGGATGGAGACAATGATGCCGCCATAGTTCATGATCCTGGCTTCGACGCCCTTCTGGTTGGTGAGAGTGTAAATGCGGATGGCGGCGCCATCGCGTGTGGTGCCGAAATCCGCGTGAGCAATCTTCGTTGCCGCATTCATATGCATGGCGCCAGCCATCAGGATGGCCGCGGCGCATAGTTTCCTCAACATGTTTCTTTTTGCCATTCGAACTTGGATTGTATAACGAAACCTGCAGGTTCCGCCTGGAGTTGCCAAAGCAGAAGAACTAGTGGTTAAGTATTCGGCGTCGCCGCCGATCCTTGGTAATTGCCAGATCACTAGTGCCCGACTGCTGAGGTCTGTGTAGAACTCCACGCAGCACTTCGGATTCGGTTCGCACTATCGTCCCACTCTGTGATAAATTCTCTGGAAATGGCCGAAATTACTCAGCGGAGATCTGGCGAGCTTGTACGTGGTGTATTTGAGATCCTTTCGCATGAACCGGAGGGACTACCCGTCAAGGAGATCATGCGGCAACTTCAGAATCGCGTGCCGCCCACTGATTTTGAGAAGCGCGACTACCCCAAACGCCCTGGTACGCGACGCTACGAGAAAATCGTTCGCTTTTCTACTATTGCAGCTGTGAAGGCCGGGTGGTTAACGAAGAGTAAGGGAGTGTGGACACTTACTGACGAAGGCGGCCGCGCATTGGAGAAATTCACGGATCCTGAGGATTTTTACCGCGAGTCCGTCCGGTTGTACCGGAAGTGGGAGGCAGGCCAGCCTGAGGAGTTGGACGAAGCCTCTAACGCTGCCGTGGCGGCGACGGACCTTGAGGAGGCTGAAGAAGCCGCCTGGTCAGAAATAGATTCTTACCTTGGCGAGATTCCTCCGTACGATTTCCAGCAGCTTGTAGCTGGGCTGCTCAAGGGGATGGGTTACTACGTCGAATGGGTCTCTCCCGTGGGCGCAGACGGGGGGATCGACGTCATAGCGCACGTTGATCCGCTTGGTATCAAAGGTCCGAGGATCAAAGTGCAGATAAAGCGACGTGCAGATAAGATAACCGTGGACGGTCTTCGTGCGTTCATGGCTCTCTTGAGCGATTCGGATATAGGAATATTTGTCGCCAGGAGCGGCTTCACGCGAGATGCAGAGAACAAAGCAAGAAGGCAGGAATCTATGCGTATTATGATGATTGACTCAGAACGGCTATTTGACTTGTGGACAGAGCATTACGACCGCATTCCAGAAACTGAGCGCCGGCTGTTGCCGCTTCGGAAGGTCTACTATCTGGAGCCAGACAAGTAACACCTGAATGACCCTAACTCCCGCTTTGCGCGCTGCGTTGGACTATTTCGGGTGCGGGATGATGTCCACGATGTAGTAGACGTCGTCCTGAATAAGGAAATAGAAGCGCCAAGCTTTGTTGATGCGAGCCTGCCAGATATCCTGGGATTCGTCGTATTTTTTGGCGCGCAGCGAAGGATGCATCAGGTTTTGCTCCAAGAATCCGACCTGTTTGAAAAAGGCCCTGCGTACATTGGCTGGTAGGACGTCTAAAGTCTTACCAGCCCGCTCCGAATAATGTATCCTCATCGAGCGCGTTTTGCTCGTTTTGCGGGCGCTCTCTTCTTGAGGCGAGCCTCGATGTGAGCGATCATCTCAGCGGTGCTGCTGAACGGGCCATGAATGCGGCCAGCTTTGATATCAGCCAAGCCTCCAGCCAGCTTGGCGTTAACGATTCGGCGCTGTTCCGGCGTATATTCGGCGTCAGCGGTAGGCAGCTTGGGAAGGATGGTGATCACGCCACCCGAAACTTTGAACTCTAGTTCCTGGCCGCTCTTGAGCCCAGCGCGACGACGGACAGCAGGCGGAACCACAAGCGGTGTTCTGTTCTTGACTGTGACGGTCATTGTAGTGTCGATAGCCTGCGGCTTCATTTTCACAATAGCAGGTTGGCCGGAACGTTAATGCCACATTGGCCTATACTCATACAGGTACAACGCGCCGATGCGAGCCTATGTCCGCGTAGTCACGATTCTGATCGCAGCGACCACGGCTGCATTCTGCCAAGCCTCGGAAAGCGCCATGGTGATTAACTTATCCATGGACCGCCCCGCCACGCACTACTATCACGTGGTCTTTCGCACGGAAGGGCTCAAAGGCGACGCGCAGGATTTCAAGCTGCCGGCCTGGACGCCGGGTTATTACCGGATCATGGATTACGCCAAGAACCTGGTGAACTTCAGCGCCAGTGATGGCGCCGGACATGCGCTCGCGTGGAGTAAGACCAGCAAGAACACCTGGCACGTGGATTCCCACAATGCCCGATCCATCACGGTTAGCTACGATGTATACGCCTTTAATCCATTCGTGGCCGAAAGCTTTTTGGACGATACCCGCGGCTATATCACGCCGGCCAGCGTCTTTTTGCATGTGGCCGGACAGATTCAGCATCCAGTCACGCTTGCCATTCAGCCGTATTCGGGTTGGAGCAAAGTTTCGCTAGGGCTGGACCCGGTGCCGGGGCAGACCAATACGTTTTCAGCCCCCGATTTCGACTTGCTTTACGATTGCCCGATTCTGATGGGCAACCAGGAGGTCAGCAGTTTTGAGGTCCAAGGTGTACCGCACACGCTGGTGCTGGAAAACGTGATAAACGTGGATCGCGCAAAAATCACGGCGGACCTGAAGCGCATGGTGGAAGCCGCGGTCCAAATTGTTGGCGAGATTCCGTACCGGCATTATACGTTTCTTGCAATGGGGGCAGGCGGAGGCGGCATTGAGCACCTCACGTCCACGGCCATGATGTTCAATGGGTCCACTTTGTCCGATCCCGCCGACTACAGCCGCTGGCTAAGCTTCGTTGCGCATGAGTACTTCCACACTTACAACGTCAAGCGCATCCGGCCTATCGCGCTGGGTCCCTTCGATTACGACAAGGAAAACTATACCGACATGTTGTGGGTGTCGGAAGGATTTACGGTTTACTACGAGGATCTGATCCTGGTGCGTGCCGGCTTGATGACGCGCGAACAGTATTTCGAGAGGGTTCAGAAGAACATTCAGCACTACGAGAATAGCCCGGGCCACCTGGTGCAATCCGCCGCGGAGTCGAGCTTCGACACCTGGATCAAAGGGATGAACCGAGGTGAATATTTCTCGAACACTACGATTTCGTACTACGACAAGGGCGCGGCGCTGGGGCTGCTGCTGGACCTCAAGATCCGGCATGAAACTGGGAATCGCAGGTCGCTGGATGACGTGATGCGCGCTCTTTATCAGAAATACTACAAGGAAAGAAAGCGAGGCTTCACGGATCAGGAGTTTCGCGAGGAGTGCGACAGCGGCGCGGGAATTTCGTTGTCCGAGATTTTTGAATACGCGACCACCGTGCAGGATATCGATTACCGGAAATACTTCGCGTATGCCGGCCTCGATATCGACGTGAATCCGGTGGCGCAGTCCGGTGCATTTCTCGGGGCGCAGGCACAATTTCAGGATGGAAACCTGGTGATTTCGAGCGTGGAGTGGGATTCGCCGGCTCAACGGGGCGGGTTGATGGCGCAAGACCAGATCCTGGCGTTAGACGGCGCGCGGGTGAACGCGAAGTCGATGGATGAGGCGCTCAAGTTCAAGAAGGCCGGCGGCAAAGTTCGGTTTCTTGTGTCGCGCCGCGGGGCGATCCGGGAGATGGATGTGGTGCTAAGGCAGAAAATGGAGAGCAGCTTTAAGGTGAAGCCGGTCGCCAGTCCGACGGGACTTCAGGCTGAAATTCTTGATGACTGGCTGAAGCAGAAATTACCGTGAAGAATTCAAAAGCACCGGTCGCTTACGCTCGCGGTTCGGTAACGACCGTTCGTAGGTGAACCGCGACCGTGAGAGGCAGTGAAATATTGGTCCCCTTGCTGACACGCAGGGCTACTTTGGGTCCGCCGCTTTGCCAGAATTGTAGCCCCGCGCGTAAGCAAGGGGACAGGCGCCGTAGCCGAACCGCGACCGTGAAGGAGACGGTGCTTGGGCCGATTTAGCGCGGCTCACTGGCCGGAGCTGCGGGCGCTGGAGGCGGAGTCGCAGTGAGCGGGTTAAGGCCTGTTCCGGAGAGTGAACTGTTGTACGCCGGGACATCTCTGTCCATGAGCGTCTTAAATTCAGCCTGCACCGCGTGCAGTTGATTCTCAAGGCCCAGCACCAGGCCGATGGCCGTTTCGGTTGGGCCATAATCGGCGCTTCCGGCTACATCGCCCGCGCCGGTGCCGATCTCGCCGTTCAACCAGATGAAATTCATATATAGCTTGTAGGCAGTCTGAAAATACTTGTCGTCGCTGAGCGCATCCGCCCGCGTGATGAGCTGGTATTCCACCTGCTGCATCTTCTGGTCGATGGCGTTCATAGCTTTCAGCAGGGCGTCTTTGGCGCTTTGCGAGGCTAACGGCTTACGACCGTCCTCCAGCTGCTTGCGCATCCACTCGATCTGGTTCACCATATCGGCCGCGCTGCTGATATCGTCGCGGACCTTGACCTGAAGTCTGACGGAAGCTTCCAGATCGGCATCTGTGCCGTGGCTCGAGGGAGGCCGCAAAATTTCGAGCGGCTGCGTGTACGTTTGCCCTTCGACGGTCAAGCGCGCAGTGTACTTGCCTGGCGCCGCGATAGGTCCCACTTCGGCCGGCTGCAGGCCCCAATGCGTGATTGGGCGGGTCTGCGTTTTTTCGAAGCGAGGTTCTTCCCAGATGTGTGGATTTTGTGGCGGCGTAGTGCGCAGCTCCACCAGGTGCGGTTTTTCGTAGCGTAGATCCCACGAGACGCGGTTGAGCCCGGCCTGTCCCTTGCCCACCTTCATCTCGCGAATCACCTTGTCATGCGAATCGAGAATATCGAGCTTGATTTCATCCTTGGCCGGATCTTTAAGTGAATAGTTCAGCAAGGCGCGTCCGCCGCGCAACAGCCGGTAAGTGGCGCGCGGCGCATAGAAGCGCACGGACGCCTCGGTGCCCGTCTCCGGCTGCTCAAGCGGCGTCAGGTCTTCGAGAATATAGAACCCACGCCCGTAGGTGGACACTACCAGGTCGTGATAGTTTTTTTGGACCACGATCCATGAAACCGGCGAGGGAGGCAAGCCATCCTTGAGAGGTTTCCAATTTGCGCCGTCGTCCATGGAATAATACAGCGCGTTCCCGGTGCCCGCGAACAGCATGCCCTTGCGATTCGGATTCTCGGTGATCACGCGCGCGTAGGCGAGCGGCCCTTTGGGAAGGCCGTCGCTGATCTTGGTCCAGGTCTGGCCGAAATCGGTGGTCTTGAAAATGAACGGGTCGCGGTTATCCATCAGATGCAGGTCCACCGCGACGTAGGCTGTCCCGGCGTCGAAGTGAGATGGCTGGATCTTGGATATCACCCCCCAGGCCGGCATGCCGGCGATGTTTTTCGTCACATCGTTCCACTTGGCCCCGCCGTCCTTGGTGTACCAGACTTTTCCATCGTTGGTTCCGGCCCAGATCAAGCCCTTCTGAACATCGGAAGGCGCGATAGAAAAAACCACCTCACCGTAGAACTGGCCGAGATTGTCGCCGACGATTCCTCCGGATGAGGTAATGCGGCTGGGGTCTTGCGTAGAAAGATCGGGACTGATCACGCTCCAACTGGTACCGCCGTTGGAGGTCCGGAAGATAACTTGGCACCCGTAGTAGACGACGTTGTGTTCGAAAGGATCGATGGCCATGGGCGGCGTCCAGTGGCAGCGATACTTGGCTACGTTGGGCTCCGAATCCAGGGTGTGCAACCACGGGCTGACGGAGCGCGCCATTTTGGTGGTGTAGTCGTAACGGGTCACCTCATCGCCGTAGCAGGTGGCCCAGACGATATTGGGATCGGTGGGGTCGGGAAGCGTAAAGCCGGACTCGCAGCCGCCCAGCCCATGGTCCCAAGTGCTGAAGAAACCACGGCCGAATCCGCCGAATCCTCCGAACCCGCCCCCTCCACCGCTGGGCGCGAATTGGCTGACCTCGGGTGAGTTACTCTGGCCGCGCATGGTGCCATCGTCCTGCATGTTTCCGTAAATTCGATACGGCACATCGTTGTCCACTTCCACGTGGTATATCTGGCCGATCGGAAGCGAAATGCGGGCCGCGGTTTGCCCATGATCCTTGGTCATGTACATACCGCCATCATGCGTCACCAGGATGCGATTGCTGTCCGTCGGATCAATCCAGATATCGTGCGTGTCACCGCCCCAGGGAACCGTCTTAAAGGTCTTACCGCCGTTGCTCGACAGGTGGAAACTGCTGTTGGCTACCAGCACCTCGTCTTCGTTGGTGGGCGACACAGCGATCCGAATGTAATAGCCGGCGCGCCCCACCAGGGCACGCGCCCAACTGGCCACGCTCCAATTTTCACCACCGTCATCGGATCGCCAGAGTGAGCCTTGATCGGCAGTTTGGATCAGTGCGTAAACGCGGCCAGAATCGGTATTAGCCACCGCGACGTCGATTTTTCCTACGGGCGATTTTGGCAGTCCGTGGCCTTCCAGTCGAGTCCACTTGGTACCCCCGTCGCGTGAAACATAAACCGCGCTCGAAGGGCCGCCGCTGAACATGCCGTAGGTGTGCATCTCCACTTGCCACATTCCGGCAAACAGCACGCGCGGATTGTGGGGATCCATGGCGAGGCCGGAGCAGCCGGTGTTCGCGTCGGCGAACAAAACGCGTTCCCAATTTTTTCCGCCATCGCTAGTGCGATAGACGCCGCGTTCCTGCTGGGGTCCGGTGAGGCGCCCCAGGGCACACACAAAAACGACATCCGGATTCGTCGGATGAATCACGATGCGTCCTATGCGTCCGGTTGCGTCCAGCCCCATGTGGGCCCACGTCTTGCCTTCGTCGGTGGATTTGTAGACTCCGTCGCCCGTCATGTCGACATCGCGGATGGCCCAGGCTTCGCCAGTTCCCGCCCAGACCACTTTGTGATCGGAGGAAGACACGGCCAGCGCTCCGATGGCAGCCACGGGCTGGGAGTCAAAAATCGGATTCCATGTCGTACCGCCGTTGGTGGATTTCCAGACTCCTCCCGATGCTGCTCCCACGTAGTAGGTGGATGGATCGCCTGGAATGCCGGCGGCGGCTGAGATCCGGTTACCGACTGCCGGCCCCATGGCGCGGAAGCGGAAGCTCTCCGGCGCGGGAGTTCTTCGGCCTCCCTCCTGCGCCAATACCAGTCCGCAAATCAATCCAATAAGAACGGTTATGCGCACGATTCCTCTCCCTCGAAATGATGGAAGTATACGAGATTCGAGGTGTGAAGTGCAAACGCCGGTGGGGCAGGGCCATGCCCTGCCAACTGCAAAAACGACTCGGCAGAATGCGGCAGGGCATGGCCCTGCCCCACAAGCACGTTTATTGTCCGATGCGATCCAGCAGCGTCTTGATCTCGCTCTCCTCATCCTTCGTGGGATTTCTGAGGCGGGCTGCTTCCAGTTGTGTTCTGGCCCCGCTCTTATCGCCTTGAGCCAGGAGTGCATTGGCAAGGTGCAGGCGATAGGTGGGGTTTTCGGGAACCTTCTGGACCACGGATCGAAACGTTTGTAACGCGCTGTCGTTGAGGTGCTGTTTCCAATAGATGAAGCCGACGGTATCGGTGAGGTGCGGATCGCCCTTCGCATTCGGACTTTGCAGCCCCTTCCGCGCCAGGTCCAAGGCTTCTTTGTAATCGCCATTCGTATCAGCAATCAGGTAGGCGACATTATTCAAAATGGCGGGCTGATCCGGACTCAGTGCCAGGCACTTCCTAAAAACATCCAGCGCTTCCTGCTTCTTGCCGCCGGATAAGAGCAGAGACCCTAGTTCAATCATGCTGCGCAGATCTTTCGGATCTAATTCGGCGGCTTTCCGGAAGCTGTGGATGGCCGTGTCCCTATCGCCCATCAGGCCCGAAATCTCACCGATCCGGCGATATAGCTGCGGGGAATTCGGATCTTTCCCAAGTAACTGCTGGTAGCCGTCCCGGCCTGCGGCGTATTTGCCGGTGCGAACATTCAACTCCGCCAGCCGTGCCATCAGCGCGGGCTTGCCGGGGGTGGTGGCCAGCTCTTTCTCTACCAGTGCCAACGCCTTGGGGGCCTGATTCTCCGCTAAGTAGGTGGCCATCAGCCCATCCAAAGGGCGGTAATCAGGTTGACCCACCTTGTACAACTCGGCGAAATCCTTTTCAGCCTCGGGCAGATGTTTCTGTATAAGCTCCAGGCGCGCCATGGCCAGTTTGGCGATTTCTGAGTTCGGGGCTTCCTTGAGCAACTCAGTCAAAATCACGCGCCCTTCATCTGCTCTGTTGGAGTTCACCAACGTAAGCGCCTTTAAGAACTGCGCACCCTTGTTCTTAGGATCTCGCGCCAGTATCTCGTCGCAATAATTCAGCGCAGCGGGGAATCGGCCGGTCTGGAGGCTTAGCTCCGCCAATGCCATGCGGGAAGGTAATTGATTTGGATCGCTCTTAGCAGCGGCCTTCCACTCCGCCTCCGCATCTTGATTCCGGCCCTTTAACTGGTAGGCTTGGCCGAGCCGAAAATGACGGTTCGCATCCCCTGGCTTCTTCTCCACCAGCGGCTTGAGAGCTTTGATGGCGGCATCCACGTCGGCTGGCTTTCCCCCTTCGATCCACATCGTGGCTTGCGCCATTCGCACGTCGTCATCCTTAGGCTCGGATTTGGCAAGTTCCCCGAGCGTGGCTTTGGCTTCGTCTTTCTTTCCTTCCAGGATCAGCGCGTTGACCATGCGCTTCTGATAGAGCGCTTTGTCTTTTGGATCGGACTTCACTCCCTGATCGTATTCGCTCATCGCACCGGGCACATCGCGCTGGGCCAAATAAAAGTCTCCCACCAGGGCATGGGGATGCTGATAATCTTTGGGATTGTCTATCAGCCGTTGCAAGGTTTTCTTGACATCGTCGGGACGTTTCAGAATCCGGTAATAGGCGGCGAGATTTAGAACATACGAGGCCTGCTTTGGATTATTGTCCACTTTGGCCTTCAGGATGTTCTCGGCTTCCTGCTGGCGCCCCGCGCGGCCGTATAAACCGAATAGAACATCGTAAATTGGACCGAAGGTCTTGTTCTTTTGTAAGAAATCCAGCGCCAACTTTTCGGCTGCCGGTTCCTGGCGGTCCTGGATCATAGCCCGGACCAGCGGATAGATGACAGGCGCCTGCATGGGACGCACTTGGTCAGCTTGGCGCAGTGCAGCAATGGCATCAGCCGGCTTCCGGTCCTCGAAGGCCAGGTAACCTTTCAGACGCAGGCCGTCATAGGAATTCTTATCCTTAGCCAGCATATCCTGAGAAATCTTGGCAACCTTTTCATAGAAGCCTTTCGGATGATTCCGGTCCAGCAGATAAATCTCAAAACAAAAGTCAGCGAATACACTTTGAATCTCATTGTTGTCGGTAGAGAGCGAGGACGCCGCCGAGAGCGCTTGATAGGCATCTGGAATCTTGCCCAGCTTCAGTTCGGCTAGTGCAAGGCGATAGTACGCTTCCCCGGATTTCGGATCCTTCTGGATGGCCTTCCTATAGAGGATTATGGCATCCTCATACTTGCCGGAATCAAAATATTTGCTTCCGGATTGCAAGTAGCTTTTTGCGCTGCGGGAGCATCCTCCGGCCAAGAGCAAAGTGAGTAGCAGGCAATAATAGGGTAGAGCTATTGTAGGTTTCGTCAAGGCAAGAAACTCCCGCCTGACTAGTATAACTCGGGGTGTTCTGGCGTTGCTTGAGAGAGCGGTACTGGTACTCTCACAAAAGCCGAGGCGTCGACTCCGAGGCGTCGACTCTTAAGTCTTAAGCGGCCGTGAAAGAATCGGCAAAGGCACCGTCTCCCTCACGGTCGCGGTTCGGTAACGTTCTCTAAACATGCTACATTCTTTCCGAACCGCGAGCGTAAGCGACCGGTGCTTTTGACTCTGCCCAACGTTGAGGCACGAGGATCTATGATTGAGCGGCAGTTTCTACGAGACACGTTTAGGTCAGGGAAGAACGAGGTCATGCGGGTTTTCGTCCACAGGAAGCAGCGGACCAATCTTCCCAAGCCCCTTCACTTGTCCAACCACCAGCGCAGTGGAGCAGTGGTGAGCCACGGGACGTAGGTGATCAGCAAGACCGTCCCCATCAGGATGAATAAGAACGGCAGCGTGGCCCAGATAATGGTGCCCATGGGTTTCTTGAAGCGATAGGCGGAGAGGAACAAGTTGATGCCCACCGGCGGATGCAGATAGCCCAACTCGAGATTGGCGATGAAGATGACGCCCATCTGCAC
>DASYNU010000321.1:0-9912 GCA_036008345.1 Bryobacteraceae bacterium
GAGTTAGCAGGAATGTGGTGCATGCACTACAATGTAGTGCATGAGGACCGAAGTATACAGTTGGCGGCTCTCGGCGGAACTCAAGTCGGACCTGGAGCGCGAGGCGCGATTGAAGAACGTGTCGACGTCGGCGATCCTGGAAATGGCGGTCCGTGAGTGGCTGCGAAACGGGCGAACGGACGCGGCTGATGACGGCGTCCAGCGGAAACTTCAGGCTGAAGTAGCGAACTCGGTGGGCGTTCTGGCAGGGCCCAATCCACGACGCGCCGAGACAGCGCGCGACGCGATCCGAAAACGGCTGGCCAGGCGGCATGCCCGCTAACGCACTCATCGATACGGGAGCTATTCTGGCGCTGCTCGACAGGAACGACCACTGGCATTCCCGGTGCGCGGCCGCGATCCGGCAGCTTCGTCTTCCGCTGTTGACTTCGGAAGCAGTATTGACCGACTTGTTCCATCTGGTCGGTGATTCCCGGCGAGAAGTGGAGGCAGCCTGGAAATTCGTGCGTTCCGGGGCGTTGGTGCTGGGGAGCATCGAAGGCACAGAATTGGGGCAATTGCAGGTTCTCATGTCACGCTATTGGGATCGGCCGATGGATTTTGCCGATGCCACGCTGGTGTTTCTGGCGAGGCGGGAGTCGATCGCGACGATTCTCACCGTAAACCATGCGGATTTCGAAACCTACCGGATCGAGGGGAAGCGGAGGTTTCGGGTGGTGCCGGCGGGGGAGTAATTCGGCAGCGCATGGCGCTGCCCCACGCCTTGCCAGAGGCTTGTCCTACAATGAACTACATGCTTTTGCGAAATGGATTGCTGTGGGTCGCGCTGGCTGCGGCTGCGCCCGGATACGCTTCGGATTGGTTGTCGTTTGGGGGCGATCCACAGCGGACCGGGTGGGCGCAGGGCGAGAAGGACATCAATCCCTCCAACGCCAAGAATCTGACGTTATTGTGGAAGGCGTCGCTCGAGAATGAAGCGCGCGAGCTCAATTCGCTCACCGCGCCGGTGGCGGCCGAGTGGGTGGTGACGCCGCAGGGCATGAAAGAGATTGTGGTGGTGGGCGGGGCGTCCGATAATTTGTTCGCGCTCGATGCGGAGACGGGCAAGCTGCTGTGGAAGAAAACTTTCACTCCCGATGCGAAGCCCAAACAATCGCCGTTCTGGCTTTGTCCCAATGCGCTGAACGCCACGCCGCTGATCGCCAAGCGCGGTCTGGATGTTATGGTGTACACGATTTCGAGCGATGGAAAACTGCACGCGCTGGATATCCACAATGGCGAAGACAAAGTGCCGCCGATCCAGTTTGTGCCGGCGTTTTCGAAGAACTGGAGCCTGGGGTTGTATCACAACGTTTTGTACACAACCACGTCGCAAGGCTGCAACGGAGCGAAATCGGGCGTGTATGCGATGGATCTGGGCAGTCCGGAAAAGAAAATTGCATTCTTCCAATCGAGTCCGAATGGAGCTGGGGTTTGGGGGCGCGCGGGTGCGGTGATCGGTCCCACAGGTTTCGTCTACGCGCAGACGGGGGACGGCGAATACAACGAAAGCGCGGGCAAGCTGCCGGATACGATTCTGCAATTATCTACGCGCGATTTGAAGCTGGTGGATTACTACACACCGTCGAATCACAGCTATCTGACGCGCAAGGATCTGGATGCGGGCAGCATGAGCGCGGTGTATTTCAAATTCAAGGATTGGGAGCTGCTGGGGTCGGGCGGGAAAGAAGGCGTGATTGCGCTGCTGGACGCGAAAGCGATTGGTGGAGGGGATCACAAGACGCCGCTGTATCGCAGCCCGCTGTGGGTGAACGAAGAAGCGGACTTCGCGGGGCGGGGATTTTGGGGAGCTTTCGCAACGTGGCAGGATGAGGCCGGCGAGCGGTGGCTGTACGCGCCGGCGCTGGGTGCGGCGTCCACCAAAGCTCCGCCGTTTGCGCACGTGAATGGTTCGGCGCCGAATGGAAGCATCATGGGGTTCCATGTGGAAGAGAAGGATGGAAAGCCGATGCTGACGCCGGCTTGGAATTCGCGTGACATGAATGCTCCGGATCCTCCGATTGTCGCCAATGGCGTGGTGTACGCGGTTTCGACAGGTGAGTTCAATCGGCAGTGGAAGCCGGAGGGTGGGTTGTTCAATTCCAAGGAGCGGGCGGCGATGCACACCGGGAATGCGGTGCTTTATGCGTTTGATTCGAGCACGGGGAAAGAATTATTTTCGAGTGGGAACACGATGCCGGGTTGGACGCATTTTAGTGGGATCGCGATTTCGGGTGGGAGGATTTATGTTACTACGTACGATTCTACTGTGTATGCTTTTGGACTCAAGGAATAGCAAGAGGCGTCGGCATGAGTGCCTGCGCCACGTCAAAGAGTCTTGATGCGGATGTTGCGGGTTTCGATTTTCATGCCGGTGGGGGTCACGTGGAGTTGAATGCCGATCAGGCCTTCGGCCTTGCGGTGGGCTGAGTCGTCGTCGATGAAAACGCACATTACGTGACCGTTCCATAGATGGACTAGCGAGTTTCCGCGCGCGATTACTTGGATATCGTTCCAGTCTTCGATCTTGATGTAGCTTTTCAGTTGATCGGAGTCGCCGACGCTGCCTAACGTGCCGGCTTTTTTTCCATCGCCCGCGTACGCGAGCATGCCGCGCAGGGCCAGGAATCCACGGGCGCGTTCTTCGTAGAGCTGGCCGGTGAACATTTGCTGGGCGTCGATGTCGGCCTGGTAACCCTGCATTACCCATTTGGCGACATCGGGACGCTCGATGCTGCGGTATTGGAAACCGCTGTTGCCCGCGGATCCGCCGGTGAGGCGATACTGAGCGCGAAAATCGAAATCTTTGGGCTCGCCACCGCGCCAGACGCAGAACGTATTTTGCTTGGGCTGATGAGTGGGGCTGGTTTCGCCTGCGATGGCGCCATTTTCGACGCGCCAGAAATCGGGGTCGGCGTCCCAACCGGTGAGCGTCTTGCCGTCGAAGATGGATTGAAATCCGGTTTCCGGATACGGTGGGACTAGCGTGGCTGGGTCCAGCTTGTGTTGCGCGAGGAGCAGGGTTGGGGCGAGCGCCAGGAGATTGCGGCGAGTGGGTTCATTTGGAAAAGACATATTTGCGTAGAATCGTAGCATGAAATTCAAAGAGTGGCCGCCGGGTGCGGGGCTGATGCGCAAAGTGGATGATGCCGGGCTGGTGATTGAGGGCTGTTATTCGAATGGCGTGGACTCTGCGCTGCTGTACGCGGAGAATCTTACGGAGAATTTCTTCGACCTGAGCTCGGGCGAGGCGGGCGCTATTTTGCAGAAGCTGCGTACCTATAGGATCCGAATTGCGGTGGTGTACAATCCGGCGAGCGTTCGATTCAGCAGCAGGTTCGGCGAGATGGCCGCTGAAGAAGGACGCGTGGGATATTTCAAGTTGTTCGAATCGGATCAGGCGGCGCGGGAGTGGTTGAGCCGGCCTCAAGACGGTTGAAGGCTGGAAGAATAGTCGCGCGCGAATTGGTCGAAGGCGATGGGCTTGCGGGCGAGGATTTGTTCCACGTCGTTCGAGACCGTGCTGGATCCGCCGGTGCGATAGAGTTCGCTTAAATCGAGGATGCCGTCGGCGTTCCATTCGGGCGTTCCCGCAGTGAGCAGCGCTTGCTTCATTTGAGCGGGTGGTAGATCGACGTATTTGATTTCGCGGCCGAGGGTGCGGGAAAGAATTTCGGCGATGCGCGAGTTAGCGAGAGCTTCAGGACCGGTGAGCGTGTAGATCTTGCCTAGGTGGCCGTCTTCGGTCAGAACTTTCACGATGACGGCGGCGATATCGCGAAGATCGATGTGGCTGACTCGGCCGTCTCCCTGCGAGCCGTAGAACGCATTTTGCGAACGAATGGTAGCGCCGTTGTAGTTGACCATGTTTTGCATGAAGCCGTTGGGACGCAAGAACGTGTAGGGGATACCGGAGGATTTGATGTAAGCTTCGGATTCCTGGTGCTGGCGCGGGAAGATTGCGGCGCGTCCGCCCATGGCTGAGAGTTTCACAATTTGGCGGACGGCGGATCGGCCGATTTCGTCCATGGCTTTGCGTTCCAGCTCGGGAAGGTTGGGAGCGACGGGGCCGACGAGAAAGACTTTATCGATACCGCGGAGGGCTGCGCGGATGGTTTCCGGCTGATTGTAATCCATGATGACGGTTTCGACGGCGGCTGGGGCTGTGGAAGCTTTCGCCGCGGATTGGAACGCTGCTCGGATGGGCTCCCTGGTTTTTGCAATTTGATTGAGGACTTCCTGGCCGACGGTGCCGCTTGCGCCTGTTATGAGGATCATTGGTCTCCTTGTTTTGAGGTTATGGATGAATTGAGGAATTTGTCTAATACGGGTAAGAGTGGGATTGATAGCTTTTGGGTATGGCCCGTGCGGAGGAAGGCCCCGGCTCCCTTACGGTCGCGGTTCGGTTTGCATACGATAACAGGATGGGTGAGGCTAGTTTGCGTCAGCTTCGGTATTTTGCGGCGCTCGCGGAGGAGCTGCATTTTGGAAAGGCGGCGTCGCGGTTGGGGATTTCGCAACCGGCTCTTACGCGGCAGATCCAGAATCTGGAAAAGATTGTCGGCGCGGCGTTGGTGGAGCGGACGCACCGGAATGTCGCTCTGACGCCGGCGGGGGCTGCTTTTGCCGTGCAGGCGCGACGGACGCTGCAGCAGCATGAACGGTCGGTAGAGACCGCGCGAAACGTGGCTGCGCGCCAGGGCGATTCGCTGGTGATTGGGTTTGAGTCCTGCGCACCGTTCCACGATTTTCCGGGCATGGTGAAGGAATTCATGGCGCGGTATCCGCGGACTCGCTTGTCGACATTTCAAATGCCGGGGCCTGAACAGGCAGAGGCGTTGGCGCGGAATCGGATCGATCTCGGGTTCGTGCATCCTCCGGTGCCGGACAGCGCGCTGTTTTTGTTTGACAGCGTGGGTGAGGAGCATTTTGTAGCAGCGCTTCCGTCCACGCACAGGCTGGCATCCAAAAAGCGAGTGCCATGCGCGGAGCTGGCCAAAGAGAAATTCGTACTTTATCCACGCAGGCTTGCGCCGGGATGCTATGATGCGATCCAGCGGATTTGTCAGGCGGCGGGATTCGCACCGGAGGTGGTGCATGAATCGAACGAGATTTCGGTTTCGCTCAAGCTGATTCCGGTGGTGGGAGCGGTGACGCTTTTTCCCGAGTGCGTAGGGCGGCAGCGGGCGCGCGGCGTGGTGTTTCGCGAGCTGGAGGGCAGCGTGACGACTGTTACGTGCGGGTTTTTGCGACGGGCAGGGGATGGAGCCGCGGTGGTGGAACGGTTCGTGAAGATGTGGCGAGCAGTTAAGAAGCGCGCGTGAAACCGATGTCGAAAAGTTATCGGATTGCGCGGCCGGGACATTAGACGATGGCTGAGCGGGCCCGTATACTTGAGGCCATATGAATTCTGAAGAAGCGAAGGCTTTTGTCCGGCGGCATTTCGAGGACTTTGTGAATCGCCAGGATCTTTCGGCGGCGGACCGCAATTTTACGGCGGATTATCAAGAGCACGGAAGCGACGTGCCGGTTGGGTTGCCTGCGGGGCCGAGCGGTCCCAAGCAGTATCTGGCGGGGGCGTTCCAGCGCTTTCCCGATATTCACGTGACCATCGAAGACATCATCGCCGAAGGAGATCGAGTGGTGGTGAGGAACACTTGGCGCGCGACGGATAAGACAATTGGGCAGAAGATTGAATTCGGCGGAATTGTGATTTGGCGAATTCGGGAAGGTAAGCTGGCGGAGCGGTGGGCTTATCTAGAGGGTCCGCATGTGGTTTCATAAATTCTTGTCGAGCACCACGGGCTTCGCGCTGGATTACGATTTGGTTCTTGGCGGAGAGTTTGGCTTGAAGCATCGCTTTACATATTAGTAAAAAGTAAAGTGCCGTTGGCCGATAGTCCGCTAAATGTTGGTAAGCGCACTACCCGCTGGCAGCGCGCGGCGCTGCCCCACCGGGTAGCAGGAAATATAGGAAGTGTTACAGAGGAAGAAGTGTGCAGCAGGGTGAGGTGTGCCCCCAGGATGGAGGGTTATGTGATTTGTTCTTTTTGCGGGTCCCAGCGCATGGTGCGGGCTTGGCGGTAGCTGTCCACCGACATGCGGCAGGCGATGGAAACGCGGAAGCCGAGTTCGAAGGGACAGGCCGGCTCTTTGCCGGAGCGGATGCAATCCAGAAAATTCTGCATGTGAGCGTTGGCGGGTGCGGTGGTGCGGCCTAATAGTTCCACGCCGTCGGGGCGATTTATTTTTTGCGGGAGATAGCGGATGGATTGGCCCTTGGAGATGGTTCCGTCGTCGCCTAGGACGTCTTCGGTGACGCCGAGCTGGTTGTTGCCGAAGCCCGAGTCCCAACTGACGAGAATATCTTCGGGATGTTCGAGCGAGACATTCATGGTGTCGGGAACTTCGCGGCCGTCCTTCCACAGGTAGACGCCACCGGTCATGGTGACGGCTTTGGGGATTTGCAGATTGAGTGCCTTGTACCAGAAGGAAAGCTGGTGGCACATATTTTCGTAGACATTGCCGCCGGAATAATCCCAGAAGTAGCGCCAGTTGATGTAGCGATTGGCGTCAAACTCGCGCTGGGGAGCTTCGCCGAGGAATGAATTCCACAGGATGTTTTCCGGATTCATATCCGGATAGACGGGGCGGGCCCACTGCGGTTTTCCATGCGGCGTGTTGCGATACATGTGCATGTGGACCGCGGTGATTTTGCCGACATAGCCGGTGGCCAGGAAACTTTGCGCATCCGGCATCTGGCCGGACGAAACTCCTTGATGGCCGACCTGGACGGTGAGCTTGGGCGCCTTACGGTAAGCCGCGCGCATGCGTTTGGCGTGATCCACCGTGAAGGCCATGGTCTTTTCCTGATAGACGTGTTTGCCGGCTTCGATGGAATTCACGAAGTGCTCGCAATGCAGGTGCTGCGGAGTGGCGATGATGACGGCGTCGATGGTTTTATCGTCGAGAAGACGGCGATGGTCGAGATAGGTGGCGGCGTTGGGGACCAGCGCTTTCGCGTCTTCCAGGCGTTTGGTATAGATGTCGGCGAAGGCGACGAAATCTAGATTGGGGCAGGCGAGAGCCCAGTGGACCAGCTCCGTGCCGCGGGCGCCGATGCCGATGATGCCGATGCGAATACGGTCGTTCGCGCCGAGCACGCCTTTGGGCGAGGCGAGGGTGGTGGCCAAGCCGGTGGCCATGGTGCCGATGAATTTGCGGCGGGAATCGATCATCGAATCTCAATGGTAGCATTGAGAAACGGTTATTCGGTTCTTCGGTTCGTCGGTTATTCGGTTCGCAGGCGAAAGCGCCTGCGCCACGGTTAGGTTATTCATGGCGTAGGGCTTCCATTGGGTCTACCCGTGTCGCGCGGCGGGCTGGGATGTAGGTTGCCAGCAATGCTGCCGTGATCAATACGAGCGCGGTTATCAGGAATGTTAGTGGGTCGAAGGCGCTTACTTGGAATAGTTGATTTTTCAGGAGGCGGCTGAAGGCTAGCGATGCCATTAGGCCGATTGCGGCGCCAATTCCGGCTAATAGCATGCCTTGGCCGATTACCAGGCCTAATACTTCGCTGGCTTGCGCGCCTAGCGCCATGCGGATGCCAATTTCTTGCGTGCGTTGGGTGACTGAATAGCTGATTACGCCGTAGAGTCCGATGACGGCCATCAGCAGGGCCAAGCCGGCGAAGATTCCTAGCAGTGTTACTACGAAGCGGCGTGGAGCTAGTGATGCGGAGACCAGGTCGGACATCAATTTGATTCGGGAGACGGCGAGGGATGGGTCGACGGCGCGCACGGCTTCGCGCAGAGGGCTGGTGAGAAGCGCGGGGTCGGCGTCGGTGCGAGCGATGAAGCTAGTGAAGGGGAACGCGAAGGATTGCTGCAGCAGCGGGTAGTAATACCGGCCCTTCACAACATCTCCGGCGAGGTCCGAATTCTTGGTGTGGCCGACTACTCCGACAATGGTGGCCCAGGGCGTTTTGGAACCGCCGTTGCGCATATGTTGGCCGATGGGATCCTGATTGGGCCAGTATTCGCGCGCGAGAGTTTCGTCGATCAGGGCGACTTGAGTGGTGTTGGAACGATCCTGATCGGTGAACACACGGCCGCTCTTCACCGGGATTCTCAGGGTGGCGAAGTAGCCGGGGCTGACGAAGCCGATGTCGCCGTGGGGCCCGGGATCGCCGGGGGGTGACGGGCGGCCTTCAATGGAGAATGAGGCGGAGCCGGATTGCCCGGTGAAGGGAAGCGGCACGGCAGCGGCGACGTTCGAGACGCCGGGGAGTGTGGAGAGGCGATCGAGGACGGTGTTATAGAATGCGATCTGTTTGGCGGCATCGCCATATTGAGCATCGGGCAGAGTGACTGAGCCCGAGATCAGACCCTGGGGTTGGAATCCCGGATTGACATCCTGGAGAGACGCCAGGCTGCGCAGGAAGAGGCCGGCGCCGACCAGCAGGACCAGCGCGAGCGCCACTTCACCGATGACCAGCCCGGAGCGTAATTTTTGGCGGCGGAGACCCGCGGAACCGGAGCGTCCACCTTCACGGAGAGCATCGAAGCGATCGAGTCGCGATATTTGCCAGGCGGGCGCGATGCCGAAGAGTATGCCGGCTGCGATGGCGGCGAACGCGGTGAAGAGCAACACGGTGGGATCCATGCGGACATCCAAAGCCACGCTGGAATTTTCGGGCGCGAGGGCGAGCAGTCCACGAACTCCGGCGAAGGAAAGCGCGAGGCCGATTATGGCGCCGGCGAAGGAGAGGATCAGGCTTTCGGCCATCGTCTGACGGATCAGATTCCAGCGGCTGGCTCCGAGGGCGGCGCGCACCGCGATTTCACGGGAGCGTCCGGAAGCGCGCGCCAGCATCAGGCCCGCGATGTTCGAGCAGGCGATCAGCAGCACAAAACCGACAGAGGCGAGCAGCACCAGCATGGGGGTCTTGGTATCGCCGGCGACGAAATCGGTGAAGGGGACCAGGAACATGCCCCATTCAGAATCTTTGGCGTAAGCGCCGTATCCAGTGCCGTCGTTGCGGACTCGATTGCTGAGAATCTGCACGTAGGCGTTGGCCTGTTGGAACGTGACGCCTGGCTTCAGGCGAACCATGCCGTTGTAGCTTTCGTTGAAGCGATTCCCGCCGTTGTACGCGTCGGAGGGCAGGCCGAGGGGCACCCACAAATCAGTGGCAGCGGGCCAACGGAACTCAGGGCCCATGACACCGATCACGCGATAGGGCAGGCGGTTCAGCTCGATGGTGCGGCCGAGGACGCTGGGATCCTGGCCGAAGAGGCGCTTCCAGGCGGCATAAGACAAAATAACAACTTGATTAGCTTTGGGGTGGTCCTCTTCGGGCTGGAAGAGGCGGCCGAGGCGCGGTTTGGCGCCGAAGACATCGAACCATTGTAGGGACACGGTGGCTCCCTGCAAGCGCTCGGGCATTCCGGAACCGGTGTAGTTGTAATCGCCTTGTCCGAGGATCGCGCCGGACTCGAAGAGTTGGGCGGTTTTCTGGACATCGGAGAAATCGGGTACCGAAACCCCGATGCTTTTCAAGGCCAGCTTGTCGTATTTGACGCGGAGGGAGGCGACGCGCTCGGGGTTCGAGACACCGGCGGGGTTCAAGAGCACCTGGTTGACCACGCTGAAGATGGCTGTGTTGGCACCGATGCCGAGGGCTAACGCGGCGATGGCGGTGAGGCTGAAGGCGGGGCTTTTGGCCAGGGTTCGGCAAGTGATGCGGAGCGTGGGGGTCATGGATGTGGTCCTCTCTGGTGAATACGCAGGTTGAGTGGCTGGAGATGCATGAATGTATATACTGTGGCGCGGGGAAAAGGTAACGGGGCGGGTGGCTAGGCGGCAGGC
>DASYNU010000322.1:0-45608 GCA_036008345.1 Bryobacteraceae bacterium
CGTGAATGTTCTTGCCGAAGATGTTGAGCTCGTCGCGGGGCGGTTCGCGATTCTCCAGCTTTAGTTCGTCCATGATTTCGCCCAGATGATCGCGCATGGCTTTGGCCATGGCAAGTTCATTTTCACCATAGCTCGCGTGGACGTGCAGCGCGGGAATGCCCCAGGCGTCCTTCTTCTCGGGATCGATCGCGACGTAATTATCGTGCCGAGGCAGGCATTCGCCTTGAGCGTAAACGCTGAAGTTGTACGGAATGTTGTCGCGTACTTTGTCGCGCCATTCGCGGCCGAAGCCGGGAATAGAAGACGCATGGCCGTAAAGATCCTGCCGGCCGTCGCCGGCGAAATAGTAACCGCGCAGGAAATTCTTGTTCTGCTGTCGAACGGACGTATTCACGTACTTCGGAATGATATAGCCGCAGGGACGGCCCACCGGTTCGCGCTTCGATGATGCCAGCGCGGGCATCACTCCGCCGCCGTTTTCGAGCGTAGTGTGATCCATGAGGTAGTGGCCGAGAACGCCATTTTCGCCGCCGACTCCCGTGGGAAATCGGCGGGATCGCGAGTTGAGCAGAATGCGGGTGGATTCAAGAGCGCTCGCGGCCAGCACCACCACTTTGGCACGGACTTCACGCGCGGCTCGGGTGTTGCGATCGATGAACGCCACGCCGTCCGTCTGGCCTTCGGCGTTCATGATTAGATGGCTCACCACGGCGTCGCTTACCAGTTGTAGTCGCCCGGTGCGCGCCGCGGCTGGCAGCGTAACTGACGGGCTATTGAAATAAGACGCGGTGAAGCAGCCGCGCTGGCATTCGTCGCAATAATGGCAAGCCGGGCGGCCATTGAGTGGGACCGTGAGATTGGCGGTGCGGTCGACAATCAGCTTCCATCCAAATTTCTTTTCGACAATTTCCTTCGCTGCCAGCTCGCCGCAGCTCAGCCGCATCGGCGGCAGAAACTTGCTGTCGGGCAACTGCGGCAAACCCTCAGCCGATCCGCTGACGCCGATGAAATTTTCCACGCGATCGTAGTATGGTTCGAGATCCTGGTAGCTGAAGGGCCAGTCCTGGCCGTAGCCGTCGCGGCTGGCGGCTTTGAATTCGAAATCGCTGTAGCGGTAGCTGACGCGAGCCCAGCAAAAGGTCTTGCCGCCCACCTGCCGGCCGCGAATCCACATGAAAGGCTTGTCTGCGGGAAAGGTGTAGGGATGCTCGTTGTCATTAACGAAAAATTGATGGCTGTAATCGTCGCAGGCATAACAGAGCCGCTGCACGGGCTGATTTTCGAGCAGTTTTTTCTGATTGCCGAAGCCGCGATATTTGAGCTGATAGGGCCAGATGTGTTCGGTGAAATCACGGGTGGGTACGCGCGGCGGCCCCGCCTCGAGCATGAGAACTTGGATGCCCTTTTCGGTCAGTTCCTTGGCCACCCAGCCGCCGCTTGCGCCGGAGCCGACCACAATCACGTCGTATGTCTTTCCCGCCATGGCCGAAGTAATTGTAGCGCACGCGCTTTGGTATATTAGTGCGGCAACCACTCGATCATGCCACTCACCTCAACCGACTGGGTCGTCATCGCCGGATACCTGCTCATCAATCTCTTAATCAGCATCTATTATCGGCGACGGGCCAGCGGCAACACCGAAGATTTCTTCCTTTCCGGACGCAATGTCTCCTGGTGGCTGGCCGGGACATCCATGGTGGCCACCACTTTCGCCGCCGACACTCCGTTATTGGTTACAGGACTAGTGGCGCGTCAAGGCATCGCCGGGAACTGGTTGTGGTGGGGACAATGCCTGGGCGGAATGTTGACGGTGTTCTTCTTCGCGCGTTATTGGCGCCGCGCTGAGATCTTGACCGACGTGGAACTGGTGGAGTTGCGCTATGGCGGCCAAGCCGCCGCGTTCCTGCGTGGTTTCAAGGCCGTTTATCTCGGCCTCTTCATGAACTGCGTCATTTTGGGATGGGTCACGTTGGCGATGGTGAACATCATCACGGTCCTGCTGGGGCCGGCCATCGCACAAGGCAACGTACTGGAGTTCGCAGGCCTCCACTACACCTTTCGCGCGCCCGCGCATACCGCGCTCATGATTTGCATTCTGGTCCTGATACCGTTTACCGGACTATACACCTTCATCGGCGGGCTTTGGGGCGTGCTGGTGACGGATCTTTTCCAGTTCGCGCTGAAGATGTCCATGATCATCGTGCTGGCCTGGGTGGCGCTGGCGAAGATTGGCGGGTTGGATGTTTTAAGGGTACATTTGACTGAGATCGCAGCGAATACGCGAGCGTCGGGAACACTCGCCTCCGATCCGCTGAAATTTTTTCCGGACTTTAATCTGGGCTGGACCTCAGATGCTATTTGGACGCTGCCTGTGCTTACGTTTCTGGTGTACGTGGGAATGCAGTGGTGGATGGCTTGGTATCCGGGCGCGGAACCAGGAGGTGGCGGATATGTGGCACAGCGCATGTTCAGCGCCAAGGACGAAAAGAATTCGCTGGGGGCCACCTTGTGGTTCAACATCGCCCATTACGCATTGCGCCCCTGGCCGTGGATCATCACCGGCCTGGTGGCTCTGGCGGTGTATTCGCCGAATGGGGGCATCCATCCCAGCGCCGCGTTCACCCAGAATCCGGAGCAGGGCTACGTGATGGTTCTGCGCGACTACCTGCCGCCGGCCTTGCGCGGATTAATGGTAGCCGCGTTTCTGGCGGCATTTATGTCCACCATCGGAACGCAGTTGAACTGGGGCAGCTCGTATCTGGTCAACGATTTTTATAAACGCTTCATGGTGCGCGGAGCCGATGAGAAGCACTACGTCATGATCGGCAAGCTTTTTACGGTGCTGCTGGTGCTGGGAAGCGGATTCATGTCGGCCCAGTTGACTTCCATTAGCCAAGGTTGGCAATTGGTGTTGAACATCGGATTCGGCACGGGCGCGGTTTACATTTTGCGCTGGTATTGGTCGCGCATCAATGCCTGGAGCGAGATTGTGGCTATGGCTGTGGCGGCGGCCACTACAATTTTGCTTAGCCGGGTCTCCATCTCGGGCAACGGCGCTGTGGTATTTGCGAAAACAGCGATCATCACTACTGCCATAACCACCGTGGCATGGCTGATCGCGACATTTGTGACCAGTCCGGAATCAGATCAAAAGCTTCTATCGTTCTACCGGCGCGTGCATCCGAGCGTGTACGGCTGGCGAAGGATAGCGAAACTCGCGCCGGATATGCCGGAAGTCCGGGACGCGGCCAGCAACAGTTTCGACTGGCTGATGGGCTGCGTAATGGTGTACGGATGCCTCTTCGGAATCGGCGAATTGGTTTTTGAGCGGTGGGTCGCGGGTGTGGCGCTGCTCGCGATTTCAGCGGTGGCGGGTTATTTGATTTTTTGGGATTTGTCGCGGCGGGGCTGGTCGACGTTTTCGGGCGTGGGACCGGCCCGTGAGAAGCCGTGAAAAAGTCAAAAGGCACCGACTCCCTTACGGTCGCGGTTCGGTAACGATCATTTGTAGCCGAACCGCGACTGTCAGGGAGTCGGTGCTTTTGAATTTTTCACAGACTCTGAAGGGAGCCGGTGACTGATTCCAGCGCATCACCCAGAGCCAGCAACAGACGCTCCTCAAACGGCCGTGCGATCATCTGAGCTCCCATTGGCAATCCCTGAGCCGACTTTCCGCAGGGCATCGACAGAGCAGGAAATCCAAGCACATTGATGCCGCGAACCAGCCGCGTGGTGGCGAGCCGTGTGTCCATCATCTCGCCGTCCAGCTCAACCTGCTTTTGACCGATCAAGGGAGCCGTGGTTGGGGTGGTGGGAGTCAACAGGCAGTCGATCTTCGAAAAAAGCGAGTAAAACTCGCCTACCAAGATTTTCCGGATGCGCTGCGCGTTGATATAGTCGGTTGCGGGAACTAGCCGTCCCTGATCCAGAAGCGCCAGCACGTCGGCGCCGAAATCTTCGCGACGTGAAAAATACGGCTGGTAGACCGCGGAGGCTTCGGCCAGCAGGATCACGCGGCCCACGTCGTTGAGCGCGTCGATGTCCGGGACTTTCACCGGCGTCACGCGCGCGCCTAATCGTTCTGCCGCTTGGGCGACTTTCTGGACGGCCTCGCGCACCTCGCTCGATACGTGCGTGAAATAGAAATTTTCCGGCAGACCGATCCGAATATACTGACAACTGGCGGGCGCAGGCCGAAGCCGCGCATCGCCGTCCAGCATGGCTAAGAGCGCGACGCCTGCGTCCGCCACCGTCCGGGTGAGTGGGCCGATGTGATCCAGGCTCAATCCCAGAGGCTGTATGCCGGAGCGATCCACCAGGCCGTAGGTCGGCTTGAGCCCCACCACGCCGCAGAACGACGCCGGAATACGGATGGATCCACCGGTATCCGTTCCAGTGGCAAGGAACGCCATATCGGTGGCAACGGCCACGCCGGCGCCTCCGCTCGAGCCCCCGGGTATGCGGGCGGGATCGCGCGGATTTCGAATGGTTCCGAAGTGCGGATTGTCAGATGTTATGCCGTAGGCCAGCTCATGCAACCCGGTCTTGCCCAGCATCACGGCGCCCCCAGCCGTCAGTTTCTCGACAATCGGAGCGTCCGCCGTGGGAATGTGGTCACGGAACAGTTTGGAGCCGGATGTAGTGCGAATGCCTTTCGTTGAAATCAGGTCCTTGTGAGCGATGGGAATCCCGTGGAGCGGTCCTCGGTCTTGACTGTTAGTCAGCTCACGGTCCAGTGCCTGAGCCTGTGCGCGGGCGCTTTCGGCGGTTACGGTGATGAAGGCGTTCAGCCTGGGATTGAGTTTGGCGATATGGTCCAAGCATCGGTCCGTCAACTCCAGGCAGGAGACGGTCCGCGACCGTAGAGCCTGACCGGCCTCCAGGATAGTCACTGGCCATCCTCATGCTGCTCAGAAGCCAGGAGATACACCAGGGCGGAATCCGCTTGGGGCGGTAATTGGCCGGCTTGGACGCGAAGCCGCGCCAGCAATGTATCCAGAATGGGCTGGATCGTCTCGAGTTGGGTCGGGGGGATCTCAGGTTTCAGCATGTCGGAGGCTCCGGCTGGGCATGAATTAGTCCTAATGGCTCGTAGGGTCACCTAATATTCTGCCTTAAGACTGCCGATCAGACTAGCGAAGATGCCACGCGTGTCAGATCGCCGCCGAAAACCGCGGCGCCGGGCAGTCTCGGAGTCCGAGGCAGTCTGGGTTAAGCTCGAAGGTCTGCCAGGAACTCCGAGCGAAGTAATAGCCAAGATCATAGACGCCAGCGAAATTGCCGTCGGTGTCGAACTATCTGTGGCGATCGAAGAGAATACTTATGTCGTGGTGAACGGCCATGCGGGCGGGCCTACTTCAGACGGCAAAGCGCGCGCGCGGGTGGTCCGCTGTATTGCTCTTCCCAATGGCGCGTTCAGTGCGGGGCTGATGTATGAAGATGGTCCGGAGTCTGAAAAGCCCACCGGCTACTCAGAGCCGATCGTGGACTACTATGAGGTTTTGCAAGTAAACCAGAAAGCCGATCCTGAGACCATTCATCGAGTGTTCCGATTGATGGCGCAGCGCTTCCATCCCGACAATGGCGACACCGGAAATCCGGAATTATTCCGGGGCATCATGGAAGCGTATCAGGTGCTGAGCGATCCTGAAAAGCGCGCCGCCTATGACGTGGGATTACATTCGGAACGCCAGGTGCGCTGGAAGATTTTCGACCAGGAGGATGCCGCGGTCGGAAAAAGGGCGGAAGCCTCAAAGCGCCGGGGAATTTTGGATCTGCTGTACACCGCGCGGATGAACCAGCCAGGTCACCCGGTGATGACTATTCATGAGCTGGAAGATCTGCTAGGCTGCCCGCGCGAACACCTGGAATTCAGCTTGTGGTATCTGCGCGAGAATGCTTTTATCGTTCGTTCCGATAACGGGCGATTTCACATCACCGCCAAAGGTGTGGACCGTGCGGAATCCGATGAAGCGGGGCGTCTGGCAAACGATCGGCTTTTGACCGGACGGCAAAGCTTTGCCCGCGCGCGCTGACCTCAGCGTTCCGAAATAGTACGAATCTCCGCCTCTACACCCAGTTGAAGCTTGTGAAACTGCGCTGAAGGACTTTTAAGATTGTACGTGCGGATGCGCAAATTGAGCGCACGCGCTTGTTCTCGAAATCCGTCGAGCGCACGCTGCCAGCTTGGGGAGGTGACAGCGTGGCGTCGACGGGCGTCCGCGAGATCGGCTCGCAATCTCAGAGAGGCACGATCAATCTCGCACGCTTCTTCGATCCAGGGTGGGGCGAATCCGTTCACGCGCAGCAGGTGATGCGCCATGCGGAGACTCGGATCCTCGAACGGATTTTCGTCGAGGGGAATCGGCTTGCCCTTGGAAGGCAAATTCTCGAAGGCGCCGGCCTCCATCGCTTCCCGGATCTTTCTTTCGGCGATGCTCTCCCACTTGTCCACTGTTTTTCAGTGTGACATGGGTCCCCGCGCTAACGGGCTTGAGAAATAATCGGCTCGCAGGCGAAAGCGCCTGCGCCACGCAATCACAAATCCTTGTGCGTCAACGTGGGGCGGACGCTTTTCGTCTGCAGCCCGTGCGCATGCCAATTTTTCTCAAACCCTAACGCTTGGGGCTACCGATACGGGCCCGCATGGCAAATGGCCACATGGCAAATCGTAGCCCCGCGCGTGAGCAAGGGGACTGGAGAGTTAGTGTCCGCCGCCTGCCGTGGCCGTTTTTGCGCCTGAATCAAACAGCAGTTTGGTAGTGGTGCCGCCCAACCGGATCTCCTGCACCTGGTTGTTTGAGCTGTCGCCGACGTAGCCGACCGAAGAGGCATCAAATTTGCGGTCGCCGTTTTCCACAGTCACGGCGGATTCGACGCTGGTCTTGCCCTGCTTGATGACAACCTTGTCACCCTGGAGTTCGAGCTTTACGTCGCCCGCCTTCAGTTGAGTTCCATTGATGGTGGTGGGTTTATAAAGGGTGACGTGGTAGGTGGAAGCTGCATAAGCCACGCTAATTCCGATTGCGAACATCACTGCCAGTGCTTTTTTCACGAGTAATTCTCCTTTTGGCTTAGATTCAAAAGTCACCCCATGGTATCGGCAATCTTTCGAAAAACCAATAGCAAAATCAATCACTTAGCGACAAAACAACCGTTAGCAAACCGTTGTTCGGAGCATCCAATTTCGGTTTTCAACATTCGAGCAACGGTTTCGTCAGTTCTTGATTCAGCCGCTTAGCTCCCTATTGTGAGATGGATTGCCCGTTAGCGCGGGCGAATCGGCGAAACGGTTGTTTTGATCGTCTAAAGGAAGAGAAGAGAGCTTTCAACAGAGTACAATGACAGTAATGGTTGCCGCGCCGGAGGCGCTGTCCAAGCTGAATGAATTGGAGGTGTCGCTCAACACTTCGATTCGGGGCAAGCCGGAGGTGGTGCGTCTATCGGTAGTGTGCCTGCTGGCACGCGGCCACCTGTTGATTGAAGACGTTCCGGGCGTAGGTAAAACCACCTTAGCGCAGGCGCTGGCGCGCGCGGTGCATTGTAGTTTTCACCGGCTGCAGTTTACCAGCGACATGCTGCCGAGCGACGTTTTGGGTGTGACGATATATAACGCGCACACACAGGACTTCGAGTTCAAGCAGGGTCCGGTGTTCACCAATTTCCTGCTGGCGGACGAGATTAATAGAGCCACGCCCAAGACGCAATCTGCATTGCTAGAGGCGATGAACGAAGTGCAAGTGACCATCGAGAGTCACTCGTACCCGTTGGAACAGCCCTTCATGGTGATGGCAACCCAAAACCCGGTGGAACATCACGGTACCTATCCGCTTCCTGAAAGCCAGTTGGATCGATTCCTGATGCGCATACGGATTGGCTATCCGGACCGGCAGGCCGAGCGTGAAATTGTTCGGAACGCGGATGCTGTGCACGGCGAAGCTTTGCCCGCGGTGCTTTCCGGCGAGGAGTTACTGGATCTGCAGCATCGCGCGAGCAAAATCGGCGTCGACGAGATGCTGGTGGACTACATGCTGGGCATCGTGGAGAAGACGCGGACACATGAATCCCTGGCGCTGGGCGTGAGCCCGCGAGGCGCGCAAGCGTTGTATCGAGCCACGCAGGCGCTGGCTATGGTGGAGGGCCGCGACTACGTAATTCCGGACGACGTCAAGCGCCTGGTGATCCCGGTGTTCGCGCATCGCATCGCCATCAATGCCCGTGCCTCATTGGCGCAGCGCAGCTCGGAACTGAGCGAAAGAATACTACAAGAGATCCTCACACTGGTTGAGGTTCCCTTATAAGTTCTTCGGTTCATCGGTTCTTCAGTTCTTCGGTTAACGACGAAAAACGGATGAACTGAAGAACCGTGGAACTGAGGAACATTTTATGAAGACTGCGATTATTGGTTTGCCGATGGTTGGCAAGACATCTCTATTCACAATTCTGACCGGCGTACATGAAGCGGCGCGCGTGGGGGTGATGGAAGCGCGCGTAGGCGTGACCAAGGTTCCGGATGCGAGGCTGGAGGCGCTGGCCAAGATATTCGATCCCCCCAAAATCACGCACGCCACGGTGGAGTATCTGGATTTTCCTTCTATCTCAAAAGAAGCCCTGCGCGATCCCAGCTACCTGGCCAGCATGCGTGTGGCGGAAGCGCTGGCACACGTGTTGCGCTTGTTCCCGAGCGATACGGTGCCCCATGAGAAGGGGTCTGTCGATCCGATCCGCGATCTGGAAGACGTGGAGATGGAATTGATCCTGAGCGATTTGGTAGTAGTGGAAAAACGTCTGGAGCGGCTGGAGAAGGATCGTAAGAGGGCCAAGAGTCCTGAGCTGGACCGGGAAATTGCGTTGATCGAGCGATGCAAGGCTACGCTCGAGCAGAATGTTGCGCTACGGACGCTGGAACTTTCCGCCGACGAAGAAAAGCTGATTCGCGGCTTTCAATTCCTTTCCCAGAAGCCGATGCTGTTCGTGTTGAACATCGGTGAAGCAGATGCGGGGCGGATGCATGAGATCGAAGAAGAATACCGCAAGGGGCCGCTCGCGGGACGCAGTCATACCGCGGTGACCGCAATCTGCGGCAAGATCGAGGCGGAACTGGCTGAGCTGTCGTCTGAGGAAGCGCGCGAGTACGTGGCCAGCTACGGGCTGAAGGAATCGGGGCTCGAACGGCTGATCGCGGCCACGTATGCACTGTTGGGCCTGATGTCGTTCCTAACGGCGGGGGAAACCGAAGTGCGCGCCTGGACCATTCCAATGCATAGCCGGGCACAGAATGCCGCGGGTGCGATTCACAGCGACTTCGAGAAGAAGTTTATTCGGGCTGAAGTGGTGAACTGGCAAGCGCTGATCGAGCTTGGCGGCTACCCGGGTGTTCGTGAAAAGGGCCTGCTTCGCCTGGAAGGAAAAGAATATATCGTCAAGGACGGCGATGTGTTGGTGATCCGGCACGGTTAAGATCGTTTCTCGTTTCTCGTTTCTCGTTCGCGGCTATCTTTCGTGGCGTGTAGTGTGGCCGCTGCGAGGAGAATAACGCTACAGCGGCGGCCAATAGGCAACCCCAGGCGAACCAATCGCCGTATTCCGTATAAAATGTCTTGCCGCTGGTGTAGGAGAAACTCATTCGCGCGATCGCTTCTTGGTACATCGGCCAACGCTCGGTCGCGCGGCCCGCGGGATCGATCACGGCTGTGATGCCGTCGTTGGTGGCTCTGAGCAGCCAGCGGCGATTCTCGGCTGCGCGCATCCGGGCCAACAAAAGGTGCTGCTCTCGCGCGGCGCTGCGTCCGAAATAGCCGTCATTCGAAATATTGACCAGCAGATTCGCGCCGCCTTTGGCGAATTCGCGAACCTCCGCCGGAAACGCCGATTCATAGCAGATGAAGATTCCCATGTTATGGCCATCCGTAGGAAAAACGACAATGCGTGTGCCGGGCGCGAAATCCCCGGCTTCTTTGGTGATGCGATGCACGAAGCTGAAAAAGCTAGGCACGTACTCGCCGAACGGTACCAGGTTGATCTTGTCGTAACGATCCTCCAGATCGCCCGAGGGCCGCAACAGCACGGCGGAATTGAGTGGCGCGCCTCGCGGTGTTTCACCGACCGTTCCAAACAGGAAATACGAATGCGTGTCGCGCGTCAAGCGAGCGGCTTCCTCGCGGAACGCGAAGTCCTGATAGTAGTAGATGGGGCCGGGCACTTCCGGCCACAGGATCAGACTCGCTCGCTCGTGGAGCGCCGCCTCGCGCGAAATCGTGATCAGGTGATCGCGCTCGTGGTTGGCGGAGGCTAGCGTCCATTGTTCGTCTTCCGACATGTTGGGCTGGATCGCTACCGCTGTTTCCGTACCTCCGGCCGGCGCCGGAAGATCGGGCAACAGCAGGAGAGCCGGGGTTACGGCCAGCCAATACAAATGGCGGCGATTGCGGTGCAGGATCAATACCGCGACGGTAGTGGCCAGCAACGCAAACAGAAAAGAGATTCCGTAGACTCCTAGAAATGGCGCGATGCGCAATGGCAGCACCATGTCGATAGCAGCATTTCCCAAATCCAGCCATGCGAACCCGAAAGTGGCGTGCGTGCGTTCAATGCCGGTCCACAGGGCCGCGACTGCGGGAATTGCGTACGGCGTTCTGATCAGGACTGCGGCTAATAAGCTGAATACGCCCAAGTGAATCGCCTTGGCAACGGAGAACAGTACGAACGTTCCCCATCCCCCCCAGCGTCCCATGCCTCCGTGGTATTCCAACACGAACTGAATCCAGTAGCAGACGCAAAACCAATAGATGAACCCCATAAATTCGCCGAGCAGGAATCGCCAGAGTGGGCGAGTTTCGCGATGCAGTGCAATCAACAGCGGCGTCAATGCCAGTGGAGCCAGCCACGGCACGCCGTGGTTCTCAAGCGCGGGATTAGGAAAAGTAAGAACCAGAAGCGCCGCCGACAGCAGCGCGAGTGCGAAGTTAAGCAGTGACTCGGGTGGCTTCTTCATTCACCAGATCGGCCATGTAGGAGCTGCGGACGAGAGGGCCGCTGAACACCATTTTGAATCCGATGCTGAGGCCGTACTCGCGATAATTTTCGAACTGCGCGGGTGTGATGTAGGATGCCACCGGCAGGTTGCGGCGCGTGGGTTGCAGATACTGGCCGAGGGTGGCAACGCCGACGTCAGAAGCGCGAAGATCGCGCAGGAGTTGCTCCACTTCCCGCGGTTCTTCGCCGAGGCCAACCATCAATCCGGATTTCGTAAGTACATCCGGACGGTAGCTCTTCGCGAATCGAAGCACCTCCAGGGACTGCTCGTAATTGGCTTGCGGGCGAACGCGCCGGTATAGCCGGCGGATGGTCTCCATGTTGTGGTTGAACACGTCCGGACCGGCATCCAGCACGCGAGCCACGGCATCTAAATCGCCGCAGAAATCGGGAGTCAATACTTCAACGCGGGCATCCGGCAGCGCTTTGCGAACCTCGCGCACTGTTTCGGCGAAGTGCTGGGAACCACCGTCTGGGAGATCGTCACGGTTGACGGATGTGATTACCACGTAGCGAAGCTTCCAGCTAGCCGCCGCGCGCGCAACATTGGCCGGTTCGTTAGGGTCCAGCGTAAATTCCTGTTTATGCGGCGACCCTTTGGGGACGGAACAGAATCCGCAGCCGCGCGTGCAGAGATTGCCGAGGATCATGAAAGTGGCCGCGCCGCGGCTGAAACATTCGTGCAGATTCGGGCAGCGCGCCGATTCGCAGACCGTGTGCAGGTTTAGGCCGCGGATTTCGGTCTTCAGCGCGTGGACTGCTTGAAAGTGCGTAGCGTTCTTACGAAGCCATTCCGGTAAGCGAGGCTGCGCTGGTGGCCGGGGCTGAAGCTGGACAAGCTGTTGAAGGATCGAGTCGAGCGCCAAGTCAGTATCTTTTTGTGATTGGATTCTTGAACCCGGCCGCTTCCAATTTGGTCCGCGCTTCCGCCTGTGTGCCACTATCCGGGAACGGGCCCACCAGTACGCGGAAAAACCCCTCCTTGGATGCCGGTGTCAGCAACGTGTGGAAGCCTCGCTTGGTGAGGGTCTCGCTGATAATCTCGGCGCCGGGGCGTGAGGTCGCCACAACTTGCCAGTATTGGCCTGGCGCCGGCTCGTTAGTGATGGATGCTAGTCCGCTGGAAGCGGGTCCCACGGCGCTGGGCTTTGGTTTCGCGGCTGCCACCGGAGCAGGTTTGACCGGGGCGGGAGGAGGTGGCTGCTCTGCGTGCGTAGTAGGTGGCCCGGATGCTGCCGGCTTCGTTTCTGCATGTTTCGTTTCCGCTGGTTTAGATTCTTGTGGGCTCGCCGGAGGTTCCTGCGCCGCCGGACTGGAACTGGGCGGCTCTGATTCTGCTGAAGGGGGTTCCACGGCCACAGTCTTGCCGCCGTTGTGTGCAGCCTCGGCGGCGGGCGCGGCCGAGTTGCGGCCCACGATATAGCCCATGGAGAAAAACACACCCAAGAGAACCACCACGATCAGAAAGACGCTGATGAGCTGCCGGTTCCCTAGGATTAATTCAAATTCGCCTTCGTCGCTCTTAGCCAAGATCCTTTAGCCTTCCTGCTTCTTGCCGGCTAGACTATCGATAGCTCGCCCTAAAGATGAGAATATATCGATCGGCAGCGGGAACACAACCGTGGTGTTTTTCTCGGACCCGATTTCCACCAGCGTTTGAAGATAACGGAGTTGGATGGCGGCCGGCTGCTTCTGGATCAGCTCGGCGGCCATGGCCAGTTTCTCAGCGGCCATGTATTCACCCTCAGCGTGAATGATCTTAGCGCGGCGCTCGCGCTCAGCTTCGGCCTGTTTGCCGATGGCGCGGATCATTTGATCGGGTAAGTCCACCTGCTTCACTTCCACTACCGTGACTTTGACGCCCCACGGCCCGGTGTGTTGGTCCAGCACGGATTGCAGGCGGAGATTAAGTTTTTCGCGCTGGCTGAGCAGCTCGTCCAGCTCTACCTCGCCTAACGCGCTCCGGAGCGTGGTCTGTGCTACCTGCGAGGTGGCATACAGGAAGTTGGTCACTTCGAGAACGGCCTTGGTGGGATCCATGACACGGAAATAGACCACCGCATTCACTTTGACGGTAACGTTATCGCGGGTGACAACATCCTGCGGTGGAACTTCCATGGCCTCAATACGCAGTGAAATTCGCACGATGCGGTCGATGGGCGCGAAGATCAGGATCACACCCGGTCCCTTGGGTTGCGGCAGAACGCGTCCCAGGCGGAAGACCACGCCGCGTTCGTATTCGGCTAGAATCTTGATGGACGAGAACAAGTAAATCAGGACGATCAGGACGGGGATCAGAATCGCGATGTCGGGCATGAAGTCTCCGGAGTCATTTCACTATACATCGACACAGGCGGCATGGGGGAACTGTCGCGCTAAGATGGGTCTCATGAAACGGCGCGATGCGGTGGTTTTTGGGCTTGCAGCGGCGGGATCGGCAGCGGCGCAGACAACCGGTTGCCCCAGCTATTTTGCGGCTGGCTTGAAGGCACGCTGGAAGCCATCCAAGGATTATTCGCTGGCGATACTGGCCAAAATGCCGGACCAACATTTGAGATTTCGTCCAGTGCCCGAAGTGTGGACGTTCTCGCAGCAGTTGACGCACCTGGCGGATGCGAACGTCCTGATGTCGGCGCCGTTACGCGGCGAGAAGCCGGTCTATGTGGGAGACCCAAGGCAGCTTGGCCGCGCAGAGTTAGAAAAACATCTCAGGGATTCCTATGACCTGGTTATGGCCAGTTTTGACCGGCTAAAATCAGACGCCGATGCCGGACAGATGGTGCAGTTCTTCGATGAGCCGATCGCCAAGCGGGAGCTGTGCTACCGGCTGCTGGACCACGCCACGCATCACCGGTCCCAGGCACTGGTGTACTTGCGGTTGAAAGGGATTGTGCCGCCGGAGTATCCGGGATGAGGGCGCAGGAAGCAGGAGGCAGGCGGCAGACAGCAACCACCCCGGCTTCATTAGCGCCTCGCAAGAATTTTTCCGGTGACACGGCAACATTACTGTGGTACCTTAAGAGACTAGGCAGTCTGTGAAGGACTACATCGCGTTAACTAAACCGCGAATCACCTGGCTCATTTTGATGAGTACGGGCGTCGGATATTTCTTCGGCGCGCGTGGTGGCTGGCACTGGCTGACGCTGCTTCACACCATCATCGGCACGGGCCTGATCGCTTCCGGCACTGCAGCTCTTAATCAGTGGTACGAGCGTGCGGCGGACGCCAAAATGAAGCGGACGCAAATGCGTCCTTTGCCTTCCGGACGGCTCTCCGCCACAAACGCGCTGGTTTTCGCGATCCTCATTTCGGTGGCTGGATTTATTGAATTGTTTCTCGCTGTGAATGCGCTGACGGGTTGGTTGGGACTGTTCACGCTGCTCAGTTACTTGTTCGTTTACACGCCGCTCAAGCAGCGGTCGCCGCATTCCACAACCATCGGGGCCATTCCGGGCGCGATGCCGCCTCTAATCGGTTACGCCGCCGCAAGCGGCACGTTGACGTGGGACGCCTGGATCCTGTTTGCGATTCTGTTCGTCTGGCAGTTCCCGCATTTCTACGCGATTGCATGGATGTATCGCGACGATTACGAACGAGCCGGAATCCGTATGCTCCCGGTGGTTGAACCTGACGGAGAATCCACGGCGCGCCGGATTCTGCTGTATTCGCTGATCCTCATTCCGATCAGCTTGATCCCGAAATTCCTCTCCATGACCGGGAATCTGTATCTGGTTGGCGCGGTGGCGCTAGGCCTGTTCTTCCTTTACGCGGCCGTACGGGTGAGTTTCGATCGAACCCGGCTACAGGCTCGACGCGTCTTGCTGGCCTCTGTGATCTATCTGCCGGTTCTGTACGGCTTGATGCTTTTCAGTCGCCCAGCATGAAGCTAGTAGTAACCCTCGCGCTTACCCTGGCGCTTGCAGCTTGTATACTCAGTAAGAGTTCTTCGCTGCCTGTATTCTATGACGTTCCCGAATTTCAACTGACCGCGCAGGACGGACAACCATTCGACAGCAAGGTGTTGGCGGGCAAGATCTGGGTTGCTGATTTCATTTACACAACTTGTCCTGGCCCGTGCCCGCGCATGACGTCGCAGATGCATGAAGTGCAGAAGGCGATCTTGAATATGCCGGACGTGAAGCTGCTGTCGTTCACCGTGGATCCCGCGCGGGACACGCCGCAAGTTCTGGCGGAGTACGCGAAGGTGCATGGGGCTTCTGCTGAGCACTGGTACTTCCTCACGGGCCCGCCGGCAACATTGCAGAAACTGGATCGCGATACCTTCAAGCTCGGGAATATCGGCCCGACACTCGAGCACAGCACGCGATTCGTGCTGGTGGACCGGCAAGCGCGGATTCGTGGATATTACGATACGTCCGAATCGCGGGCCATTCCGAAGTTGATCGAGAATATTTACGAGCTGGCGAGGGAAAGTTCCTGATGGACATCCACACCCTGCCAGCGGTGAATGCCACGCTCAACGGCACTGCGGCAATTCTGCTGCTTACCGGCTACACCTTGATCCGGCGCAAGCAGATTCAAGCGCACAGACGCGTGATGCTGACCGCGTTCGGGGTGTCGATCGCGTTTCTGATTTGCTATGTGGTCTATCACGCGCAGGTGGGATCGGTGCATTATCCGAAGACCGGGCCAATTCGCGTGGTTTACTACACGATTCTGATCACGCATACCCTGCTGGCTGCGACCGTTCCGGTATTGGCAGTGATTGCGCTACGGCGCGGGCTGCGCGGGGATTTCGTGCGTCATCGAAGGATTGCGCGCTGGACGTTTCCGATTTGGCTGTACGTCAGCGTGACGGGCGTGGTGGTGTATTTGATGTTGTACCAGTTCTAGCCGGCGGCGATCCAGCCGTACTGAGTGTTGCTGGGCTGAGGACCTGCGGCTTGGTACATCTTGCGAAGACGATCGATGTAGTCCGTCGGGATAGGATTTCGCTTGGCACCCGGATCCACGTTGTAGACTTTGGCTGCGTTCAAGCCGAGGATTTTCGCTTTCACTTCATGCGTCAGCGGTTTGTAGCCGAAACGGTCTACTAGTTCCTGCGGCATGGTAATGCGCTTCATGGCTTCGATCTGCCATTGCGGCGAACCCCACCAAATGGAGTCCGTACCCCATAGGACGCGGTCTTCGCCATAAGCGTCCAGGATCATTCCCAGCACATGACAGCAAAGCTTGGGTTGCGAAATGACCATCATTCCGAAGGTGCTGCCCAGTTCCATGTAGACGTTGTTCATTTTCGGATTCTTCTTGCGGGCCTCGCAAAGGTCGGAGACCCAGGGAACGTAGGTGGTCTTTTCGAAATTGCCCTCCACCACCGGTAAAGCGTCCTGAGGCCCCTTGAATCCGGAGTGGTAGATGAGAAAATTCATGTCCGGGAAATCCTGGGAGGCTTTGATTACATCCTTGGGGTTGCAGTGCTCGACATTGAAACCCGCGAGAGGCAGGCCTTTATGGAAGCACAGGTTCTTGATGCCGATCTTCCGGGAGTATTCGAAGACCGGATAAGCTTCCTTCTCATCATCCAGCCACCAGCCGTTATGGCGTGGACCTAGCGGTTGTCCCGGATATCCTTTCCAAGCCTCGATTTTCAACTTCTCCGCCTGGACGTGCATCTTCTCTAGATTCTGGGCACCCAGATCGGGCGACATCAAGCCGTGACTGACTACGCGGCGCGAACTGGTCAATTCATTGATCCAGGAACGCGTTTTGACCATTCTGTCCGGCGGAAGAATGTTGGTGTTGTCGGTAGGGGAAGGGAAGCCGCTGATCACCACCATATCGGTCTGGCTGTCGAGGAAAACTTCTTTGATGTAATTTTCAAGGTAGAGGTCGTCCATTTGGGGACGGCGTTTTTTGAGATCCGGGTTCCAAGCGGCGCCGGCGCGGCGGTAGCTGAGGAGCGGGGGAATCTTGAGTCCGGCTGCGACGTGATGCGTTTGGACATCGAAGACGAAATAGTCGTCTTTATCATCGGAAGCTGCGGATTGCTCCAGCATTTCCGCGGCGTCTACGCGGAAGTACGGGCCGAACACGCTGTTCATGGCGGCAAACGCAGTGGCCATGCCGCAAGAAGTGCGCAGGAATTCGCGGCGCTTCTGGCCGAGCTTCTTCGCATTCTCATCGGCCATCTGCAGCATGCGATGCTCCACAGCCGCTTGTTTGCGCGTCTGCGGCATCGGAAGGTACTCTTCGTTCGAAACTACCTGGGTGGGGATTGGAAGGTGCCGGCCTAGGTGAGCATCGACATCGCACTTGTGTACCCAGCCGTTCTCAGGCTCGGGGTAGGGAACGCCGGAGGGGGCGGTTTTCGGATTGGGCATGGGACACCTCTCTGTTTTGGCCGCGAATGAACGCGAATGAACGCAAATAATTCATTTCCTTTTCGACTGGGCTTTTTGGTTGAGGTAGACGACGTGCCTGGCGAGTGCGCGCAACTGGACTTCGGACAGATCACTGAAGCCGGGCATTTGGGTACCTGCGACTCCATTCTTGATCACGCGCAGCACAGAGTTCAAATCGCTGCCGTACTTCAGAGGTTGCCGCAAATCGGCGCCGCCGTGTGCGGGGCTGCCATCTTTCCAATGGCAGCCTACGCAGTAGTTTTTATAGAGCGCCCGGCCATTCTCGGCGGCTGTTCCTGCCAGGCACACACACGCAAACAAACCTAGAAATCTTGCGTTCATTTGCGTTCATTCGCGGCCAAAAACTCAGAACGAGAATCGCGATCCCACCTGGAAGGCGCGGGGGCCACCAGTACCGAACGTTCCTCCCGCGCGGCCACTGGGGAGTCCGAAGCCCGTATCCAAGAGATTCGTGTCGTAGCCGGTGGGGTTCGAGAAGTTGAAAATGTTGAAGCACTCCCCGAACACTTGCAGTTCGTAGCGCTCGCGCCACTTGAAGAGCTTGGTCAAGCGGATGTCCTGCGAATTGAAGTCGTGACCGAACTGGTAGGGGCCAGTGGGTACGGCAATGTGCGGGAACGTCTGGGAGGGATTGGGGCCAGCCTTGCCCGCGTAAGTTTGATTGTATTGGTTGATCAGGTTGACCAGGTCACCCGCACCTAGTCCGAAATTGAATAAGCTGCCACCCATGCCCGGCAGCGGGAACGAGTTGCTGCCGCCGCTGCCGCTGAGATCGACGCCAGGAATGATTGGCTGGAATGGGCCTCGGCTGGTGTAGCTTGATATAAACGAGAACTGGAACTTCCACGGAAGATCCACAGTGCCGCTCACGTTCAGAATGCTGTGCGGCGCCTGGGGTCCCCAATACTGGAAAAAGTTATAGTCGTTGTAAATTCCATTGATGCCATGCTGGGACTGCAAGGCATAGGAAATCTGCGTCTGGACGCGGCGCGAGAATCGTTTATTCGCCTTTACCAGCAGCGCAGTATAGTCGGTGCGGCCGCCGCTGAAGATGACGCCCACGCCGCCGTTGGAGCAGGGAGCGTTGGGGACCAGCTGCAGGGCGGAGGAGCAAACGGGAATCACCGGAGTCTGGACGCCGTTGGCATAACGATAAAAGAAATTCTCGTCAACGTCGCGGATGGTTTGGTGCAGGAAGAGACGATAGACGGCGTCGGCGCTGATGGCCCAATCCTTAGTCAACTGCCGTTGTACGCCGAGGCTGAAATGGTTGGCCTTCCCGGGCGTGTAGTTGGGGGAGAGCAATTCGGTTCCCGTCTTGAACAGGCCGATAGTAGTTACGGCCAAATTGGTGTTGTTGGGGTTGACGCCGAGCTGCTGGATGAAAGCCTGGCGGACGGCAGGAAGAATAGCCTCCAGTGCAGCGCCGTTGAACGGTGTTGGGCTAGTAAAATTGAGAGGCGTCCCCAGCGGCACGAACGGGATTCCAGGAATTGGATTGGGAACCACGCTGCCCGGCAGATTGAGGTATCCGGAGCCGAGTGGACTCAAGTAGGAACGCTCAATCAGCCGCAGTTCGATGTCGATGGTGTCATAGTACACGCCCGCTCCCCCGCGGAAAACGGTTTTATTGTCTTTCCATGGCGACCAGGCAAAGCCGAGCATGGGAGAGAAGTGCTTGTAATCATGCAGCTCGTGCCCCAGGCCGCCAGCGCCGAAGATCGGCGCGAGCCATTGCGGTTTGACCAGATCGTGGTTGAGCGCGTTGCTTTCGTAGTTCCAACCCAGTCCGTAGTTCACCGTGAAGTTCGGTTTGATCTTCCAAGAGTCTTCCCAATAGAAGTGAAAGGTATTGTCGCGTTCCGCGTTGGCCTGCTGGAACGGTGGCGGCTGCTCATTATTGCCGACACTAAAATCCCAGCTCATCAATGGCAGTTTCAAGATGTCGGCCAGAGTGTTAAATGTCTTCGGAATCAGCGGGAGCAAGGCGGGCTGAAGTTGGGCTACTTCTTCCGGCGAGTACAGCGTCATAGCAGCCGGCTCATCGATGGTGTATGTACCAGTGCCCTTCTGATATTCCCACTCGCCGCCCATCTTCATCCGGTGTTTGCCTTTTTGCCAGGTAAAGTTATCCGCGCTGATGTAGCGGCGCAGCACTCGCGACTGCGGAGTGTTGGTTTGATTGCCGAAGGAGAGCCCGGTTCCATCCACATTAATGTTGGGGCCATCCAATCCGATGCAGTTGGGGCACTGGGCCGCGGATGGCAGGCTGTTGCGATTGCTCCAGTAAGTCATCGAGAAACGGGCCTCGTTCACGATGGCGGGCGTGAAGCTGCTGATGAGCGAGAACACGCCGGAATCCGCCCAATTGACATTACTCACCCAGGCGGACGGCAATTGATTCGAGGAGCGCGGTGCGAAGCTGTTGTTCCCGTCATGGGAATAGCGAAGAAATGCGTTGTTCTTGCTGTTAACACGATAATCGATGCGCTCCGTGAGCTCGGTGCCGACATACGGACTGGCCGCGACGGTGGAGAAGTTCTGGAACAGAGGATCGTTGGGGAGCGGTGCGAACACGCCCTTCTGATTGTTGTGTTCGATGCTGGAGAAAAAGAATAACCTGTCTTTCTTGACCGGGCCGCCGACCCATCCACCCGATTGACGCCGGGCGAAGAAGGGATTGGGCGTAAGAGGATTGCGATCAAGGGTCGGATAAGCCGACATGTTGTGATCGCGGAAGAAGAAGAAAGCGCTGCCGTGGAAATCATTCCCACCGGACCTTGTGACTACGTTCACGGCGCCTCCGGCGCCCAAGCTTGTGGAAAGGTCGAAGTTCACACTGGACACCTGGAACTCCTCCACGATTTCCTGGGAGAAGTTCTGTTGCGTGCCACCGGTCACCGAGTCACGAACCGTGGCGCCATCCACAGTGATGCGGGTCAGGTCGGAATCGGCGCCCAGGATGGACACGTCGAAAGCGCGATTGTATTGCCCTTGGCTGTTGGCCGACACCGTGACGCCCGGTTCGAGCATCGCCAGTTGCAGGAAACTGCGTCCATTCAGGGGAAGGTTTTCGATCTGTTGCCGGTTCACTGTGCCTTCGATGGCGTGGCTTTCATACTCAATTTGTGGTGTAGCCGCTTCGACAGTAACGATGTCCTTGGCGGCGCCGACTTGCAGATGTAGATCCACCGTGGTCAGAGCGCCGACCGTTACCGTAGCTTCACGCAGCAACGTCCGGAAGCCCGTGACTTCAGCCCTGACCTCATACGTGCCGGCTGGGAGAGCAGACGCGTTGTAAAGGCCCGCGAGGTTACTCGTAACGTTCCGGACCAGGCCCGTATCCTTGTTCGTGATTGTAACCTGAGCGTTAGGAATGACGGCGCCGGATTCGTCGAAAACCGTTCCCGAGACATCGCCGACTGGCGCTTGCGCCAAGCCGGTCCAAACCAACCCAAATAACAGAAGCACAGACAACGAACAGAGTTGCAGCGTCGCTTTCATGCAAGGGTCCCCCAAGTCTTTCCTACAGCGAGAATTCAAGGTCTATGAAATACTTTCACAACTACGGGATACTGTCAAGAGGTCTGAAGGCCGACTAGGGCTTTGGCCCTAGTCCGCCTTCGGCCCGAATTCTATGAATTCCAGGAATTCAGGAAGTCGAGGAAGCTAGAATCCGATGTGTATAGGCTTCCAGGAATCGGCTTACTTCTTCTAAAACAATCATTTGCTCTTTTGTATCGGCGTAACCTAGGTCCTCGGCAAGGATCAGGTAGTAGCGCGACTCCTCCAGGGACCCTTGAGCGATGTTTAATAGCCGCGTCTTGTCGGCAGGTCCTCTACGCTTGAATCCTTCTGCACGTTTCCTGCTTAGGAAACCGGCCGGTCAGACGGTATACCGCTATTGTCAGTTGATGGGCCCTTTGCCACACCAAAATGTCTTTGAAGGTCTTGGCCGGTTCACGCAACACTAGTTATAGCGGAGAAAAGAGCCCTTCCTCTCTTCCACGACTTCTTGAATCCTTGAATTCATGAATTCGTTATCCTAGTCTCGTGCCTCTAGCCCACAAACTTACATCATCGACTTCCGGCGGCGGATGCGCTTCCAAGCTGAGTCCCAAGATCTTGGATCAAGTTCTGGCTCGGATCCCGCGCCGGGCGGATCCGAATGTTCTGGTGGGATTCGATACGGCCGACGATGCGGGCGTGTACAAGCTAACGCCGGAAATGGCCTTGGTGCAGACGGTGGATTTTTTCAGCCCGGTAGTGGACGATCCGTATACGTTCGGGGCCATCGCCGCCGCCAACGCATTGAGCGATGTTTACGCCATGGGAGGCCGGCCAATATCCGCGCTCTCGATTCTGGCATGGCCAGCCAACGGTGACATTGAGGTGCTGGCGGAAATCGTGAAGGGCGGGGCGGAGAAGGTGCATGAGGCGGACTGTACGATTTTGGGTGGCCACAGCGTCGCCGACAATGAGATCAAATTCGGTTACGCCGTCACAGGAATGATACATCCGGACCGAGTTAAGACCAACGCGGGGGCGCGGCCAGGAGATGTGCTGATGTTGACCAAGCGCTTGGGCACCGGCGTAATTTCAACGGCGTTGAAGCGCGGGCTAGCCAAGCAGGCCGACGTGGAGGGCGCCGAAAAATCCATGCTGACGCTGAATCGCGCTGCGTGCGAGGCGATGCTGTCGTTCGATGTGCACGGCTGCACGGATGTAACCGGCTTCGGTCTGATTGGCCATGCGCGCGAGATGGCGCTAGCGAGTCGCGTGACTATCGAGATTGAATCGCGCCAGGTTCAGTTCCTTCCCGGCGCCATCGAATACGCCAGTCAGGGAGCTATCCCGGGCGGCTTAAAAAACAATCGGGAGTTTGCGTCATATTGCGTTGAAGGGCAGTCCGAATTCGACGATCTCTTCTACGATCCGCAGACTTCTGGCGGGCTGCTGATCTCGATTTCTGAGAAGGATGCGGCTTCGCTCGAGCGCCAATTCCCCAGCGCTTACCGCGTGGGGCGAGTGACAGAGAAATCGCGGAAGCCGATCCGTATCCTGTGAAAAACCCGATCATCGTTGCTCTCGACGTCGAAGATGCAGCCCAGGCGCGAACACTGATCACGCGTCTCGGCGGCGGGGTGGATTTCTATAAGGTCGGGATGGAATTGTATGCGGCCGAGGGCATGCCGTTCGTGCGGGAGTTGATTGGTGCGGGCAAGCAGGTTTTCCTAGACCTGAAGCTATACGACATCCCGGAAACGGTGAAGCGCGCCACTGCGCAGGTGGCTAAGACAGGGGCGCGCTTCCTGACGGTCCATGGCAGCAACGCGGTGATGCGGGCCGCTGTCGAGGGACGTGGCTCGTCCGCGCTGAATCTGCTGGCCGTGACCGTGCTGACTAGCTTTGACCAGCAAGATCTGGCTGAGCTCGGCTATCCGGCGAGTATCGAGGATCTGGTGGCGCTACGAGTAAAGAACGCCATGGCGACAGGCATGGACGGCCTGGTCTGCTCAGCGAGGGAAGCGGCTTCAGTGCGGACGCTGGCGGGTCCAAAGGCGGTTCTGGTTACGCCCGGGGTGCGGTCACTAAGCGCGGATTTGGGCGATCAGAAGCGGGTGGACACTCCTAGGGAGGCGTTGGCAGCAGGAGCGAACTACCTGGTGATTGGGCGCGAGATCACGAAGGCGAAAGATCCGCTGGCGGAATACCAGCGGATTCTTACTGAGATGAATTCATGAATTCAGAATTCATGCAGCCGAGGAAGAGAGGAAGGGCGTCTCTTTACTATTAATAGAGCTGCGGCCACGCCGCATCCTACTTCCTCGACTTCTTGAATCCCTTGAATTCTTGGATTCGGTTTACTTCGACTCCGTGGTGATCCCGCCGGCAGCCTTGGCCGCTTCTTTTGCCGCCTTCATCTTCTTGGTATCCAGCGCTTTTTGGACCCACACGTCGGCTTTCTCGACGTCCGCTTTGTACTCTTCCGGTGTATCGTCGAGATCGGCTTTCTCGCGGATCAGCAGGTTCATGTAGGCCATGGCGTCGTCGTAGTCTTTGTCGATCTGCAGCGCCTTGTCCAGATTCTTCATGCCATCGTCCACCACCGCGAGATATTTCTCTTTCAGCTCGGCTTTGACCTTTTTGTCCTTCAGGGGGCCAGGCTCTTCCGGTTTCATGCCCAGGTCGGCACGAGATTTCATCCAAGCGGCGTACCATTTCACCCAGTCGATCACGGCCAAGCTATAGAAGCCCTCTTTGTTTTGCGGATCGGCCGAGATGAGTTTCAAATACCACTCCTTGGCTTCATCCAGCTTCTTCAGTTTCTGATCCAGGTCCGGCATGCCCTGGGCTTGTTGATAGCTCAACGACGCCAGCGATGCCAACGCAGTTGTGTCGTTCGGGTGATTCTCGAGAACCTTGATAAATTCTTCTTTGGCTTGCTTGGCCAGTTGCATGTTGTCCGGTGACTCGGCCCCGGGGATGTATTGACTCATGTAGGCCGTGGCGAGAAACAAGCGGCCGTTGACGTTGGTGGGATCCAGTTGGACCGCCTCCTTGAAGAACTCCACGGCGTCGGCGTACCTGGCGCTCTTATAGGACTGAATGCCCTTGTTGAGCCGATCGCGCGACCTCAGCTTGTTGCACCCCGTGGTCGACAGAAGCACCAATCCGATGATGCCCAGCACCAATAATTTGCTCTTCATAGGTTTAGATATTGCACCCCATTCCATTGTGTCCCCTCGCTCACATGCGGGGTTGCTACTGACCGGCCTCAATCTTGGGGGTCATCAAACCGATCTTATCGATGGCCGCACCCTTCGCGATGTCGATGGCCTTGGCGACGGTCTCGTACTCCAGATCGGGATCGCCCTTGACGAAAACGATGCGCTCGGCGCGTGTCTTGAAGATCTGCTCCAAGCGGGGCCCGAGTTTGTCTAGGTCGGTGTCCTCGTTATTGAGATGCATCCGTTTATCTTTGTCGATGATGATCACCACCGTCCGATCCTGGTCGGGAGGCGGCGGTTTCTGCTTATCGGGCGGCTGAGGCGCCAGTGCTTCAAGCCCATGCGGCGTTAAAGGCGTGATGACCATGAAAATGATCAACAGCACCAGCAGCACGTCGATCAGCGGCGTCATGTTGATATCTGATTTGGGTCCGCTCTGGTCCCCACCAACTGACATTGACATATTAGTTCCCTCGTTCCTCAGTCACTAGTTCTTCGGTTATTCCGTTGTTCGGTTGTTCGGTTCGAACCGATTAACGGAACAACCGATCAACAGATACAGTTCTTACTGTCCTCCGGCGTTGATGGGGGTCGCTGAAGTTTTGTTCTTGACCGGAATCAACTCCGTGATCAATCCAATCTGATCCACGCCGGCAGCGCGTACGTTGTCCACTACATCTTCCACCACGCCGTAACGGGCCCGAGCGTCGCTTTTGATGAAGACCGTTTTGTCCACTTTATTAGTCAACAGATCCTTAACTTTCTCGGGCAACTGATCGGGCGTGACACGGAGATTGCCGGGGCTTAAGAAAACACCACCGTTACGCGTCACTGAGATCAGCACAGCATCTTCTTTGTCAGCCGCCTGCATGGTGACCGGGTTATGGGTGCGCACCAAGTCGATCGGCTGGCCTTTGGTGAGCATGGGCGTGATGACCATGAAAATGATCAGCAGCACCAGCATGACATCCACCATAGGCGTCACATTAATGTCGGCTACCGGAGGCGGAGCTTCTTTTTTCTTCATATCGAACTCCTTCTAGGGCGGAGGGCATGCACGGAATGAAATCCCGCCTCACACCCTCTCACCCGACAATTCAACTCGCGGACACTCAAATCTACTTCGAAACGGCTCGCTGCGTTCGCTTCAAGAAATAGTCGATCAACTCCGAACTCGAGTTGCCCATCTCGACGTCGAACGCTTCAATCCGGTTGGTGAAGTAGTTGTACATCCAGACCGCCGGGACGGCCACAAACAAACCGACGGCGGTGGTTACCAGCGCTTCCGAAATACCGCCGGCGACCGCGCCCAGACCGGTGGACTTCTGCGTCGCGATGCCCTTGAACGCGTTGATGATGCCTACTACCGTTCCGAACAACCCGACGAACGGTGAAGTAGACCCAATGGTTGCCAAGCTGCTAACGCCGCGCTTCAGCTCGGCGTGGACGATGGCTTCGGCACGTTCGAGAGCGCGCTTGGAAGCCTCAATTTCCTCACCGGAAATATCCGAGCTCAACTGATGCGCACGGAATTCCTGAAGACCCGCCACCACAACTTTCGCCAGATGGCTCTTGCTGTAGCGATCGGCGATCTTGATGGCCTCATCCAGCTTGCCTTCCCTCAATGCGCCGGCTACGGCTGGCGCAAACTGCCGGGACTGCTTGCGTGCGCCGTTGTAGGCGATCAAGCGGTCGATCATGACGCCGATGGACCATGCGGACATGAGGAATAGCACGATCACAACGGTTCTGGCCGGCCACGCCATCACGCTCCACATACTCATGGGGTCGAAACTCATAGGCTGATCCTGTAAAAGGAACGCCCAAACCTGCGATTGTAAAAACATTCTGTTCTCCTGCGAGTTGAATTTAGACTACTACTGGCTTAACGTAAAATTCACATCAATCTGGGTGACCACTTCCACGGGCTCGCCGTTTAGAAGCGTCGGCTTGTACTGCCACTGCGACACGGCCGACCGGGCTGCTTCCACCAGCAGCGGATGGCCTGCAAGCAATTGAAGATTCTGGATGGTGCCATCTTTGCCGATGATGGCGGTAAAGCGAACCGTACCCTGGATGCGGGCCTGCTTGGCGAGCGGGGGATAAACCGGCTGCACCTTACGGATCAGGTTGGCCTGCTGAACGTTACCGCCGACGCGAATTCGCTGCGGCGTAGCTTCTTTTTTCTGAACGGGAGGGGGCGGGGCAGCAGTGGGCACCGCGCCGATAATTCCGCCGATCACGCCACCAGGCGCACCACCAGGGACGCCACCGGGTACACCTCCAACCACGCTGCCCGTCGAGGGCGGCGGCAGCTCTTCTTCTTTAATATTCGCGATCTCTTTCGGAATGGTCTTGGGCGCCATCAATTTGCCGGCATCGAACTGGCGCGGAATCACCTTGACGATCTTGGGCGGCGCCGGAGGCGGTGGAGGCGGTGGAGGAGGGGGCGGCGGCGGAGCTACCAGGAAGCTGGTGAGCGCGGCGCGCGGCAGCGTGTCGGTGAAGATCAGTGGTATCAAAACCATCACACCGATCAGCGCACACTGGCCTACGAAGGAAAGCAACACCGTCCAGGGTTTGCGCGTCTTGGCGGTGCCGTCTACGAAAGTTTGATCAAACATGTGTCACCTCTTCCCCAAAAGTTCCACTGCCTCGCCCAGCGGCGCAGAAATCATCATACTACCTTCGGCGGATCTTTTATTTGACCTTCGCCGTGCCTCTCCGTGCACTCGCTTGCGGCGCGCTAGGCTTACTCGCGCTGGGCTTCGGCGCTACGGGCGCCACCGCCGCGGGTCCTTTACGCCCCTCCAGGAAATTATGCCAGAAGATCAGGATGGGGCTGGCTACAAACACAGATGAATAAGTACCAACGATAATGCCACAGACCAGAGCGAAAGAGAAGCCGTTTAGTACTTGGCCGCCGAACAAAAACAGGGCTAAGGCGGTCAGCAGCGTGAGACCGGAAGTCAGGACGGTACGGCTCAGCGTCTGGTTAACACTGCGGTTCACTAGCGGCTCCAGCGATTCCCGCCGCAGGATTTTTAAGTTCTCCCGAATGCGGTCGAAAGTGACGATGGTATCGTTCATCGAATACCCGACCAGCGTGAGCAACGCCGCAACTACGGTTAGCGAAATCTCTTTGTTGAACAGCGAAAACAGTCCGATGGTGATAATGGTGTCGTGAAACACCGCGATCACCGCCGCCGCTCCATAAATCCATTCGAACCGGAACGCGATGTAGACCAGCATCCCACCTAGTGCGTATAGAACTGCCAGTATAGCTTTGCGTTGCAGCTCGGCGCCGATCTTGGGCCCCACCACTTCGGTCCCGATAACGGCGAACGACTCCGGATAAATGGCCTGCTTGAGGACGTTCAAAACTTGCGGCGTGACGCCGGGCACGGAGGATAACTCGTCCAGATTGCGGACCAGACCGGAATGGCTGGTGCGGTAGTCCATGATGTTCTTGGCCAGATCGTGTAAGGATTGGTCCGTCATGGGGACGCTGGCGGCCTGCAGCGGATCGCGCAGGTGGTCGGCCAGCGCATCCAAACCTCCGGAGTTGACATTGTACTTGCCGTTGGCAGGTTGTCCGAAAGCGGCGGTCAGGCTGTCGATGATGGTCTGGCGGGCCGCGCCCTCCTGGACGTCAGTGCCGATAATATCATTGGGTTTACCGTATTGTTCCTGCACTTCCACTTGCGGCAGCTTTCCTGAAAGCGCGGCGCGCACTTTATCCACAGGCGGACGCTGGGCGAAAGCTACCGTGACCAGTGCACCCCCACGAAAATCAATACCATAGCGCGGCCCACCCTTAAAACCCAAGCTCACCAAACCAGCCGCCGTGAGAATGAGGGAGAGGATGATGAAGGGCCACTTCTTGCCCAAAAAGTCGTAGTTTGTCGTACCAAATAATTCCATGTAGCCAATCGTAGCGCCGGCATTAAGTCGTTTAGACACCGGCAAGCGGGTTAGAGTTCCCGCCGTTTCAGTTCCTCGGTTCTTCAGTTCCCCGGTTCATCGGTCCTAAGCAAGAACGGAAGAACCGATGAACTGAAGAACCGAAGAACCGTTTTAAATACTCAAAGCCGTCACCTGTTGTTTTCCGGACAGCTCAAAATCGAAAATCGTCTTGGACACAAAGACCGCCGTGAAAAGATTGGCGATCAGGCCGATAACCAGGGTTACTGCAAAGCCCTTCACTGGTCCGGTACCGAAGATAAACAGAAACGCACAAGATACCACGGTAGTGACGTGCGTGTCGATAATGGTCAAAAAGGCTTTGCTAAAGCCAGCGTCGACCGCCGCCACTACCGCCTTACCGGCGCGTAGCTCTTCGCGAATGCGTTCAAAAATAAGCACGTTGCTATCCACCGCCATACCGATGGTCAAGATGACGCCCGCGATGCCAGGCAAAGTAAGGGTGGCGTCGAAATAACTGAGCGCCGCTATTAGAATGACGGCGTTCAGCACCAGGGCGAGCGTGGCGTTAATACCTGAGCGCCGGTAGTAGAACAGCATAAAGCCAATAACGGCGATCAAGCCGGCAGTGCCCGCCCGGAAGCCTTCCTTAATGGAGTCCGCCCCGAGTGACGGACCCACGGTCCTCTCTTCCAGAATCACCATGCTGGCGGGCAGGGAACCAGCCCTCAGGTTCAAACCGAGGTCGGCGGCCTCTTCCTGGGTGGCCGCCCCGGTGATGCGGCCGGTATCCGAGATACGGCTCTGGATGGTGGGTGCACTGATTATCTGGCCGTCCACTACGATGGCCGCCCGGTTGCCGATATTGGCCTCCGTGTAGCGGGCGAAACGTTTGGCCGCGTCCTGGGTGAGCACGAAGTTAGTTTCCCAACGGCCCACTTCTCCCTGGGACGCGTGCGCGTCGCGAATATCGGTCCCGCGTACTATGGGACTGCGTCCCACCAAATACCAAAGCTGCTGGCCGCCGCGGGCTAGGGTGGGGACCAGTTTGGTATTCAATGGCATGATGCCGCCGTGCTTTGACAGCGCTTCCTCTTTGCTCGAGAACGAGCCGTCCTTCACTTCATCCCATTCAAGGACCGCCTGAGTTTGCAAAACCTGCTTGACGTGAGCCGAATCGTCGACGCCTGGAAGTTGAATCAGCAGGTCTGCCTCAGCATCGCTGCGGCCGGTGGGTTGCACCGAGGACTCCGCCAATCCCAGTCCATTGATCTTACGTTCGATGGTTGCCATGGTCTGCGTCATGGTGTCGTGCTTCAGCTTCAACGCCTCGGTGGGCTTCATAGTCAGCTTATAGTCGGTCGAATTGGTGGCCAGCAAGTTCCATTCGCCGTATGACTCGCTAATGGCGCTCCGTAGAGGACTGCTTTTGGCGAGCGGGACGCCCTTGATATCCACCTCGATCTTGTCGGCGTCCTGCAGCGTGGCGGGCTCGTTCCGGGTGATGTCGGAGTAATCGATATTGTTCTTCTTCAGATCATCCTTCAGCCGATCAATGGTGGTGTCGGCGAAAGCCTTGAAGGCGTCTTGAACCTGGACTTCCATAACCAACTGCGTGCCGCCCCTCAAGTCGAGACCGAGACGTATATTCTTTTTCCAGTTGGCGATCAACTCGTCCTTCGACTTGGGAACGCCGACGATTCCGTAGATACAGATCAGTATCACCGCGACGATTACGCCGGCCTTGATTTTGATGTTGCGTTTCATTCCGATTGCGTTTCTCGTTTCTCGTTTCTCGTTTCTCGTTCAAGACGCTCGATGGTCCCTAACGAGAAACGAGATACGAGAAACGGTTTTTAAGTTTTTTCTGTCACCAGACCCGACACAGCGCTCCGCGCGACCTGCAGCTTCACGTTGTCCGGTTTTACTCGTAGTATCAGGGTATCATCATTATTGATACTTACAATCGTCCCCACAATCCCGCCCGTAGTCAGTACCACACTCCCGTTCTGAAGATCCTTGAGCATCTGGGCCTGCTGCTTTTTCTGGCGTTGCATGGGCATGAAAACCAGCAGATAAAAGATGGCTACGATCACCAAAAGAGGCAGGAAACCAATGATAGGATTCGAGCTGGGCTGCTGCAGCAACAGACTGAAGAGTGTCATTTTCACCGATGATCGATCCGATTTATGTTACCGCTTGGACTGCCCAAGTTGAGAGGAACAACGGGTACCGCAGGAGACCGATACACGATTATTCTACCGCTCGCCGCCGGAGGCTGTCCAGATACGCCCGAAATGTCCCAAGCAGTATAGCGTGCCTGATTTGACGCATCCTGTCAAGGTAGTGCTTCAAATTGTGGAGCGTCGCGAGGGTTGAAAACAGGATCTCTCCGGCCTGAAACAGGTGCCGGAGATAAGCGCGGGAGTAAGTTCGGCAGGTGTAGCAGTGGCAATTGGGGTCGATGGGCGCGGGATCGTCGCGGTAACGCGCCTGCTTGATGATCACGCGGCCTTCGGAAGTAAACAGGCAGCCGTTGCGGGCATTGCGGGAGGGGAGCACGCAATCCAGCATGTCCACGCCGCGGGCAACGTATTCGGCCAGTTCTTCGGGCATTCCGACGCCCATCACATAACGTGGCCGATCGCGCGGGAGAAGCGGGGCGGTGGCCTCAGTCATTTCCAGGCTCAGGGGTCGCGGCTCGCCCACCGATAAGCCGCCGATCGCGTAGCCTGGTGCATTCAATTCGCTGAGTTCCGCGGCGCAGGCGGTTCGTAGGTCGTGGAACATGGAGCCTTGCACTATGGGAAACAGCGCGGCCGGGGAAGAAGTCTCCTCCTTACGGCGCAAATAGTACCGGTACGCTGTGTTCGCCCAGGCGACCGTGCGCCGCATGGCCTGATTCGCGGCTTCGTGGCTGGCGGGATACGCCAGGCATTCGTCCAGGACCATCATGATGTCGCTGCCAAGGGCCAACTGCACATCCACGGTGGATTCCGGCGTGAACAAGTGTTGATCGCCATCCAGATGCGAGCGGAAAAGCACTCCTTCGTCGGTGACTTTGCGAAGATCGCTCAGGCTGAAGACTTGAAAGCCGCCGGAATCCGTGAGAATCGCCCTCGGCCAGGCCATGAACTGATGGAGACCGCCCAGATGGCGGATCAGCTCGTGGCCGGGCCGCAGGAACAGGTGATAGGTGTTGGCCAGGATGATTCTGGCATCCAGATCGCATTCCAGATCGCGCTGTGGGACGCCTTTGACGGTTGCCTGGGTGCCGACGGGCATGAAGACGGGTGTTTCCACCACGCCGTGCGCGGTGTGCAGCAATCCCGCGCGCGCACCTGTGTCGGGGCATTCAGCTTGGAGCTCGAAATGCACATTCTCACTGTAGCCCAAGCGGGGTGCGACGTCCCTTGATTACCCTGGTAATATAAGAGTCATGGCAATCGCTCACTCCAAACTCACGTCGCAAGGACAGATTTCGGTCCCCGCAGACGTTCGCCGAAAACTCGGTGTGGGCCCGGGGTCCGTCCTGGAGTGGGACGAGGAGGGGGGCAAAATCGTGGTACGGCGGTCAGCACGATTCACATCCGAAGAGATTCATGAGGCTTTGTTCCCAAAGAAGGCGCCCACACCCCGCACTGTAGTAGAAATGAAAGAAGGGATAAGGCGCCGGGTCCGGGAACGTTATGCGCGCCGTTGACACCAACATCTTAATCCGGCTCATCACGCGGGACGATCCGCGCCAAGCCGCTTCCGCAGACGCCTTCATCAAGCCTGGGGCTTGGGTGTCGATTCTTGTACTCGCGGAAGCCGCTTGGGTGCTGGCAACCGTGTACGAGCGTAGTTCCGCCGACCTCGCCACGGCCGTCGAAATGCTGCTCAATCATAACGAGCTGGTGCTCCAGGACTCCGATGTTGTGGCGTCAGCGCTTGAACTCTTCCGCTCCCGGCCATCATTAGGCTTTTCGGATTGCCTCATGCTAAACGTTGCCCGGAAATCCGGCCACCTTCCGCTGGGGACCTTGGATCGTACTTTAGGAAGAACCACTGGAGCCCACAAGCTTTAACGCACTCACTCGATCCGCTGATCCGGTCTCATCCTTTCTTCCGATGCGCGGTCGACGGGGGGTGCCGCATGCTGGGTGCATGGCAACTGATCTTGTAAATCTTTCGAATGAACTGGCCGGAGCGGTGGAACGCGCCGCCGCTCGGGTGGTGGCTGTCCACGCCAGGCCGCGCATTAATTCCAGCGGCATCGTCTGGCGCGAGAACCTGATTCTGACGTCGAGTGAAGGCATCCGGTTTGAAGAAGGCATCAAAGTTCTTCTTCCGGATGGCCGGCACGCCGACGCCCGGCTGCGCGGCAGCGATCCTGGTACCGACCTGGCCCTGCTAGAGACCGACACGGGGGGTATCCAGCCGGCCGAGCTTGGCTCCGACGATCACCTGAAGACCGGGCAACTGGTGCTAGCGGTGGGACGGACAGCGGCTACCGGACCTATCGCGTCCTTCGGAGTCATCAGCGGAGTGTCCGGCGAATGGAAATCCTGGCGCAGCGGAAAGCTGAATCCCTTTGTGCGTTTGGATGTCTCGGTATATCCCACTTCATCGGGCGGCGCCGCTGTGGATTCGAGCGGCAGCGTCATCGGTCTGGTTTCGACAGGTCTTTCGCGCACGTCGGTGCTGGCGGTGACCCGCAAGACCGTAGATCGTGTGGCGAAGAAGCTGTTGGAGCATGGATACGTGGGCCGAGGTTTTCTGGGTATCGCGCTGCAGCCTGTGCCGCTGCCGCGCGACTTGAAGGAGAAGTTGAAGCTGGATCAAGACACTGCCATCATGCTGCTTGGAACTGAGGCGAATGGTCCCGCTGCCGCGGCAGGTCTGATCATGGGCGACATACTGCTGCAGGCCGGATCGAGCGTCATTTCAGACGCTGAGACACTGGCCGAGTTGTTGGACAGCGCGAGCATCGGTGAGAACTTGAATTTCCGAGTGCTGCGCGCAGGCAACATCCAGGATGTGAAAGTCCGCATCGGCGAGCGCCCGAGAAAGGGAAAATAAATGTTGGGCGATGCCTTTGGGGAAGTGACGGAGAGGCTCCGGCGCATTACCGTCCAGGTATTCGCCGGCGCAGCCAGCCGCGGGTCAGGCGCCGCGAACCGCGGGTCAGGCCCCGCGAACCGCGGGTCAGGAATAGTGTGGCGCGAGGATGGACAGATCGTAACCAATGCGCACGTACTGCACGGAAGCACCGTGCGGGTGGAGCTTTGGAATGGACGGCAACTTACCGCTCATGTTCAAAAGACGGACCGGCGGCGCGATCTGGCGTCATTGCAGGTGGATGCTGACGGCCTTGCCAGTGCCGTTCCGGGCGACTCCGATGCCCTGCGTCCGGGCGAGCTGGTAATCGCAGTGGGCAGCCCGTACGGATTCATCGGCGCGGTGAGCACTGGCGTTATTCACAGTGTTGGCGCGCTGGCGGGTTTCGCGGCCGGGCGGTGGGTGGTGAGTGATGTTCGGTTGGCGCCCGGCAACTCCGGTGGACCGCTGGCCAACGCCGCAGGCCAATTAGTGGGACTGAATACAATGATTGCAGGGGGCCTCGCGCTAGCGATTCCCTCCAGATCCGTGGAACATTTCTTAATGAGGTCCGCTGGTGGTCAGGCCTTCCTCGGCATCACCGCGCGGCCGGTGCCTCTGTCACCGAATGCCGGGCGCGTTGGATTTCTGATTCTGGAAATCGTTCCCGAGTCACCAGCGGCGCGAGCCTCGCTGCTACCGGGCGACTTGTTGGTGGGGGCGTCAAACCGGGCGTTCCGTTCCGCGGACGACCTGGAAGCCGCGCTCCATTCCAGCCGTAATGCGCCACTGGAAATTGAATTTCGCCGGGGCGGCAGCGATCAAATTCGAAAAGTGGTGACGCAGGTGTTAGTGGATGCGGTGAGAGCCGCGTGATTCGGGTTGTGGTGGCGGCGCGATCGAGCGTGGTGCGGGCAGGGCTTGAAAGCGTCGTCCGATCTAGTTCGTCGCTCGAATTGGCCGGAGCTGTGGACTGGGCGCTGCTCGCTTCAGCCGAATTCGAAGGCGATGTCATGCTTCTGGATGCGGGAGACACTCTGCCCGAATTACGCTCTCTGCCCGTGGTGCTTTTGATCGACACCACGGATGCGACACTGGTGAGCGCCGCGCTTCGTTCCGGGATGCTTGGTGTGCTCTCGCGGGAGGCTACACCTGAAGAAATCGAAAGTGCGATTCAAGCCGTGAATGCGGGCTTGGTGGTGGTTACAGCCGGATCGCTCACGGCGCTTCTGAGTGAATTGCGCCCGGCTGCGGAAGCACTCGCTGCCCCTCTGAGCGATCGCGAGCTGGAGGTGTTGAACTTGATCGCCGAAGGGCACAGCAACAAGTTGATCGCGCATAGCCTCGGGATCTCCGAGCACACCGTCAAAACGCACGTAGCTTCCATTTTCGCGAAGCTCGAGGCGGGCAGCCGGACGGAGGCGGTGTCGCAAGCCATTCGCCGGGGGTTGGTAATGCTGTAGCGTTGCTTCCGCGCATCCGAGAAGAAATGGGTTCGCAGGCGAAAGCGCCCGCGCCACTCAATCGTGAATCCTTGTGCGTCAACGTGGGGCAGACGCTTTCGTCTGCCAACCCGGCGCTCATTCCGATTTTTTCATTGGCGCCTGTCCCCTTGCTTATGCGCGGGGCTACAATTCGGCAAATAGCCCTGCGCGTCAGCAAGGGGACCAATATTTTGCGGTTCGGCTCCATTACAGAACCGCGAGCGTAAGCGACCGGTGCTTTTGAATTTTTCAGTACACTCGCGGTTCGCTAGAGTACATGCGAAGATATAGAAGCATTGAGGAAACGATTCTATGTTGCATTACTCTGGATCGCTCTAGTTCCGGCTACGGGAACGTCTGCCGCCAAGAAGCGATTGCTCGCCATTGGAGAAGAAAAAGGCTATCGGCATGAAGCCGTCTCCCACGCGCTTGCAACCATCGAACGTCTGGGCCGCGAGTCCGGATTGTGGGACACCACCATTCGAACCGACACCGAAGCTCTGACCAAGAAGAAGCTCGAATACAACGCCAAGAACTTGAACGATTTCGACGCCGTGCTCTTCTACACCGGAGGCACGCTCGAGATGGACGATCAGAAGAAAGCTGATTTCTTGTCCTTCATTCATGACGACGGGAAGGGCTTCATCGGCATACACAGCGCGACCATTACGTTTACGGACTGGCCTGAGTACGGCGATATGATCGGCGGTTATTTCGACGAGCATCCCTGGGGAACGTTTGACGCGCCGATCCTGGTGGAGGATCCCGCATTTCCGGGCATGCGGCAGTGGCCCAGCTCGTTCGTGTTTAAAGATGAGATCTACCAGATCCGAAATTTCTCGCGCGAGAAAGTTCGTGTGCTGATGCGTTTGAATGCCAGCAAACTGGATCTGGCAAACTCGCGCGTCCACCGCAAGGATCGGGATTTTGCGGTAACGTGGGCCAAGATGTACGGCAAGGGCCGCGTGTATTACTCCACGCTGGGACACCCCGTCGAGAATTGGGACCGGCCGGAGATGCAGACCATGTACGTGGAAGCCATCAAATGGGCTATGGGCCTGGAGGACGCCGATGTCACTCCACGCCCGGCGCCGTAACAGAATATGCTGACTCGCAGAACATTCGTTGGAACCGTAGCGGTTGGAATTGGAGTGGGAACTACGCTAGCCGCCGCGCGGCTCAAAATCGGAATAGGCACGTACACCTACCACAACTATTCTCTTGATGACATGATCGCCCAGCTTAGAGCGCTGAGCATCTCCGAGATAGAAATGTCTCGCGGCGAGTTCATGTTGATGAAGCCGCCTACCGATGAAATGTGCCAAAGTGCCAAGCGTAAATTCGACGATGCGGGCATTCGCTGCGTGTCGTATTACTCGGCTACCATCAAAGACGATCGGGATCTCGATTATGCGGTGCGGTTCGCCGGGTTGCTCGGATCGCGGAACGTTTCGGGCGACGCCACCGGCGATATGATCGAGAAAATCGATCGGCGCTTCTCGCGGGAAGGTCTCACGTTCGGAATCCACAATCATTACTTCAAGCAAAAGTTTGCTTACGAGAGTCCCGAGGATGTGCTGAAAGGGCTGGCCGGCCGATCGAAAACCATGGGCGCCACGCTGGACGTCGGGCACATCGCGTCTTGCGGGTACGATACTGTGGACGCGGTTCGCAAACTGGCGCCGTATCTTAAAATGGTGCATTTGAAAGACGTAGCGGCGTCGGGCGGGGAAGATAACGTTCTGCTGGGTCAAGGCATCGCCAACATTCCGGCTGTCATGGAGGAGTTGCACAAAGTGTCCTATAGCGGGTTGTGTGCCATCGAATATGAGAAGGAAGGAAATATTGACTCGGACGTAGCGCGAGAATTGGAGTTCGCGCGAAAACTGGCATGATCACGCGATTGGCAGTATTCCTCGCGGTTGCGCTTTCGGGGCTCGCACAACCAGCGCATCCAATTTTGGCGATTGGATCGCAGGCGCCGGATTTTTCGCTTCCCGGTGTTGACGGCAAGATTCATAAACTCGGCGACTACGCGGCCAGCCCGATACTCGTGATCGTTTTCATGTGCAATCATTGCCCGATCGCTTCCATCTACGAACAGCGAGTCCAGAACCTGGCCGATGAATACGGTCCCAAAGGTGTAGCCGTGGTGGCCATTCAACCCAACGATCCCGAAGCGATCCGTGTAGACGAGCTGGATTCGGCTGATACTTCCGACAGCCTGGACGAAATGAAAATCCGGGTGGGTTATAAATACCTGCGTTATCCGTATCTCTACGATGGCGAAACGCAAGCAGTGGCGCGCGCGCTTGGTCCACAGGCCACGCCGCACGTTTTTGTGTTCGATAAGGATCGCAAGCTGCGCTATCAGGGTCGCTTCGATAATAGTTACCGCGTGGAGCTAGTGAAATCCGAAGATGCGCGCAATGCAGTGGATGCGCTGCTGGTGGGGAAGCCGGTCCCGGTTGAACAAACAGGTGTTTTTGGCTGCTCCACTAAGTGGAAAGAAAAGATGGAGGCTCGCATTGCCGATCAAAAGAAGATCGAGGCGGAGCCGGTGCGGTTGGAGTTGGCAACTGCCGAGGATTTGCAGAAACTGCGCGCGAACGCAACCAGTAAGATGCTGCTGGTCAGCTTCTGGGCAACTTGGTGCGGGCCGTGTGTACACGAATTCCCGGACGTGGAAACCACTTATCGCATGTACCGCGTGCGCGACTTCGATCTGGTGACGGTTTCAACCAACATGCCGGACGAGAAAGCGGGAGTTCTTAAGATGCTGGAGAAGCAACACGCGTCCAGCCGGAATCTGCTTTTCGGATCGGAAGATACTTATGCGCTACAGGCCGCGTTTGATCCCAAGTGGAAGGCCGGCGTGCCGTATACGGTTTTGATTGCTCCGGGAGGAAAGATCCTCTACGAACGGCAGGGCGACATCGATTTCCTGGAGTTGCGGCGAACGATTCTAGCGAACATGCCAGCGGATTATATCGGGTTCCAGAAATACTGGACGCTGTCCGTTACCGAACCGCGGCCGTGAGAGTCCGTGAAAAAATCCAAGGCACCGGTCGCTTACGCTCGCGGCTCGGCAAGGGAGCCGGTGCCTCGCGTTAGTTCCCCAGCTTTCCCCGCAGCACAATGATCGACGACTTCGGAAGCTGATATAACGTATCCGCGCCACCGGCCGTGACCGTTGATTTGGATGGCGGCCCGTCCGGATCCGCGTGACCGCTCTGCGCTCGCCTGCGAGTGCCCTCCGGTGCCCCCGGATCCGGATGCCACTGATATTCCGCGGGTCCGAACACCACACGCGCCACCGGTCCCGTGAATGAGTGATGGTTCTTCGTGGCAGGATCGGCGAATGTCACTCTTACAGAATGATCGTTGTCGTGATCTTTGTTCACTAACATCACAGACCATTGGCCGTCGGGCCGCTCCAAGGCATAAGCAGTCACCAGAACGTTTCCGGCTTTATCCTTCACGTCGCTGGCCACTTTGAAAAGCTTGTGGATGGCGTCCACTGGCTGCACCCATTCCTTCGAAATCACCTCCGTCGCGAGATATTGCGGCGGATAGTTTTTCACGTGACCGCTCTCATCCATGGAGAGGAACCCGCCTCGGCCGCCTTCACCGATGGTTGTGATGTAGTGGAAATAAAAAGTGCCGGAGGCGCCCGCCGTCAGCATGGACCCGACGTAATCGGCCAGCCACAATCCACTCTTCACCGTGCCTGGGCTGCCTTCGTCCAGATCATTGCCCTCGGTCATGAAGAAGGGCACATTCGCCGGCAGACCGTTATCTTTCCATGCCTGCACTACATGGTTGACGAAGGCCGGCTCCCAGTTTAGGGAATCCCAGTTGGAGCAGGCTTTGTTGCCCATGCACGGATAATGCTCGAACGAAAAGAACGTGAAATCCTGCAGGTGGCCGCGCTGTTTGAGATAGTCCACGAAACGCCCCAGGAACGACACCCTTCCATTCGCATCCGCCCAGGAATCGACATCGCCGGACGTTCCTTCAAAAGCCGGACCGCCCAGCGGCGCTTGAGGAACCAACTGGTGGATGGCCTTCGCGAACTGGATGTACAGCGTAGCGTAGTCTTCGGGAAGCACGCGCTGCCCATCCGCCTCCTCGCCCATCTCGATCCAGGAGATCGGATATTTTCGTTTGTAGAGGTACGCGATTTCGTTGGCCGCATCCTCGGGGATTGCATAGAGAATGGCGATCGGGATCATGGCTGGAAGGCCGCGCGTGACGCCGCAATTGAAGAAGAAATCGAAGCCGATTTGGTCGCCCCGTCCGTGATCCAAATCCGAAGCGGCGTGCCACGGATCCACCGAGGATGGCCAAGTGATAGTCTGCTTGCGGCTGGGAAGATGCTTGACGATATCGGTGAACTGGCCCTCTGCCGACATGGTTCCGATATAAAGTTCATTGATCGCATAGCCCACGCAGTTGCGCCGGTCTTCAGAGCCATGCGTATCGCAGGTATTGGACGATTCCGTCATCCAGATCCGTAGGTACCGCACCGGGATTTTCCAGTTCATCAGTTTCAACGTAGGCGTTCCGCCTTGGCCATCGGTGATGGTACCCATGGGAAATGTCTGCCACGCGCCTTTGTTGATGCCGTCATAAAACGGTTCTTTTTCGCCCGTCCAAAATTGGATGTAGTAGCGCCTGGCGTAGGGATCGGCCCACGCGATCTTTATGGCGTTGACGTCCACCTTGGCGCCGAGATCGATCATCACCCACTGCGGGTGCAGCGCGTCGTCTTCTCCCGTGAACGCTTTGGTCAGGTAGGGATTGCTCTTCCAATAGGATTTCAGATCGCCGTCGGTGAGGCGCGACCAGCCGTTGCCATCCCCCTCGGTGGCGCCGCGATGGGGCAGCGGATAGGCCCAGGAATGACGGATCGGCTCGCCCAGATCGGCGCTGCCCGTAAAATAACCCTCCTGCTTGGCGGCGTTGCTCCAGGTGCCGCGTTCGTTCCAATGCCACGCCTCAATCATCAATTCCGTATTTTGACGGTAAGTCACGGTCTGCCATCCGGCACCTAGCATTTCCTTGAGCACCGGGTTCGTAAGAAGCCGCTCGGTGTTTTTTTCGTTGGCCTCTTTGGTGTCGCCACCCCGCAACCGGTCGATTGCGCCGCCCAGCGCCCGCATGGGACTGAACCAATTCACAGCGTGAGATTCGGCGGCGTCTACCACAATATTTTGCGCGTTGGACAGACCGGCCAGCGCTAGGAACGCACCTACACGAAAGCTGACTAATGCCATAGCCGCAGTGTATCGGCTAGTGGAGAAGCGCACAAGATTGCGTCGGAATCGTAATCTTCGCGTAATCTTGGCAGGCAGAAGTGCCTGCCCCACGTGATCGCGGAGTGGCGCAGGCGCTTTCGCCTGCGAACTGCCTCAAGCTAGCGCAATCGCCACCGGCCTTCAGAGAACTCAGCGGTCTCCTCGCTCCAGGCGCCGAATTTGGCGGCCATCTGCCCTCCATCCACGAACAATGCCGCGCCAGTGATGTAGGAAGCCAGATCGGAAGCTAGAAAAACCGCAGCCTTAGCCACTTCGTCGGGTTCGCCGCCGCGTCCAAGCGCGATGTCTCTAAAATAATCTTGAATGACGGCTGGGTTGTCAAACGAAGCTTGGGTGAGGCGAGTGCGTATCAATCCCGGACACACAGCGTTCACGCGAATGCCATGCGGACCAAGTTCATTGGCTGAAGTGTGAAGCAATCCCAGCAATCCGGCTTTGCTCGCATTGTACGCGGTAAGACGCTGTTCCCCATCGAAGCTGTTGGTGGACGCAGTCAACACAATCGCCCCGCGGCCGAGCGTCTTCATGGCGCGAGCCGCAACTTGCACGGTGTGAAATATCCCCGTGAGATTCAAAGCGATGGTGCGGTCCCAGTCACTCGGATCCACCGATAGGAACTCGCCTTCGATAACCATTCCGGCGTTGGCCATCACGACTTCGGGTGCCGAGGGCAGGGAATCGAAGGCTCGCTCAATCTGGGCACGGTCGGAACAATCCGCGATCATGCCGTGAGCGCCAAAGGCGGCGGCGATTTCCGCCGGACGCTCCCGCTCGAGATCCAGTATGTAGGTGTTGGCCCCGCTAGCCGCAAGTTGCTTCGCGATCGCGAGTCCGATGCCATTGGCGCCACCAGTGACGACGGCGAGTTTATGTAAGAAATTGATTTGCATTTCCTAGTTCTTCAACACCGCATGCCTGCGAAGAATCTCCAAAGTCTTTTCGATGGGCAGAGCTTCCACGGTGTGGCCGCGGCCCGTCACAGTAGTTGCGCGAAACAACGAATTGTAGACCGCCTCTTCGGTGGCTTCAATCGCCGCCAGAAAAAGCGGCGACATGGAATCGTTACCCAATACGTTGACCGGCCGGGAAGTCGAAAACGCGATGGCGTAATCGCCGCTGCCGTTATTGCCGGACGCTCCGGTGCGGCCCAGTCCCAGCATGGCGCGCGCGGCCAGGCGCTTTAAGTTACGCGCGTCCACCGGTGCATCGGTGGCCATCACCACCATCACCGAGCCTTTGGCCGCGTCTACCAGCTCGCGCGCGGAACGTCCACCAAGTTCCAGGCCCACGGGCGCGCCCGCGATGGTTAGAAATCCCCCGAAGTTGGTTTGCACCAGCACGCCCAGCGTGTACCCGCTGCTCAACTTGCGGGACGCCGTACCGATCCCGCCTTTGAAACCAAGTGCCACAGTTCCGGTGCCAGCCCCCACCGACCCCTCCTCAACGGGTCCGGACTTCGCGTTACGAATTGCCGCGAACACCTCATCGCGGCCGACGTGCCGGCCACGGATATCGTTCAACCAGCCGTCGTTGGTTTCTCCGACCACGGGATTGATGGATTGCACGGTTTCGTTGCCCGGCAGAGCCAGCATATAGTCCACCAGTGCGCCCGCCACGCGCCACACGTTGAGCGTGGACGTCAACAGAATCGGCGTCTCGATCTCGCCCAACTCATCCACTTGCGTGGAGCCCACCAGCTTGCCGAATGCGTTCCCGATAAACACAGCGCCGGGAACCTTCTCGCGGAACAGATTGCGTGGATGCGGAAGTATGGCTGTGACGCCGGTGCGAACGTCGTCGCCCTGAATCAGCGTCGCGTGGCCCACGGCGACTCCCGCCACGTCGGTGATGGCGTCTAACGGGCCAGGCGCAAGAACTCCGGTCGTGATACCCAAATCGCGCGCCCGTGGTCTCGCCGTCTGCGCACCTGCTATTTCACATGCCAGCAGTGCGATCAGCAGTATCCACATGAATACTAGAAAGCGTACGCGGGCGGCTTGATACCTTTCAAGCGCAGATACACTTCCAACTGTCCGCGATGATGCGCCGTGTGTGTGAAGTAGGCCCACAGCCATTCGAAGGCTGTCATTTTGCGTTTTTCCGGCCCCACCACGGCATCCAGTTTCTCGGGTGTCATCCCTGCCACGGCTTGGTTGCAGAAATCGAATGAATCGGTGAGAAACTGCACAGCCGTGTCCTTGTCGATCTCGGCCTTCCCGAGCGCGGCTTGCAGCACTTTATCTGGAATCTCCGGGCGCTTGGTCCCGCTGGCATTAGAACAGGCGCTGAGATTCGCGCCGCCCACCTGCACCAGCACCTGGCCGAAACTCATCTCCTCGGGAACCGGCCTGAAGCTGTAGTCCTCGGCCGGCATCAGCTTGGCGACCGCGATGGTGAAATCGCTGGAGACTTTCCAATGTTTCACCAGCGCGTCTTTTACGGAAGTTTGCGCGAGCGCTGGAACAGCGAGCGCGATGAACGTCAGGAATTTCGTTTTTATCATGATTGACCTCGTGATCTGTCTGTGGCTAAAAGCCACGATATCACGGCACAATTAAAGGCGGAGGGTTGATCGTGAAAAAGTTTCATTTGCCGCTTCCGAAACGAACGTGAGCCGAGCTTCGTGCAGACACCGGCCGCGCTCACCAGCCGGGCCAACCCGATTGCGCGGAAAGCTGGGGCTGGCTGAGAGCCAGGAAGAAAGCACTTCGACACAGGGCTATTGCCGCGTACGCCGCCGAGACGGCTGGAACGGGACTCGACCTCGATCCTTTGTTAGAGTCAGCTGCGGTTGAACAACTGATGAAACAATGAACAGTAAAAGCCATGAGACGTGGGGAGATGTGTTGGGCAAGTCTTGAACCACGCTCCGGGTCCCGCCAGGCGGTCGTCGTCCGGTGATGCTGAGTGTCGTATTCGGTGATCGTGGTTCCATAGACCTAAGCGTGACAGGCTAAGCGCGGGCCAAACTGTGGTGCATATACCTGCCGGCGGCGGCGAGCTGCCGAGAGCAAGCATTGCGATATGCCATCAGGTAACTACTCTAGATCGCCCGAAGCTCAACCAGCGGATCGGAACGCTCTCGCCGGACCTTGCTCAGGGTGTCGAAGCCGTGCTCAAAGCCGCGATGGATCTGGGCTGAACTAACCCGCCGTGCGTTACCATGAAGGCTAAACCCTTCGATGGCCCTCCGTTTCTATAACACCTTAACCCAACAAGTGGAGCCGTTCGCGCCCCTGCATGACAACACTGTCCGCATGTACACGTGCGGACCGACGGTGTATAACTTCGTGCATATCGGAAATTTCCGAACGTTCACTTTCCAGGACATCCTGCGCCGCTGGCTGCGCGCGCGCGGCTACAAACTCGACCACGTGATGAACATCACTGACGTCGAGGACAAGATCATACGCAACGCAGCGGCCGAGCACAAATCGCTTCCCGAGTACACCGAAAAATACACGCAAGCTTTTCTCGAAGATAGCGCGGCACTCCGTCTGGAGCGGCCGGAGCGCATGGTGAAAGCGACGGAACACATTAAGGAGATGGTCCGGGCCATTGAAGAGTTGGATCAGCGCGGCTACACTTACCGCAGCGACGGCTCCGTGTACTATCGGATTTCGAAGTTTCCCGAGTACGGCAAGCTCTCGCACAACGATTTCAGCGGCATCCGCGCCGGCGCTCGCGTGGATAGTGACGAGTACGACAAGGCCGACGCCCGTGATTTTGTCTTGTGGAAGGCGCCTAAGAACGACGAGCCATTCTGGGATAGCGAGATCGGCCCCGGCCGTCCCGGCTGGCACATCGAATGCTCCGTGATGGCCATGAAATATCTGGGCGAAACACTGGACATCCATGCCGGCGGCGTGGACCTGATCTTTCCGCACCACGAAAACGAAATCGCGCAATCGGAAGCCATAACATCGAAACCGTTCTCGCGCTTCTGGCTGCATTCGGAATTCCTCAACGTGGAAGCGCAGAAGATGTCGAAGTCCGCCGGCAACTTCTACACTCTGCGCGACCTGCTGGCGATGGGCTACACGCCGGAGTCGGTGCGGTATCTGCTGGCATCGGTGCCTTACCGCAAGAAGGTTAATTTTACTTTCGACGGATTGAAAGCCGCCGCCACTACCATCGAGCGGCTGCGAAATTTCAAGCTGCGCCTGGAGACGGACAAGTATCCCGAAGGCGATAACGAGCAAATCGCGGACCGTACCCGCGCGGCCAAGCGGCGATTTGAAGAAAGCCTGGATGACGATCTGAACACGGCCGAGGCTCTCGCCGCGCTGTTCGAATTTGTTCGCGATCTCAACACCGCCATGGATTCGGACGAGTTCCCGGCCGGTAATGTGACTGCGGCGCTCGAATTTCTGGATGAGTTCGACTCCATCTTCGACGTGCTGCGTCCGTCTCGAAAAGAAACCGGCATTTCGGATTCCGAAGTGGAGGGTTTAATCGCCGAACGCGTGGCGGCCAAGCAGAACCGGGATTTCCAGCGCTCCGACCAGATTCGGAATCAATTGCTGGAGGCCGGCATAATTCTCGAAGACACCAAGGAAGGAACCCGCTGGAAAAGGAAATCATGAAAATCGAAACCAAAGCCATTCATAAAGGCGACCGTAAGGCCGATCCAGCCAAGCCGGGAGCATTCATCCCAGTCACCACTCCCATCTATACCGCCGCCAGTTACATCTACGAAAGCACCGCCCAGCTCGACCGCGTGCTCGGCCGCGAAGAGGATGGGTATTGTTATTCCCGCTACGACAACCCCACCAACGCGGCGCTCGAAGAAGTGATGGCGTCGCTTGAAAATGGCCACGGCGCCTTAGCGTGCTCGTCCGGCATGACCGCCGTACACGTTTCGTTGCTGGCCGCGCTTAGCGACCGGCGCAAGTCCATTTTGGCTGCCAGCGCGCTCTACGGCGCTACCACCAGCCTGTTGTGCAAGGTGCTAGAGCCGCTTGGAATCCAGATAAATTTCGTGGATATTTGCGATCTCGACAAGGTCCGGGCCAAGATCAACGACCATCAGCCCGGCTGCGTGTTGATGGAAACCATCTCGAACCCGCTGCTGCGCGTGGGTGATATGGATCGCATTGCCGAGCTGGCGCGCGCCGCGGGAGCCGCGTTGGTGGTGGATAACACCTTCGCTACTCCGCTGCTGGTTCGCCCGCTCGAACACGGCGCCCACATGTCCGTGCATAGCGTGACCAAATTCCTGGCCGGCCACGGCGATGTGATGGGAGGCGTCATTGTTTCCGATCCGGAACATCACGTCATCACGCGTAATTTGGCCCGTACCATCGGACCACTGCTCGGGCCGTTCGAAAGTTATCTCACCATGCGGGGCATCAAGACCTTCGCCCTGCGCATGCAGCGGCATTGTTCGAACGCTTGCCGCGTAGCTTCTTGGCTGGCTTCGAATCCGCACGTCTCGAAGGTGCATTACCTGGCGGACCCAGGGCATCCGGACGCGGCCGTAATTCGCCGGCTTTTGCCCGACGGTTTGTACGGCGCAATCGTCACGTTCGAGCTGAAGGATGCCGGCAAGGAAGAGGTGTTCCGCTTCATGGACCGGTTGAAGCTGGTGGTGCGTGCAACATCGCTCGGAGATGTGCATAGCTTAGTACTCTATCCGGTAATCGCATC